>NZ_NBCN01000002.1:0-527975 GCF_002099185.1 Streptomyces sp. CB03238 | reverse complement strand
AACCCATTCGACGCACCATCGGAGTTGATCGCGCTGCCGCGCACCACGGCCATGATCCGGCGGCCGTTGCGGACCGCGTCCGAGAGCCGCTCCAGCAGGACCATGCCGGCGCCCTCGGACCAGCCGGTGCCGTTGGCGCCCGCGGCAAAGGCGCGGCAGCGGCCGTCGGGGGACAGTGCCCGCTGGCGGGAGAAGTCGATGAACACCTGCGGCGAGGCCATGACCGCCACGCCGCCGGCCAGGGCGAGGTCGCACTCGCCCTGCCGCAGCGCCTGCGCCGCCAGGTGCAGCGCGACCAGCGACGACGAGCACGCCGTGTCCACGGTCACGGCGGGGCCCTCCAGCCCTAGGGTGTAGGACACCCGGCCGGAGGCGACGCTGCCGGCCGCCGCGGTGCCGAGGTAGCCCTCCAGTTCCTCGGGGACGCCGTCGTACCGCTCCGCGTAGTCGTGGTGCATGAGACCGGCCCAGACTCCGGTGCGGCTGCCGCGAAGCGAGACCGGGTCGATCCCGGCCCGCTCGAACGCCTCCCACGACACCTCCAGCAGCAACCGCTGCTGCGGGTCCATCACGAGAGCCTCGCCCGGGGCGATGCCGAAGAAGCCGGGGTCGAAGTCGCCGACGTCGTGCAGGAAACCGCCGTGGCGGGTGTAGCACGTGCCCGGTGCGTCGGGGTCCGTGTCGAACAGCGCGGAGAGGTCCCAGCCGCGGTTCTCGGGGAACTCGCCGATGCCCTCACGGCCTTCGGCGACCAGGCTCCACAGGTCTTCCGGGGAGGCGACGCCGCCCGGGTAGCGACAGCTCATCGCCACGATCGCGATCGGCTCGTCGTCGGCCGGCCGGGGGCGGCGCGGTGCGGGGGCAGCGGCGCCGCCGGGCGTACCGGTCAGCTCGGCGGCGAGGTGACGGGCCAGAGCCTGGGGGGTGGGGTGGTCGAAGACCACGGCGGCGGACAGGGCCAGACCGGTGGTCTCGACGAGCCGGTTGCGCAACCGGACCGCTGTCAGGGACGTCAGGCCGAGTTCCTTGAAGGCGCGGTCGGCGGCGATGGCCGTGGGGGCGTTGTCGCCGAGGACGGCGACGACCGCGGCCAGTACGCGTTCCACGAGGTCCGCCAGGCGTTCGGCGTCCGTCAGCGGTTCCAGGTGGCGGACGAGTCCGGCGCGTACGGAAGGCTCGGGCGCCGCCCACTCGTCCGCGGTGTCGGCCGCGCGCGCGGGCAGGTGCAGGGCCGGCGCGGGCTGGGCCGGGCCGGGGGCCAGGAGGCAGGCGTCGGGGCCGGTCAGGGCGGTGTCGAAGAGCGTCAGACCGTCACGGACAGCGATCGCCCCTTCGTCGCCGTCGGCCCAGGCGGCCGTGGCGAGCAGGGTACCGGCGCCGCCGCGGGCACGGTGGGCGCGTACGAGGGCGGCTGCCGAAGCGGTGGACGCGGCGGCCTCCTCCCCGTCGGCGCCGAGGGCTGCGGTCAAGGGGGTGACCACCACGAGGGCGGGCAGAGCGGCACCGCCGGCGGCCTCGTACAGGGCTCGCGGATCGTGCGGCTGGTCCCGGTCCGGGCCGTCGGCCGTGGCCGCGGCGTGCACGAGTACGGTGGCCGGACCGTCCAGGTCGGCCACCGGGTCAGCGGTGGTGCGTACGTCGGCGCCGAGAGCGGTCAGTTCGGCGGTGAGCGCGGCGAGACCGTCGGTGTCCGGGTCGGTGAGCAGCAGGCGGCGCACGCCGTAGCCGGTGACCAGCTGCGCGGCGACGGCAGCGCCCACGGTTCCCCGCGCGCCGGTCACGACGGCGACGCCGTCGGGGTCGAGCCGGGGCGCGGAGGCGTGGGGTGCGGCGGCCGGAGCGAGCCGCGGGACGAGGGCGTCGCCGGCGCGGAGGGCGATTCGCGGCTCCCCCGACTCCACGAGCCGGCGCAGGGCGTCACGGGTGATGGTGCCCTCGTCGAGGTCGACGAGGACGAGCCGTCCGGGGTGCGCGGTCTGGAGGGACCTCAGCCGGGCCCACGGCTCACCGGTCGCCGGGCCCGTGTGGAAGGCCGCGTCCACGGCGCCCTTGGTCACGACCACGAGCCGGGCCGGTACCGGACGGCGCTCAGCCGTGTCCTCGGCCAGCACCGCGTCCGGTGCGGAGCCCTCCTCCTGTGCGAGGCGATAGGCCAGGCGGTCCGTCAGGTCGGCGAGGCCGGTGAGGTCGCCCACTGCGCGCACGGCGGTCCCGTCGCCCCGGGTGTCCTCGCCGTGGACCTCCCAGGCGGAGGCGTCGGTGCGCCCGCTGTCCGGCAGCGGCACCCAGTCCACGCGGAAGAGGCGGTCGACGGTGCCCGTTCCGGTGGCGAGAAGCCTGCGCGGCTGGTCGAGCTGGGCGTCACGGACGATCTTGCCGGAAGGGGTCCGCAGCACCCGGGCGACGGTGTGGATCTCCTCGGGAACCTTGTAGTACGAGAGCCGGGCCCGGCACTCGACGAACAGGCGGGACGGGTCGATGCCCTCCGGGCCCGGTACGACCAGGGCCACCGGCACCTGTCCGAGGACGTCGTGGGGCGCTCCGACGACAGCGGCGTCGAGGACGCCGGGGATCTGACGCAGCACCTCCTCGACCTCACCCGGGTGGATGTTCTGACCGCCGCGGATGATCAGTTCCTTGATGCGGCCGGTGACGGTCAGGAAACCGTCCGCGTCGCGCCGGGCCAGGTCGCCCGTGCGGTGCCAGCCGTCGGCGGGAGGCGTGGCGGTTCCGGTGGCGCCGTCGTAGTAACCGAGCATGACGTTCGGTCCCTTGACCCATACCTCGCCCTCCTCCCCGGTGGGGACGTCCTCGCCCGTGTGCGGGTCGACGAGCCGGACCTCCAGGCCCGGCAGGGGGCGCCCGCAGGAGCCGTGCACCCGTGGGCCGTCGGCGACGTTGGAGGTGATGGGGCCGCAGGTCTCGGTGGTGCCGTAGCTGTCGAGCAGGGCGACGCCGAACTGTTCCCGAACGGAGGCGCGCAGGGGTTCCGAGGCGACGGAGCCGGCGGTGAGGCAGACGCGCAGCGTGGTGGGCGCGGTAGTGCCGCGCTCCCGGGCCGCCTCCACCAGTTGGTGGTACATGGCCGGGACGGCGGCGAGGAAGGTGAAGTCGCGGGAGGTGAGCAGTTCGAGTGCCTCACCCGCCGAGAAGGCGGTCATGATGTGGGCGGTCGCGCCGACGGCGGTGACGCCGAGCACGCCGAGGTGGTGGCCGAGGCAGTGCGACAGGGGCAGCGGCCACAGCACATGATCGTCGCCGGAGAAGCCGAGCATCGGCGCATAGCAGGCGGCGATGGTCCACAGGGAATTGCGCGTGGTGGACAGCACGCCCTTGGGGCGGCCGGTCGTACCCGACGTGTACAGCATGAAGGCCGGGTCGTCGAGCCCGAGGTCGTCCCGGGCGGGCTGCGTGGGCTCGGTGGTGGCCAGGACGTTGAACGAGACGGCACCCGGGGGGGCGTCGGCGGGCAGGGTGTCACCGGTGACGACGACGATCAGACCGGGGTGGCGGGGCAGCAGGGTGCGCACGTCGTCGAGACGGGCGGGGTCGGTGACCAGGAGGCGTACGCCGCCGTCCGACAGGACGTAGTCGAGCTCCTCGCCGCTGGTGCGGGGATTGACGGGGATGCCGATCCCTGAGGCCCTGGCGATGGCGTGGTAGCTCTCCACCATGTCGACGCCGTTGTCGAGGTGGATGGCGGCACGGTCGCCGCGGTCCAGGCCGAGCGCACGGAAGTGGCCGGCCAGCCGCCCGGTGCGGCGTTCCAGCTCGGCGTAGCCCACGCTGCGCCGGGCGTCGGAGAAGGCGGTCTTACCGCCGAGCCGCTCGGCTTGGTCCCGCAGCAGTTCGTGCAACGGCCGGATCAGATCGCTGCGCAGCACTTCAGCACTTCCCTCGGTGTCGTTCTCGGTCATTCAGGTGGTTCGGGTGCCCGTCGGGCAGCTGGCCTCAGGCCGGTCGGAAGACGCGGTCGATGAGGTGGGCGGCCTGCTCGGCGTTGAGCCGGGGGTCGCACAGCGTCGTGTAGTGGCGATCGACGTCGTCCGCGCCGAGGACCGGTCCGCCGATGCACTCGGTGACGTCCTCGGCGGCGGTCTCCAGGTGGAGCCCGCCCGGGTGCTGTCCGTGGGCGCGGACGATGTCGCGGAAACGGACGGCCTCGTCGACGAGGTGGTCGAGGTAGCGCACCTTGGTGCCTGAGGGCAGCTTGACGGTGTTGCCGTGCATGGGGTCGCAGAGCCAGACCACGAGGTGGCCGGCGTCGCGGACGGCGCGGACCACCGGGGGGAGGAGGGTGCCGACGGCGTCGCGGCCCATGCGGACGATGAGGGTGAGCCGTCCGGGTTCCCGGTGCGGGTCGAGCGCCCGGCACAGGGCCAGCACGCTGTCGGGTGTGGAGCGGGGACCGATCTTGCAGGCGACGGGGTTGATCACCTGGCCGAGCAGGGCGACATGGGCCTGCCCGGGGTCGCCGGTGCGCTCGCCCACCCACGGGTAGTGGGTGGAACCGAGGAACTGGTCGCCGGTCGCCTCGTCGAGGCGTACCAGGGCGCCGATGTAGTCCAAGACGAGTGCGTCGTGGCTGGACCAGGGGCCGGGGTGGACGCTGCGCAGGGCCGTGGCGTCCCGGTGGCTGCGCAGGGCCTGCTGGACCTCGTCGCTGAAGTGGTAGGCCCACAGCATGCGGACGGGGTCGTGCCGCCTGGCCTCGGCGGAGTTGCCCTCGGCGTTGACCATGTGCCCGCGGAAGACGGGGAGTTCGACGCCGTCGACCACTTCGAACGGCGTCGAGCGGGGCTTGGCGTACTGTCCGCCAATGCGGCCGATCCTGACGACGCCGCGCCCGGTGTGGTCGCCGAGCCGTTCGGCCAGTGCGTCCAGGGTCTCAATCTTCGCCCGGGTGTGGTGCGGAGTGCTTTCGTAGAAGCTCTCCGCGCAGTCGCCGATCTGGAGGACGTGGGCCTCGCCGGCGGCGACCTCCGCGAGCCGGTCGCGCAGTTGGCGGACCTCGCCGGGCAGTACGACGGGCGGGGCGGCCACGAGAGTGGCCTTTACCCGCTCGTAGGCGGGGTGGTCGCGCCACTCCGGCTGCTGGGCGGCGGGCAGGTGCTCCCACTCGGGCACCCGCCGGAGGCCCGACACGTGATCGCGGACAACGATGCCCTCCAGCTCGACGAGCAGGTCCGCGCGGCAGATGTCGGCGTTGAGGAACACCATGTCGGCGACCGGCGAGAGGGCTTCGCGGCAGATCCGCTCGACGCGGGCGATGTCCGCCTGATGGCGCACGTAGACCTTGACGGCACGCAGGTCGTCGAGGGTACAGCCCGGACCGATGCCATGCACGGAGAGGTTCCTGCCGCCGATGACGTGGGCGATGTTGTCCAGTGCCAGCCGGCACTGCGCCTCCACGTCGCCGGGGTGCATGGTGCGGTGGCCGAGGATGCCGGCGGTGCCGGAGACGTAGAACTGCTCGCCGCCGCCGTCCTGCGCGAGGTAGGTGGCGCGGGCGAAGTTCGGGGCCTTGGGGCCGTACCGGCTCGGGTAGTGGTACGGCGGCACCTGGCGCGGGTTGTCGATGTTGACCTGCTTGCCGGCGCGGCAGGCGAGGAAGTACAGGACGATGCCGCCGGCGTGCGCGCCGATGACCGTCGCGGCGGGCATGTCGTCGGTCATTCCGTACCGTTCGAGGGCGCGGGCCCGGCCGACGCAGAACTCCCGGTACACCTCCAGCCCCGCGGCGTTCTCCTCGTTGACGCGGCTGATGTAGTGCCAGATGCGGTAGAGCCGGCTGTAACCGAGCGAGCGGGTCAGCTCGACCGCTTCGGTGTAGGCGGCCTCGGTGGCGTCGACGTAGTCGTCGCTCTCCGGTATGCGGGCGGTGCCGAACAGGAACTCGCCGTCCACAGCGTAGGACAGCGAACCCGACCGGCCGGCCTCGACGGGCCGGCGGGAGGTCCACACCTCGGCGAACCCGTCCTCCACGGACCGGGTCATCTGGATGCCGACCACCGGGTGTCCCGCGTCCGTGGTGGGAGACGACGGTTCGTGTGTGAAGTCGACCCTGCCGAGGACGTGCCGGCCCGGCGCCACCCGATCGACCGCCTTCAGACTCTGGAAGGTGACCGTCGGTGCGTACGTGCTAGTCATTGCCTAATCCCCCGTAGCCTCGTGCCGGGCTGGCTACAGTCCCGGTCTTGGGAACATTGCTCGTATGCCGGTCATGAGCCGCTGCGACCGAGCGCCAGCCGCACCAGTTCCTCGGCGGCCATGTTCTTGATGGCGTGTTCCGCGGCCTCGGCGGCCTCGGAGGTGCGCCGGCCCGCCGGGGCCGTCCCCCGGGAGTGCCGGACCTCGGCTGCGCCGTCCTGAGAGGCGGTAGCGGGCATGATGCGCCCGGCCAGCCAGTCCGCCACGGCCTGTGGTGTCGGATAGTCGAAGATCAGTGTCGAGGGCAGGCGCAGCCCGCTGACCGCGTCGAGCCGGTTGCGCAGCTCGATGCCGGTGAGCGAGTCCAGCCCGAGGTCGAGGAATCCCCGGTCCACGGCGACGGTCGCCGGGGTGGAGTGCCCCAGTACGGCGGCGACGTGTTCGCGTACGACGGCGAGGACTTCGCGGCCCCGGTCCTGCTCCGGCAGGTCGGCCAGCCGGGCGCGGAGCGCGGCCGACTGGTCGGACCGCTCGGCGGCTCTGACCCTGGGGAGCCGGACGAGGCCGCGCAGCAGCGGCGGTACCTGTTCGGCGCGGGAGAACATCCGGCGCAGCGCCCTGACGTCGAGGCGGGCGGGGACGAGGGCCGCCGGCTCCTTGGTGCCGGTGGCCAGGTCGAAGAGGGCGAGGCCCTCGTCGGTCGTCAGCGCGGTGAGCCCGACACGGGCGGCGCGGGCGCGGTCGGCCTCGGCGAGCCGGTCGACCATGCCCCCGTCGGCCTCCCAGGCTCCCCAGGCCAGGGACTGGCCGGGCAGCCCGAGGGCCTGGCGGTGGGCGGCCAGGGCGTCGAGGAAGGCGTTCGCGGCGGCGTAGTTGGCCTGTCCGGCGCCGCCCAGGGTGCCGGACAGCGACGAGAACAGCGAGAAGAGCCGCAGGTCCATGCCGAGGGTCAGCTCGTGCAGGTGCCAGGCAGCGTCGGCCTTGGGCCGCAGGACGTCGTGGACGTGGCGCTCGGTGAGGGTTTCGAGCATGCCGTCGGCGAGGACACCGGCCGCGTGGACGACTCCGGTGAGCGGCTTGTCGGCCGGTACGGCGTCGAGGACGGCGGCCAGGGCGACGCGGTCGGACACGTCGCAGGCGGCTATCTCCACCTCGGCCCCGAGGTCCCGCAGTTTCCGGGCGAGTTCGGCGGCGCCCTCGGTGGCGGGGCCGCGCCGGCTCAGGAGCAGGAGCCTGCGTGCGCCGTGCCGGACGACCAGGTGCTCGGCCAGGGCGGCGCCGAGGGCACCGAGGGCGCCGGTGACCAGGACCGTGCCGGACGGGTCGAGTGCCGGGGACGCCGGTGTCCCGGTGGGGGCGGGGCGGGCGAGGCGAGGCACGAGCGGCTCACCGTCGCGGAGCGCGGCCTGGGGTTCCTCCAGGGCGATGACGCCGGGCAGGGAGCGGGCCGATGCCTCGGTGTCGTCGATGTCGACGAGGACGACGCGGTCGGGGTGTTCCGTCTGGGCGGTCCGCAGCATGCCCCACACGGCGGCACCGGTGAGGTCGGTGGGTGCGTCGCCCACCGCTCCGCGGGTGACCACCACGAGCCGTGCGGCCGCGAGCCGTGCGTCGCCCAGCCACTCCTTCAGGACGCTGAGGGTGTCGAGAGCGGCGTGCCGTACAGCTGCGGGCAGGTCGGTGGGGTCGTCGCCCGGGCCGGAGAGGGTGAGCATCACCAGTGCGGGCGGGGTGGCGCCGGCGTCGAGCGACTGGCGCAGGGCGGCGAGGTCGGCGTACCAGGAACCGTCACCCCACTGGGCCCGCAGCGCTCCGGTGAGGCGTACGTCGTCGGCGCCGAGCGCCGCCCAGGAGCCCTCCGGGCGGGCGGAGCCGTCGCGGGGCAGCGGCAGGTCGGCGGGGACCCACTGGACCTGGAAAAGGGCGTCGTCCGTCGTGTCGGGTGCGACCAGTTGGTCGGGCGACACGTCGCGCAGCCGGATCGTGTCGACGGACACCACTGGGAGGCCCGCGTGGTCCACGGCGGTCAGCGACAGCGTCTCCTCGTCGGCGGCCTCGATCCTGACCCTCAGGGCGACGGCGCCGCGGGCGTGGACGGCCACGTCCTTCCAGGCGTACGGCAGCCGCGTCTCGCCGTCCACCTCGTCGTAGCCGACGAGGGCGAGGGACTGCAGGGCGGCGTCCCAGAGAGCCGGGTGGAGGACGAAGCCGCCGGTCTCGTCGTGCCTGGCCTCGGGCAGGGACACCTCGGCGAACACCTCGGCGCCCCGCTGCCAGACCGCGCGGACCCCCTGGAACGCCGGCCCGTAGTCGTAGCCGCGCGCGGCGAGCCGTTCGTAGACGCCGTCGATGTCGACGGCGGTGGCGTCCTGCGGCGGCCAGGTACCCGCGAGTTCTGCGGTGTCGGGGGCGGTGCCCGGCTCGGGGGTGACCGTCCCGGACGCGTGCAGCTCCCAGGGGTCGTCGTGGACGGCGTCCTCGGGGCGGGAGTGGAGGGTGAGGGCGCGGGCACCCTCGTCGTCCGGTGCGGACAGGGCGACGCGCAGGTGGACGGCCGTGTCACCGGGCACGATCAGCGGGGCGTGCAGCGTGACGTCCCGGACGGCGGGGCAGCCCGCGGCTTCGCCGGCGCGTGCCGCGAGTTCCACGAGTCCGGTGCCGGGCAGCAGGGCTGTGCCCCACATGGCGTGGTCGGTGAGCCAGGGGTGGGTCTCGGCGGAGATCCTGCCGGTGAGCAACACCTCTTCGGAGCCGGGGAGTTCGGCGGCGGCGCGGAGGAACGGGTGGCCGACGGCGGTGAGGCCCAGTCCGGTCGCGTCGACGGTGTCCTGGTCCGGAGCGGTCCAGTAGCGGGTGCCCTGGAAGGCGTACGTGGGCAGTTCCAGCCGGGGATCGGGGTGGCCGGCGAAGACGGCGTCCCAGTCGACGGTGACGCCGTCGGTGTGCAGGCGAGCCAGGGCGGCCAGCACGGTGTCGGCTTCGGCGCGGCCGCGCCGCAGGAGGGCGGCGAACACCTCGCCGCCGGTGTCGCCTTCCTCGGCGAGGGTGTCCTGGGCCGCCGGGGTGAGCGCGGTGTCCGGGCCGATCTCCAGGAACCGGGTCGCTCCCCGGGCCCGCAGGGTGCGTACGCCGTCGGCGAAGCGCACGGTGTCGCGGACGTGGGTGATCCAGTACTCGGGGGAGCGCGCCTCGTCGGCGGTGAGGAGTTCGCCGCTGACGTTCGACACCACGGGCAGGCGGGGCGCGTGGGACGTGACGGAGGAGAGGACGGCGGAGAAGGCCTCCAGCATGGGTTCCATCAGCGACGAGTGGAAGGCGTGCGAGGTGCGCAGGGGCCTGGTCCGTACGCCCTCGGCGCGACAGGCGGCGGCGACCTTGTCCACGAGTGCCTCTTCGCCGGACACAACCACGGCGGAGGGGCCGTTGACGGCGGCGATGCTCACCTCGGCGCCGAGGGACGCCATGAGGTCGCGCACCCACTGCTCGGGCGCGGCCACGGCGACCATGGTGCCGCCGTCGGGCAGGGCGTCCATCAGGCGTCCTCGTTCGGCGACCACCTTCGCCGCGTCGGGCAGGGACCAGACTCCGGCGATGTGGGCGGCGGTCAGTTCACCGATCGAGTGGCCGGCGAGGAGGGTGGGACGCACCCCCCAGCTCTCGGTCAGCCGGTAAAGGGCGACCTCGAGGGCGAACGTCGCGGCCTGGGTGTACGCGGTGCGGTCGAGCAGCAGTGCGTCGGCGGTGTCGGGGCGGGCGAACAGCACGCTCTTCAGGGGCCGTTCCAGGTGGGGGGCGAACGTGTCACACACCTCGTCGAGGGCCTGGGCGAAGACGGGGTACGTCCCGTACAGCTCGTGGCCCATGCGGGCCCGCTGGGCCCCCTGGCCGGTGAACAGCACCGCGAGGCCGCCGTGCCGGCGGGCCCGCGCGCAGACTACGTGGGCGGCGCTCTCGCCGGCGGAGAGGGCGTCGAGTCCGCGCAGCAGGTCGGCCCGGTCGGTGCCGAGGACGGCCGCGCGCACCGGCATGGACGTGCGACGGGTCGCGAGTGCCATGGCGACGTCGGCGGGGTAGGCGTCCTCGTTGCGGTCGGCCCAGGCACGCAGCCGGGCGGCCTGGGCGCGCAGGGCCTCCTCGGTGCGGGCGGACAGGATCCAGGGGGCGGCGCCCGTGAGGGCGGGGGGCCGCATGGAGTCGGGTGCCTCGGGGGCGGGGGCATGTTCGAGGATGACGTGGGCATTGGTGCCGCTCAGGCCGAAGGACGAGACGGCCGCGCGGCGGGGCCGGCCGGTCTCGGGCCACGGCACCGGGCCGGCGGTCACCAGCCGGACATCACCAGCGGTCCAGTCAATGTGCGGCGAGGGCTCGTCGGCGTGGAGGGTGGGCGGGACGACCCCGTGGCGCATGCCCTGCACGATCTTGATGATGCCGGCCACGCCCGCGGCGGCCTGTGTGTGGCCGATGTTGGACTTGACGGAGCCGAGCAGCAGCGGTCGGTCGGCGGGCCGGTCAGCCCCGTAGGTGGCGAGGAGCGCCTGGGCCTCGATGGGGTCACCGAGGCGGGTGCCGGTGCCGTGGCCCTCGACGACGTCGATGTCGGCGGGGCCCAGGCCGGCCCGGTCGAGGGCGTCCCGGATGACCCTCTGCTGGGAGGGGCCGTTGGGGGCCGTGATGCCGTTGGACCTGCCGTCCTGGTTGACGGCCGAGCCACGGATCACGGCGAGCACGGGGTGGCCGAGGCGGAGGGCGTCGGAGAGCCGCTCGACGAGCAGCACTCCGACGCCCTCCGCGAAGCCGGTGCCGTCGGCTCCCGCGCCGTAGGACTTGCACCGGCCGTCCGGGGACAGTCCGCGCTGGCGGCTGAAGTAGACGAAGGTGTCGGGCGTCGTCATGACCGTGGCCCCGCCGACGAGGGCGAGCGAGCAGTCGTCGTCGGCGAGGGCCTGGCAGGCCACGTGCAGGGCGACCAAGGAGGAGGAGCATGCCGTGTCGACCACGACCGCCGGGCCCTCCAGTCCGAACGCGTAGGCCACCCGGCCGGCGGCCATGCTGGCGGTGTCGGTGGACGGTCCGGACGACATGATGCCGCTGAAGACCCCGACACGGCCGCCACGCAGGGAATCCGGCCTGATGCCGGCGCGTTCGACGGCTTCGGCGGAGCACTCCAGCAGCAGCCGGTGCTGGGGGTCCATGGCCAGCGCCTCGCGGGGGCTGATGTCGAAGAAGCCGGCGTCGAAGGAGGCGGCGTCCTCGAGGAACCCGCCATTTCGAACGTAACTCTTACCGGCGGTATCAGGGTCGGGATCGTATATCCCCGAGATGTCCCAGCCCCGGTCGCGGGGAAACTCGGTGACCGTGTCGCGGGCTTCGGTGACCAGTCTCCACAGGCCGTCCGGAGAAGACACGCCACCGGGATAACGGCATGCCATGCCGACGATTGCCACAGGCTCTGGAATCCGGTTTTGAGCAGCGTGCAAACGTTGCCGAAGATCCTGTATTTCCGCAGTCGCGCGCCTCAGATAATCGACATACTTCCGCTCGTCGGCCATTCTCTCCCCCGTTGCTCAGACACATCCCAGCCAGCGCATTCCGGCACACCGCACGGAACGCCGAACAGATCACCCGGGCAGCCTGGGACGCGTGGCGGCGGGTGAGGAAATAGAAGGTGAATTGAAAAAGTTTTTACCCGAAGCGGAATGAATGCCTCACCGGCCACAGGGCGCGGCCGGTGAGGCAAGGGACGACCACCGGCGGATCAAGCGGAACGTTTCTGTCCGATCAGCTCGTCCAGCTGCAGCCGAGCGGAGCAGGACGGGCACTGAGCGACGGAACGCCCCCTCGCCGCCTGCCGGAAGTGCTCCAGCGAGTCCCCTTCGATGCACAGCGCATCGGCCAGCAGCGCAATGGACCGCCGCTGCGGCGTGGTGGTACGGCCCCGCTCCAGATCGGAAATCGTACGAATGCTCAGACCAGAGCTGTAGGACAACTCTTCCTGCGTCATACCGGCCTGTTCACGGAGCAAACGCAACAGTGAGGCGAGTTCTTCCGCAGGACGGTCATGCACGACAATGCGAGATATCACGCAGTTCTCCCCGTGAGCCCCCCTCGAGGCCACCTGAACCAGCCACCGAGGGGGAACAACGTGATTTGTGTTGGCGAGATCGACCCTAGCACGCACCCCGTGGACTTGGTACTCGATTCCCGGAGGCGATCCCGTCGAACACTCATCCTTTACGGGAACTTCACTTGACAGACTGGACTCGCTTCGTGTAATCGGCTACGAAATCCCCGACCGAACGCTCAGGATTGGCCACGATGGCCGAAAGCAGGTGCACATACTCCTGGAGCCAGCCGGCCACCGCACCGTCCGGGAAGTATCCGGACCGGTGATTCGCGGCGATCACCGAGAACTGATCGGTGAAGTGAATCTCGATCCGAAGCGGGTGCTCCGTCTGCGCCAGAACCTGGACGGGTGTGGCCGCCCCCAGCACGGACATGAGCCGCCCCAGGCCGGCGATCATGCCCGGCACGTTCTCGTTGACGACGTAGCTCTCGAACAGCGGCTCCCCCGCGGGCACCCGGCCCAGCTCCTTCAGCGCCGCCGGCGCCACGTACTCGTAGTCGCTGATGGCCTTGATCCGGTCCTGGATCCCCGTCAACCAGGGCAGCAGCGCGGCGTCCGGATCCACTGTGGTGACCACCGGCAGGATGTTGAACATCAGACCCGCCGCCTGGTCCACGTCGACCGACGTGGTGCTGCGGCCTGACATCAGCGCACCGCTGACCACCTGATCGGAACCCGTGATGGCGGCCAGCAGCAGTGACCACGCGCCGTACACCACGCTGTTGACGCTCAGTCCGTTGCTGCGCGCCAGGTCCGTGATGGCTGCGGCATCCTCGTCCGACACCGCCACGAACTCCTGCTGGACGGGGATCGCGACATCCGCGCGCCGTTCCTCGGCGGGCAGCGTGATCGGGGCGCCGGGGAGCGAAACACCGTCCAGCTGGCCGCGCCAGAACTCCTCGGCCCCGCTCATGTCACGCTCGGACTGCTCCTGGCAGAAGTCGCCGTATGCCGCCGACGGCGGGATGACCAGCGGGTCACGGCCGGAGGAAAGGGCCTCGTAGGTGTCGAGGAGCGTACGGACCATCATGGCGGCGCTCCAGCCGTCCTGCGCGAGCAGCGTGAAGAAGTGGATGTACTCCCATCGGTCGTCGGCCAGCTTGAACAGGCCGAGCCGAGTCTTGGGGAGCAGACCGTGGAAGCCACGCCGCCGCTCGGCCTCGATGTACGCGGCGATCCGGCGCTCCTGCTCCACGGGGGTGGCCGCCCGCAGATCGAACGTCTCGAAACCGATCTTCACCCCGGTGCGGACCACCTGGATCCACCGGCCGTCCTCGTCCCGCACATAGCTCGAGCGCAGTGACGGGAACTGCTCGATGGTGTACTGCCACGCCTTCTCCAGCGCGACGGGCTCCAGCTTCTGCCCCTGGAACTGGAACCGCTGGTGGGTGATGTAGACACCCGAGTCCGGCGCCTGCTCCACGTACTCCAGGGCGTTGCACTGCATCCCGGTGGCCGGGTACGCGTCCGCCGCGTCCGGGTAGAGGGACCGCGCCCACTCCAGCAGCTTGGGATCGCGCTCCACCGTGGCCCGGGCCCTGACCGGCCCCCGGGACTCGGCGAGTGCCGCGAGCTCCTCGATCGTCGGGCTCTGGAAGACGTCCTGGGGGGTGAGGGCTATGCCCTTGGCGGTGGCCCGGCTGACCATCTGGATGCCGATCAGGGAGTCACCACCCAGGGCGAAGAAGCCGCGGTCGACGGTGACCTCGTCCAGGCCCAGCACTTCCGCCCAGATCTCCGCCAGCTGCTCCTCGTACCTGGTGCGCGGCACGACGACCTTCTCGGTCGGGCGCACCCCGCGCTGCGGCAGCGGCAACGCGCCGCGGTCCAGCTTGCCGTTGGCGTTGATCGGGAACTCCGCCAGGGCGACGATCGCCGACGGAACCATGAACTCCGGGACCCGGTCGCGCAGGAACGTACCGGCCTCGGTGGTCAGCCACCGGCCCAGCTCGGCCAGACCCGGGCGGTTGGCGTAATGCCGCAGCGGGCGGCCCGGCTCCGCCGGGTCCGTCCAGTCGGCGACGTACGCGCTGTCCGGCCGCCGGAAGGTGACGCGGTAGGCGCCGTCGGTGCGCCCGCCGGCCCAGGCCACGTCGGCGACGTAGCCCAGCTCGTCGGCCAGCACCCGCAGGACGTCGGGGTCGGTGCCCTCGCCCTCCGCCGCCCGGCCGAGACCCTCGACCGGAGCGTCGTCGGACGCGGCGGCCAGCGCGGTCACCAGCGCCCGCGCTCCGGAGACCCGCGGGTTGGGCACCCCTTCGATCTCGACTGCCTCCGGCCGCTCCTCGGTCAGGACCTGGCGCACCTGGTCCACGGAGGTCCAGGCCAGCCGGGCCGGGCGCGGCGCCTCCGCGGACGCGCCGCCCACGTGCAGGACCACGTCGTAGCCGTAGCGGACGAGTTCGTCGGCCCCGTCACCGTCCGGGCGAAGGGCGATTTCCACCCTGGTGATCTCGGGGAGTTCCGTACGCAGCACCGAGAAGAACTCCGGTGCGAGCGCCAGCTCCTTCTCGTCCGTGGCCCGCTGCCGCACCCGGTCGCGCAGTCGGCCGGCGGTCAGGCCCGCTTCGGCGCCTACCGCCTCCGCCTCCGTGCGGCAGGCGTCGAGCAGCGGGAGGCTGCGGATGCCACCGAGGACCACGGCACCACCGGGCCGCACCAGGCCCAGGGCCCGGCCGACGATCTCCCGCAGCCGGCCCGCGTCGGGCACGTACCGGGCGGCGGAGTCGACGACCACCGCGTCGAACAGCTCGGCGTCGAAACCGCAGAAGTCGTCCTCCGCGCGGTGGAAGAGCCGCGCGTCGACGGAATCCGGCAGTGTCGGCAGGACCCCCTGACGGATGCGGTCCACGGCCGCGCCGGACAGCTCGGTCGCCCAGTACGCCTTGGTGTGCGGAGCGACGCGGGCCATCAGGGCGCCGTTCCCGGCACCGATCTCCAGGACCCGGTCGGGGGCGAGCGCCAGCAGGTGTCGCACGGTCGCCTCGCTGTGCGCGCCCTGCTCCAGGAGGCGCTCGCGCTCCTCCTCACGGGCGTCGGCCGACGTGAGAGGCCCGGTCGCGTCGTCCTCGGGGAGGACGTAGGCGACGAGCTGCTTGTCCTGTGCTTCGGTGGAGATCTCCCGCGCCATCACGACGACGTCGCGCACGGCCGGGTGTTCACGCAGGCCCGCCTCGATCTCCCCCAGCTCGATGCGCATGCCTCGCACCTTGACCTGGAAGTCCGTACGCCCGAGGAAGACCATCGACCCGTCGGGCAGGAAGCGGGCGAGGTCGCCCGTGCGGTAGAGCGTGGCCCCGGGCTCCGTGCTGAACGGGTCGGGGATGAACCGCTGTTCGGTCAGCTCGGGCCGGTTGTAGTAGCCGCGGGCCACGCCGACACCCCCGATGAAGGCCTCGCCGGCCGCGCCGATCGGGACCGGCCGCAGGTTGCGGTCCAGGATGTAGATCTGCGTGTTGGCGATGGGGGTGCCGATGGACACCGGGCCGTTGCCCAGGTCGCGCGGGCACTCCCAGCAGGTGCTGTCGACGGAGCACTCGGTCGCGCCCCAGAGGTTGTACACCGTCGCGGCGGGCAGCCGGTCGTGGACGCCTAGGATCGACGACGCGGGCAGGTCCTCACCACTGGCGATCACGCGGGTGACCGAGGTGCACCGCTCGATCCCCGGATGCTGGAGGAAGACCCTCAGCATCGACGGGACGAAGTGCAGGGTGGTGATGCCGTGCTCCTGGATGAGGGTGGAGAGGTACTCCGGGTCCTTGTGGCCCTCGGGACGGGCGACGACCATGCGCGCGCCGGTCATCAGCGGCCAGAAGAACTCCCACACCGACACGTCGAAGCTGAACGGGGTCTTCTGCAACACCCGGTCGTCCGGCGTCAGCCCGTAGTACTCCTGCTTCCACAGCAGCCGGTTCACCACACCACGGTGCGTCATCATCGCCGCCTTGGGGCGGCCCGTGGAGCCCGAGGTGTAGATCATGTACACCAGGTCGTCCATGCCGGCGGTGCACTCCGGACGGGTGTCCGGCTGGGTGCCGAACTCCTCGGGCCGGTCCAGCAGCAGCGTCCGGGCCTGGTGCTCGGGCAGCCGGTCGGCCAGGTGCCGCTGGGTCAGCAGGATCCCCGGGTCGGCGTCGGCCAGCATGAACGCCACCCGCTGGCGCGGGTACGTCGGGTCGATCGGCAGGTAGGCGCCGCCGGCCTTCATGATGCCGAGCAGTCCCACGACCATCTCGACCGACCGCTCCACGGAGATGGCCACGGGCTGGTCGGGGCCGACGCCCATGGCTCGCAGCCGGTGGGCCACCTGGTTGGCTCGGCGGTCGAGTTCGGCGAAGGTGACGTCCTCGCCCTCGAAGGTCACCGCGACGGCGTCCGGCGTACGGTCGGTCTGGTCCTCGATCAGGGTGTGGAGGCAGCGGATCTGCTCCTCCGGGTACTGGCGGGCGGTGTCGTTCCACTCGACGAGGATCCTGTGCTCGATCTCCGCCGGCAGGATCGGCAGCTCGGAGACCCGCCGCTCCGTCGATCCGGCGAACGCCTCGAGCAGCACGCGATACCCGCCGAGCAGCCGCTCGATGGTGGCGTGGTCGAAGAGGTCGCTGTCGTACTCGGCGTCGACGAGCAGCGCGTCGGGCAGCTCGGTCACCGAGATCTCGATGTCAAACTTGGCCGTGCCGTTGTGGACCTCCATGACGTCGGCGAAGGCCGCACCACCGGGACCGGAGCCCCCGCTGTGCCGCTTCATGTCGAAGACGACCTGGAACAGGGGGTTGGCGGAAGCGCCGCGCTCCGGGCTCAGCTCGGCGACGAGTGCGTCATAGGGGATGTCCTGGTACTCGAAGCCCTGCTTGACCGTGTCGCCGACCCGGCCGAGGAGCTCACCCACCGTGGGGTCGTCGCCCAGCCCGGTCTTGAGGACGACCGTGTTGACGAAGAAGCCGATCAGGTCCTGGACGGCCTCGTGCTGGCGGTTCGCCATCGCGCTGCCGACCACGACGTCGCCGGTGTCACCGGTGTCACCCGCGTAACGGTGCAGGATGACCTTGAGCGCGGACAGCAGCGTGGTGAAGAGCGTCACGCCGCGCTCGGCGCTGAAGGAGCGTAGGGTGGCGGCGAGTTCGCCCTCGACCCGGAAGCTGGTCGCACCGCCTCGGAAGCGCTGGACGGCCGGGCGCGGCCGGTCCGTCGGCATCTTCGAGCTGGAGGTGACGTCGCCCAGCAGCGCACGGAGGTTCGCCAGGCGGGCGGCGAGCCGGTCGTCGTCGAGGGAGCGCCGCTCCCAGAGGGCGAAGTCGGCGAACTGGACGGGCAGGTCCGGCAGTTCGGGTGCCTTGTCCTCCGCGACGGCGCGGTAGACGGCCTCGATCTCGCGGCCGAACACACCGCCCGACCATGCGTCGGCGATGATGTGGTGCAGGTTGACGACCATCCGGTGGTCGTCGTCGCCCAGCCGGAACAGCGTCACACGCGTCAGCGGTCCCCGGACGAGGTCGAACACATGCCGGGCCTCCTCACCGACGAGCCGCTCGTACGCGGCTTCCCGCTCCTCACCGGTCGATCCCGGCACGTCGACGACCGGCACCGGCAGGGTCAGGCTGGGCGCGATCTCCTGCCAGGGCATGCCGTCGGCGCTGGGGAACGTGGTGCGCAGCACCTCGTGCCGCCTGACGATCTCGTTGACCGCCCGCTCCATCACCTCGGGCCGCAGCGCGCCCTGCAGGGGCAGCGCCATCACCACGTTGTACGCGGGGCTGTCGGGCACCAGCTGGTCGAGGGTCCACAGACGCTGCTGGCCGAAGGAGAGCGGGAGGCGCTCGGCGGTCCCGTCCCGGCGCCGCTCGGCGGCGACCCGTAGCAGGCCATCGTCCAGTGCGTCGCCGCCGGCACGGGCCGCGACCTGCTCCGCGACGTAGCGGGCCAGGTCCGCCGGGGTGGGCTGTTCGAACACCATGCTCACGGGCAGGCTCAGCCCGGTCGCCCGGTTGAGGCGGTTGCGCGCCTCCAGCGCGGTCAGGGAGTCGAAGCCGAGGTCGAGGAAAGCGCCGTCCACCGCGATGTCGTCGGGCGAGCCGTGCTTGAGGACGGATGCGACGGTCCTGAGGACCAGGTCGAGCGCGGCGGCGTTGCGCTCCTCGTCCGTCCCGGAGAGGAGTCCGGCACGGGTCTCGTCCCGGTCGTCCTCCTCCGGCAGGGCCGCGAGGGCGTCGGGCTCGTCCGCCGTGTCTCCGGAGGTGACCGTGTTGATCCAGAACCGCTTGCGCTGAAACGGGTACGTCGGCAGCTCGACCGGTGCGCCGGGGCCTTCGGGCAGCACCGACGTCCAGTCCACGGCGACGCCGCCGGCGAAGGCCTCGCCCAGCGCGGTGAGCAGCTGCGCGCGGTCGCCCTGCTTGCTGCGCAGGGTGCCCAGCGCGCAGAACGGCGTGTCCTGGCCGGCGAGGGTCTCCTCGATGGCGGGGACGAGCACGGGGTGCGGGCTGACCTCGATGAAGGAGTCGAATCCCTGGCGGGCGAGAGCGGCGACGGAGTCGGCGAAGCGGACCTGGCGGCGCAGGTTGCGGAACCAGTACTCGGCGTCGGCGCCGGCGGTGTCCAGCCAGTCGCCGGTGACGGTCGAGAAGAACGGCACCTTGGAGCGCTGCGGGCGCACCGGGGCGAGCCGCTCCAGCAGTACGTCGCGCAACGCGTCGACCTGCGGGGTGTGCGAGCCGTAGGTGACCGGCACACGACGGGCGCGCACGCCGTCGGCCTTGCACCGCTCGACCAGCTCGTCCAAGGCGGCGGCCTCACCGGCGACGACCGAGGACGTGGGGCTGTTGACGGCGGCCACGGCCAGCCGGCCGGCCCACGGCGCGAGCCGGTCGGTCAGCTCGTCGGCGGGCAGCGCCACGGCGGCCATACCGCCGCCACCGGCCATGTTCCGGACGATCTCCTGGCTGCGCAGGGCGACGACGCGGGCCGCGTCCTGCAGGCTGAGGGCGCCGGCCACGTACGCGGCGGCGATCTCGCCCTGGCTGTGGCCGATCACGGCGTCCGGCCGGACCCCACGGGCGCGCCAGACTGCGGCCAGGGACACGGCGACGGAGAACAGCGCGGGCTGGACGACGTCGTCCCGGTCGAGGCCGGGCGCACCGGGCGCCTCGCGCAGGACGTCGAGCAGCGACCAGTCGACGTAGGGGCGCAGGGCCTCGTTGCAGGCCTCGATCTCACGGGCGAAGACGGGTTCCGTCTCCAGCAGTTCGACCCCCATGCGCGCCCACTGCGAGCCCTGTCCGGGGAAGACGAAGACGGTACGGCCGGTGGTACGGGCCCGGCCGGTCACGGTGGCCGCGTCCTGGCCGCCTGCGGCGAGCTCGCGCAGCCCGTCGAGGAACGCGGAGCGGTGCTCAGCCACGAGGACCGCGCGGTGCTCGAAGACGGTGCGTGCGGCGAGGGCACGGCTGACGTCGGCGGGCGCCGCCTCCTCGTGGGCCTCGGCGAACTCCAGCAGACGGGTGGCCTGGTCCCGCAGGGCGGCCGGGGAACGGGCCGACAGCATCCAGGGCAGCGGTCGGTCGTCGGCGGCGGTTGCGGCGCCGGATACAGCCTCCGGCTCGGGCGCCTGCTCCAGGATCACGTGCGCGTTGGTGCCGCTGATGCCGAACGACGACACGGCGGCGCGGCGCGGGGCGCCCGTCTCCGGCCACGGCCGGGTCTCGGCGACCAGCTCGACGGCGCCCTCGGACCAGTCCACCTGCGGGGTGGGACCGTCCAGGTGCACCAGTCCCGGCACCTGGCCGTGGCGCAGGGCGAGGACCATCTTCATCACGCCGAGGACACCGGCCGCCGCCTGGGTGTGGCCGACATTGGACTTCAGGGCGCCCAGCAGCAGCGGGCGGTCCTCCGGGCGGTGCTGCCCGTAGGTGGCGAGCAGCGCCTGGGCCTCGATCGGGTCCCCCAGCGTCGTACCGGTGCCGTGCGCCTCGACGACGTCGACGTCGGCCGGCGTGAGGCGGGCGTTGTCCAGGGCCTGGTGGATCAGGCGCTGCTGGGCCGGCCCGTTGGGGGCGCTGAAGCCGCTGCTCGCGCCGTCCTGGTTGAGCGCGGAGCCACGGACGACGGCCAGCACGCGGTGCCCCAGGCGCCGCGCGTCGGACAGCCGCTCCAGCGCGATGACGCCGACGCCCTCGGACCAGCCGGCGCCGTCGGCGGCGGCGGAGAAGGGCTTGCACCGCCCGTCGGGGGCGAGCAGCTGCTGCCGCGACAGTTCGACGAACGCCTGCGGCGTGGCCATCACCGTGGCGCCGCCGACGAGGGCCAGCGAGCATTCGCCCGAGCGCAGCGCGCGGCCCGCCTGGTGCAGCGCCACGAGCGACGACGAACAGGCGGTGTCGACGGTCATGGCTGGGCCGGACAGGCCGAGGGTGTAGGAGATCCGGCCCGAGGCGAGGCTGCCGGAGCTCGTGTTGCCCAGGTAGTCGTGGTACATGAGGCCGACGAACACACCGGAGTCACTGCCCGCGAGCGTCTTCGGGTTGAGCCCGGCACGCTCCAGCGCCTCCCAGGAGCACTCCAGCAGCAGCCGCTGCTGGGGGTCCATCGTCATCGCCTCGCGCGGCGAGATCCCGAAGAAGGCCGCGTCGAAGTCGGCGGCGTCATAGAGGAACCCGCCTTCACGGACGTACGAGGTGCCGGGGTGAGCCGGGTCCGGGTGGTAGAGCGCCTCAGTGTCCCAGCCGCGGTTCTCGGGGAACGGCCCGACGCCGTCCCGCCCCTCGGCGACGAGTCGCCACAGGCCCTCGGGGGTGCTGACGCCGCCCGGGAGGCGGCAGGCCATGCCGACGACGGCCAGCGGTTCACCGGCTTCGTCGGTCAACTGCTCGTTCTGCCGGCGAAGCCGCTCGTTCTCGACCAACGAAGCCCGAAGCGCCTCGACCAGCGAGTCGGAAGAGGTGTCCAATGCTGTCTCACTCCCACATGATGTGTCGTACGGCCTGGTGGGTCGGGGCGCTGTCACGCGTTTCCGAGCTGTTCGTCCAGCAGGTTGAAGAGTTCGTCCGGTGTGGCGGACTCCAGAGGGGCGGCGTGGTCCCGGGGGGCCCCGGACCACGCGCGCGTCAGCTCCTTGAGCCGGGCCACGAGGTCCTCACGCGTGGTGTCGTCCAGCGAGGTGGCCGACAGGGTTGCGCTCAGATGGTCGAGGGCCGCGCGCACGGCGCCCTCCGCGGCGGTGGCACCGGCCGTGGCCGGCCCGTCCGTCGCCTCCTTCCCGTCCTCCGGGAAGTGCGTGTCCAGGAACCCGGCGAGCGCCGCCGGGGTCGGGTAGTCGAAAACCAGGGTGGCCGGGAGGCGGATGCCGGTGACCGTGCCAAGCTGGTTGCGCAGTTCGACCGCCGTGAGCGAGTCGAAGCCCAGCTCCTTGAAGGCGCGGTCCTCGTCGATCACGTCACCGCCGGTCCCGTCATGGCCCAGCACGGCCGCCGCCTTGGCGCGGACGAGCGTGGTGAGCCTTTCGAGCCGTTCGGGGGCGGGCAGCCGCGCGAGCTGGTCGCGCAGGGGGCCGTCGGCGTCCGCGGGCTCACCCCGTCCGGTGCCGTCCCGGTCGGTGGCGGCTGGCCGTACGCGCACCAGTGAGCGCAACACCGGTGCCAGGCCGCGGGTCTGGGCCTCGCTGTGCAGCGCGGGCAGGTCGAGGCGGGCGGTGACGAGCGCGGGTGTGTCGTGGACGTGCGCGGCGTCGAGCGCCACGTCGAGGAGCGCCAGGGCCTCCCCGGCCGGCATGGCGGTGATGCCGGGGGCGGCGAGCCGCCGCAGGTCGGCTTCGCCGAGGTCGCCGGTGATGTCGCTGCTCTCGGCCCACAGGCCCCACGCCAGCGACGTGGCGGGCAGACCTAGCCGGTGGCGGTTCCGGGCGAGGGCGTCCAGGAAGGCGTTGGCGGCGGCGTAGTTGGCCTGACCGGCCCGGCCGAGCACACCCGACAGCGAGGAGAACAGCACGAACGCGGACAGCTTCCGGTCACGGGTGAGTTCGTGCAGGTTGATCGCCGCGTCCACCTTGGGGCGCAGGACCCGGTCGAGCCGCTCGGGGGTCAGCGCGGTAACGATGCCGTCGTCGACCACGCCGGCCGTGTGGACGACCGCGGTGAGCTGCCGTTCGGCGGGCAGGGAGTCGAGCAGTGCGGCCAGCGCGTCGCGGTCGGCCACGTCACAGTGGGCCACGGTGACGTGCGCGCCCAGGGCGGTCAGTTCCGCGACCAGTTCGTCGGCACCGGGGGTGTCGGCACCCCGGCGGCCCAGGAGCAGCAGGTCGCGGACGCCCTTCTCGGTCACCAGGTGACGGGCGACGAGGCCTCCGAGCGTGCCGAGCCCGCCGGTGACCAGCGTGGTGCCCCAGCCGTCGGCCGGGCGGGAGTCGGGGGCCTGCGCGGCGGGGACGCGGACGAGCCGGGGCACGAGGACGGTGCCGGCGCGGACGGCCGTCTCGGGTTCACCGGTCGCCACGGCGGCCAGCAGCGCCTCGGCCGGTACGGGGGCCGGGCTGGCGGCGTCCACCAGGACGATCCGTCCGGGGTGTTCGGCCTGTGCGGAGCGCACCAGGCCCCACACCGCCGCGCCCGCGAGGTCGGTCGGCACCTCGTCGCCGGCCGGTGACACGGCGCCGCGGGTGACGACCACCAGGCGCGAGTCGGCCAGACGGTCGTCCTCGACCCAGTCCTTCACGAGGCCGAGCACGTGGTCGGCGACCGCCCTGACCGCTGCGGCCGTGTCCGTCGCCGTACCGTCCTGTTCGTGGGCCGCGTCGTCCGCGGTGACGGCGTCCACCGGGGCGAACACGAGCTCCGGCAGCGGGGTTCCGGTCTTCGTGGCGGCTACGAGCCCGGCCAGGTCGGCGTACCGGTGACCGACGGCGCCGGTGAGGGCCCCGGTGCCGCCGATCACCGCGCACCGCTGGGGACGCGTCGGCTCGTCCGCCGGTGCGGCGACCGTCCAGTCCAGCCGGAAGAGCGAGTCCCGGTGGGGATCGCCCGCGGTGCGCAACTGCTCGACGGTCACGGGCCGTACGGTCAGGGCCTCGACGGACATGACCGGTGCCCCGGTGGAGTCGGCGGCCAGCAGCCTGAGTTCGTCGCCCTCGTGGCGCAGTACCACCCGAAGGGCGGTGGCGCCGGTGGCGTGCACCGTGACCCCGCGCCAGGCGAAGGGCAGCCGGAGGGGTGCGGGGCCGGTGTCCCGCGCGAGCCGGTCGGCGAGCACCGCGTGGAGGGCGGCGTCGAGCAGCGCGGGGTGCGGGCCGAACGCCGCCGCGTCGGTGAGCACGGGGGCTTCCGGAGCGACCTCGGCGAACAGCTCGTCGCCGCGCCTCCACAGGGCACGCAGTCCGCGGAAGGCGGGCCCGTACGACAGGCCGAGGGCGGCCAGCCGTCCGTACAGGGCGTCGATGTCCACCGGGGCGGCCCCGGGCGGGGGCCAGGCGCCGCGCAGTTGGTCCCCGGCGGCGCCTCCGGGGCGGCCGGTCTCCTCGGGCCGTAGGGTGCCCTGGGCGTGCCGGGTCCACGGCGAACCGGCGGGGCCGTCCTCGGGGCGGGAGTACAAGGTGAGCGCCCGGCGGCCCGAGTCGTCCGGGGAGCCGACGGCCACCTGGAGCGTGAGGGCACCGTCGTCCGGTACGACGACGGGAGCGTGCAGCATGAGCTCCTCGACGCCGCCGCGGCCGGCCAGGTGCGCGGCGAGCTCGACGGTGGCGGTTCCGGGCAGCAGCAGTGTGCCGGCCACGGCGTGGTCGGCGAGCCAGGGGTGGGTGTCCGCCGCGAGCCGCCCGGTGTGGACGGCCGCGCCGTCCGTATCCCGGTCGTCCGCGAGGTCGACGGTGGCGCCGATCAGCGGGTGGTCCACAGCGCGCAGTCCGGCGGCGCGGACGTCCCCGGCGGAGGGGGCCGGGGCGTCGAGCCAGAACCGCCGCCGCTGGAAGGCGTAGGTGGGGAGAGAGACGTGACGGGCTCCGCCGCCCGCCAGGAGGGCGTGCCAGTCGACCTGGCCACCGCCCGCGTGGAGCAGACCCAGGGAGGTGAGGAAGCGGTCCGGCCCTCCCTGGTCGCGCCGCAGGCTCGGGACGACGGTCGCTTCGACACCCGCCTCCTGGACGAGTTCCTCGAGGCCGTAGGTCAGCACCGGGTGGGCGCCGCACTCGACGAAGGCGCGGTGGCCGTCGGCCAGCAGCGCCCGTACGGCGCCCGCGAAGTCCACGGGGCGGCGCAGGTTCTCGAACCAGTACTCGGCGGTCAGCTCACGGCCGTCGAGGGGGCCGCCGGTCACGGTGGAGTAGAACGGAACTCGCAACTCGCCGGGGTGGAACGCGCCGATGGTGTCGAGGAGTTCCGACCGGACCTCGTCGATGTGGGCGGAGTGGGACGCGTAGTCGATGGGGATGCGGCGCACGGGCATCCCGTCGCCCTCGCACAGGGCGAGCAGCTCCTCGAGGGCATCCAGATCACCGGAGACCGCCGTGGACGACGGGCCGTTGACGGCCGCGACGGTGAGCCGCCCCTCCCATCGCTCCAGCAGTTCCTCGACCTCGGCGACCGCACGCGGCAGGGAGGCCATGCCGCCGCGGCCCGTGATCGCGGCCCTGATGGGCCGGTTGCGCAGGGCGACGATCCGTACGGCGTCGGGCAGGGACAGCGCCCCGGCCACGCAGGCGGCGGCGATCTCGCCCTGGCTGTGGCCCACCACCGCGGTGGGCCGGACGCCGCAGGACTCCCACAGTGCGGCGAGGGAGACCATCATGGTGAACAGGGCGGGCTGGATGACCTCGTCCTCGTCCAGACTGCGAGCTCCCGGCACTCCGCGCAGCACGTCGGAGAGCGACCAGACCAGGTGGCGGTCGAACTCCTCGAGGCACTCCCCCACCCGGGCGGCGAAGACGGGGGACGTGTCCATCAGCCGCTTCCCCATGCCCGCCCACTGGGGCCCCTGGCCGGAGAAGACGAAGACGGCGCCGGACCCGCCGCCGGCCGCCGGTGCCACACCCTGGACGAGCTGGGGTGCTGTCTCCCCCGCCGCGAGCGCCGTCAGCCCGGCGGTGAGCTGGCGCCGGTCGGCGCCCACGACGACGGCACGGTACTTCAGGGCGGAGCGGCCGGTGGCGAGGGTGAGGGCGATGTCGCCGTCCGCGAGGGACGGTTCGGCCTCGAGGTGGGCGAGCAGCCGGGCGGCCTGGGCCCGCAGGGCGGGCGCGGATTTGGCGGACAGCGCCCAGGGGACGGCCGGAAGGGGCGCGGTGGACAGCGGCGCGGGGCGGTCGGTGGACCCGGTGCTCTCCGTGCCGGTGCCGGCCGTGCCGTCGTGGGCGTCGCCGGCGGGACGGTCCCGGAGGGGCGCCTGCTCGATCAGGGCGTGGGCGTTGGTGCCGCTGAGGCTGAACGAGGAGACCCCGGCCCGGCGCGGTTCCCCGGTTTCGGGCCACGGCGTCGTCTCCGTGAGCAACGTGAGACCGCCGGAGGCCCAGTCGACGTGCGGGGTCGGCTCGTCGATCCCGAGGCTGGCCGGCAGGACGCCGCCGCGGAGGGAGAGCACCGTCTTGATGACGCCCGCGAGACCGGCCGCGGCCTGTGTGTGGCCGATGTTGGACTTCACCGAGCCGACCAGCAGGGGGCGTCCGGCGGGGCGCTGGGCACCGTAGGTGGCCAGCAGCGCCTGTCCCTCGATCGGGTCACCAAGGGTCGTTCCGGTGCCGTGCGCCTCGACGGCGTCGACCTGGTCGGGAGTGAGCCGGGCATTGGCGAGAGCCTGGCGGATCACCTGCTCCTGGGCCGCGCCGTTGGGAGCGGTGAGGCCGTTGGAGGCACCGTCCTGGTTGACGGCCGTACCGCGTACGACCGCCAGCACCTCGTGTCCGGCGCGCAGGGCGTCGGAGAGCCGTTCGAGGACGAGCACGCCGACGCCCTCGGAGAAAGCGGTGCCGTCCGCGCCGGCGGCGAAGGGCTTGCACCGCCCGTCCGGGGCCAGACCGCCCTGCCGGCCGAACTCGACGAGCATCGCGGGGGTCGACACGACGGCCGCGCCGCCGACCAGGGCGGTGGTGCAGTCGCCGCTGCGCAGCGCCTGGCAGGCGTCGTGGAGGGCGACCAGCGCCGACGAGCACGCGGTGTCGATGGTGACGGCGGGGCCCTGGAGGCCGAGGGTGTAGGCGATGCGGCCCGAGGCGAAAGCGGCTCCGGCTCCGTTGATGAAGTAGCCGTCCAGGCCGGCGGAGCCAGAGGCGGTGAGGTGCGCGGCGTAGTCGCCGCTGATGATGCCCATGTAGGCGCCGGTGCGGCTGCCGTGCAGGGAGTCCGCCGGGATCCCGGCCCGTTCGAGCGCCTCCCAGGTGGTCTCCAGCAGCAGCCGGTGCTGCGGGTCCATGGCGACGGCTTCGCGCGGTGAGATCCCGAAGAAGTCGGCGTCGAAGTCGGTGGCGTCGTCGAGGAAGGCACCGAAGGTACGTACGGTGGCGGTCCCGTCCGGGCCCTGCACCGTCAGTTCGTCGAGGTCCCAGTTGCGGTCCTCCGGGGTGCCGGACACCACGTTGCCGCCTTCGACCAGCAGCCGCCACAGGTCCTCGGGGGTCCGTATGCCGCCCGGGAAGCGGCAGGCCATGCCGACGATCGCGACGGGTTCGCGCCTCTCCACGGCGACCAGCCGCTCGCGGGTCTCCAGCAGCTCCCCGGTGACTCGCTTGAGATAGCCGCGGAGCTTGTCCTCTGTGCTCACCAAAACCTCGTCCCCCGTGGTGACCGCATGGCAAGGAATCCTTCCCCTTAACCCTCCACGTCGGGGAAGTACCGGAACAGGCAGAACCGGCGGCAAAAACCACAGGAATTCGGAATAGAACATTCCAGTTGTGTTCCGGCGACCCTTCGGATCCCCCTGAAGACCAGCCGCCCGGAGGTCACTTGAGTTATCTTGACAGCGAGGGCTAGCCTGCCCGTCGGGGGAAATTCGCGTATCGCTTCTGCGCGGGCCTCCGCCTTGCTTCCCGTCCATTTTTTTCTGACGCGGAACCCACACTCGGAAATTGCACTGACCGACGGAGGTCGACCGTGGTATTCAAGCCCACCCGAGGTAACCTGCCCGCCCGCTTCGGCCCCGGCGTCCCCGGCGTTCCCGCCATCGGGCCCTCGACACTCGACGCCGAGGTCTACCGCGACCCGGAGCGCTACGAGCAGGAACGGATCAAGGTCCTCAACCGGAGCTGGCAGATCATCTGCCGGTCCGAGCAGATTGCCGAGCCGGGCGACCACCACGTCTGGGAGGGCCACGGCGAGAGCATCGTCATCACCCGGCGCGAGGACGGCGGCCTCGACGGCTTCCACAACGTCTGCGCGCACCGCGGCGCCCGGATCGTCGCCGAGAGCGGCACCAATGCCCGCCGCTTTACCTGCAAGTGGCACAACTGGGCGTACAACACCGAGGGCAAGGTGACCGGCGTCCCCGACCGGCCGGACTTCGACGCCAAGATGCTGGCCGGCCTGTGCTCCCCCGCCATCGACGTCGACGAGTGGGGCGGCTGGGTGTGGGCGGTGCTGGCCGGTCCGGGTGTGGCCGGCCCGCTGAAGGACTGGATCGCCCCCGAGGTCAGGGACGACCTGGCGGCCTTCCGCATGGAGGACATGAAGCTCGTCGAGAAGGTCGAGTGGGAGGTGGACGTCAACTGGAAGGTCGCCGTCGACGCCTTCAGCGAGTACTACCACGCGCAGGCGCTGCACGGCATGGGCGGCAAGGAGGCCAAGGACGCCCGCCACTCGACGATGCACGTGTACGGACGCAACGGCATGTACTTCGTCCCGTTCCTCGGCGTGCTGGACGACCTGCTCCGCACCCTGGACCACACGCGGTACGCCATCTGCAACTACCAGCTCTTCCCCACCGCCGTGGCCAACTGCCAGGCATTGCACACCCAGGTGTTCCGGGCCGTCCCGCTGAGCGTGACCAAGACCCGTTTCGAGGCGTGGGAGCTGCGCTACGAGATGGAGGAGAACGACGACCCGGAGTACCTGCGCCAGGTCGACTTCTTCTGGGAGATCTACAAGGCGGTCGTGCAGCAGGACATCGACGAATGGACCGACGTCGCCGCCACGACGCACTCGTCCGCGTACCGGACGAACATCCTGAGCGAGCGGGAGTGCATCATCACGCACTTCCACCGGGTCATCGAGGACATGCTCGCCGGGCGCGACGGCCTGGGCCTGGAGCCCGCGCCCGCCGGTGAGGACGAGGACGCGGACGTACGGGGAGCCTGAGGGGGCCGGGCCGTGGCCGTCCTCCCGCGCCCCGCGCGCGGACGGCCATCGGCCCGCTGCGGGTACCTCGCAGGCACGTACGTCGTACGTGCGTTCAGGGGCGTACCGGAGGAGTCCGTCCTCCGGTACGCCCCTGAAGGCATGCGTACGCGCGCGCTACCGGAGCGGAAGCTCGCGGGCCACGACGCCGGCGACGCCGTCGATGTGCTCGGCCAGGTAGAAGTGGCCGCCCGGGAACGTCTCCAGGGAGAACGCCCCGGTCGTGTGGTCCGCCCACGCCCGCGCCTCGTCGGAGGTGAGCGTCTCGTCGTCCTCGCCGGCCAGGGCGACCACGGGGCAGTCCAGCTTCGGACGGGCAGGGTCGTACCGGTAGGTCTCGATAGCAGTGTAGTCGGCGCGCAGCGGCCCCAGGATCATGCGCAGCACGTCCTTGTCCTCCAGGATGCGCGCGTCGGTGCCACTCTGACTGCGCAGCACCTCCACGAGGCCCTCGTCGTCGAGCAGGTGGATACGGCTCTCCCTGTCCTTGGAAGGCGCCCGCCGGCCGGAAACGAAGAGCGTCGAAGGCGCCGCGCCGAGGCGCTCCTTCATCCTGTTCGCCACTTCGAACGCGATGGCCGCACCCATGCTGTGACCGAAGAACGCGACGGCCCCTTTCAGCAGTGGTTCCAGCGCGGTGTACGCGGCGTCGGCGAATTCATCGATGGTGGTCAGAAAGGGGTGCTTAATCCTGTCCTGCCGCCCGGGATACTGAATCGAGAGAACCTGGGCCCGGTTCTTCAGGGAATTGGAAAGAGGACGGAAGTAACTCGCCGATCCGCCGGCGTGCGGAAAGCACACCAGGGGTGTCGCACCGGTGGGCGCCGGGGTGAATTGGCGAATCCATACGTCGTCCAACACGATCTCGGTCATTGCAGGTTCCGTTCCTTCGCAAACGGCGCGGCGGAATCTGCCCGCCGGCCGGGGATCACAGGTGCCCGGCAAGCGGCCGGCCCGCGCCGGCCTCCAGGCCGGGGAATGCGGCGAGGCATTCCAGCAGCCGTTCGACGTCCTCCTCGGAGGTGTAGGGCGCCAGCCCCACGCGCACACCGCCCTCCTCACCCAGACCGAGGTGCCGGGCGGCGTCCGCCGAGTAGAAGGTCCCGACACCGGTGTCGACCCCGTGGCCGGCCAGATGGCGGTGCACCTCGCGCGGGTCGTGCCCCCGGAAGGTGAGAAGCAGGGTGGGCGCCCGCAACGAGGCCCGCGAATGCACCGTCACGGCGTCGAGCGCGGCCAGCCCCCGTTCGAGCCGCAGCCGGAGCCGGTCCTCGTGCTCCTCCACCGCGGCCATCGCCGCCGTCAGGCGCTCACCCCGCGTGGCGTCGGCGGGCCGCAGTCCGCTGAGACCGGCCCAGAAGTCGACCGTGGCACGGACGCCGGCGAGCACGCCGTACGGCAGGATGCCGAGCTCGAACCGCTCGGGGACGGTGTCGGTCGAGGCGAGCAGTTTGTCGGGGCTGAGCCTCTCCAGCAGCTCCGGACGGGCCGCGAGGACTCCCAGGTGCGGTCCGAGGAACTTGTAGGCGGAGCAGCTGAGGGAGTCCGCGCCGAGCGCGTCGAGGTCGACGCGGGCGTGTGCGCTGAGCTGGGCCGCGTCGACGTGGAGCAGGGCGCCCGCGCCGTGGGCCAGCTCGGAGATCGCCGGGATGTCGGGGCGGGTGCCGATCAGGTTGGACGCGGCGGTGACGGCGACCAGGCGGGTGCGCTCGGAGAGCACCTCGCGGATGTGGTCGGGGGTGAGTTCCCCGGTGGCCGGATCGAAGTCGGCCCACCGGACGGCGGCCCCGGCGGCCTCCGCGGCCTGTACCCAGGGCCGGATGTTGGCCTCGTGGTCGAGGCGGGTGACGACCACCTCGTCGCCGGGCCGCCAGGTCTTGGCCAGGGTGCGGGAGAAGTCGTAGAGGAGCTGGGTGGAACTGCGCCCGAAGACGATGCCGACCGGGTCGGCGCCGAGGAAGTCGGCGAGGGCCCGGCGCGCTTCCACGACGATCGCCTCGGCGTTGCGCTCCCCGGCCGTCATGGTCCCCCGGTTGCAGAGCGGGTCGGACAGCGCGTCCACCATGGCGTCCATCACGGGTTGCGGTATCTGCGTGCCCCCGGGGCCGTCGAAGTGCGCGGACCCGGCCTTGAGGGCGGGGAACTGCGCCCGGATGGCATCGATGTCGTAGGGCTGAAGGTTCGTCACGGGCGCTCCGTTTACGCTGCGGAAGATGACGTAGTCCCGCCAGCCGGACGTCGTTGTCCCCCGTCGGTGGCGTCACTGCCGGCCCCTGTCGCCGACCGTTTCACCTCGATGATCCACCGGTTCTCCAGCCGGGGAACAGGCAGAACCGACGGAGAAATCCAGCCGGATGCGCCTCAGCGGTCAGTGGCGGGGCGCGTTACGGGACCGCTGCACCCGCGTGGTGCGGCGGTCCTTCGCGTTCCAGCACGCCTTGTGCCAGTGCCGCCGGTCGTCCACGCCGCCGTACTCGGGCCAGGCCACCACGTGCGGGACGCTCGCCGGGATCTCCTGGTCGCAGCCCGGGCAGCGGTACCGCTTGCCGGCGGCGCTCGCGCCCGCCACATGACGGACGGACCATCCCTCGTCCTGCCAGGACTCGGTGCGCTGGAAGCCGCCGTACCTGTCGCCCGACTCGCCGCTGTTCTCGTTCGGCTTCTCGCCGCCACGGGGGCGGTTGCGGCGCGGGGACACGGAACACCTCACTGGGGCGGGCGCGGACTTCTGCCCGTCCAGCCTAAGGGTCGCGACTGTGGGTACTCGCACCGTTCGGTCCGAGTTACCGGAAAATCGCAACAACTTGCCCTGGGGCCGTTGCCTTTGGCACCTGCCAGGCGTTGTTGCCAGTGAGGGGAGCCGCGTCGGCCGGTCAAGGAGGCATAAGGCGATGCGTGTGGGAGCTTTTGTACTGGCGGCGCAGTTTCCCGGCCAGGGGCAGGGGGAGACGCTGCACCGTGCGGTGCGGTCGGCGGAGGTGGCCGAGGAAGCCGGGCTGGACTCGGTGTGGCTGGCCGAGCACCACTTCGTACCGTACGGGGTGTGTCCCTCGGCCGTGACGCTCGCCGCGCTGCTGCTCGGCCGGACGCGTCGCATCCGGGTCGGCACCGCCGTGAGCGTACTGCCGACGACCCATCCGGTCGCGCTCGCCGAGCAGACGGCGCTGCTGCACCTCACCTCCGGCGGGCGGTTCACGCTCGGCGTGGGCCGGGGCGGGCCGTGGGTCGACCTGGAGGTGTTCGGCGCGGGCCTGGCGGCGTACGAGACGGGGTTCCCCGAATCGCTGGACCTCCTGCTGCGCTGGCTGCGCGAGCCGCGCGTCGCGGCGGACGGGCCCCGCCACCGGTTCCGTGAGGTGGCCGTCGTACCGAGGCCGCAGGAGCTCATCGACGGCGATCCCGTACCGGAGACGGTCCTCGCCTGCACCTCGCCGCGGAGTGTGAAGCTGGCCGCCGAGCGGTGCCTGCCGATGCTGCTGGGGATGCACTGCGGCGACGAGGAGAAGGCCGGCATGGTCGCCCTGTGGCGGAGTGAGGCGCTGGCCGCCGGGCACACCCCGGACGCGGTCGCGCGGGCGGCGGGCGGCCATGTGTCGGCGGGGGTCGCGCAGATCGCGGACCGGACGGCGGACGCGGCGGAGATGCTGGTGAAGGCGATGCCCGGCTGGCTGAAACAGGGGCTGGACGCCCATGTCACGGTCGACGGCAGGCACCGCGCGATGCGCGACCCCGTCGCCTACACGGAGCTGCTGTGCCGGCTCCATCCGGTGGGGTCGGCGCGGGTGGCGGCGGACCGGCTGGCGGCGACCTCGGAGCGTACGGGCATCACGCGCTTCGCACTGCTCGTCGAGGGCTCCGGCGACGTCGCGGCCACGGAGGAGAACGTCCGGCGGCTGGGGGCGGAGGTGGTACCCCGGCTCGAATGATGGCCACCATGCTGCCGCCCCTGCACCAGTTGCACCTCCCGCGATGCGGAGCGGCAGCACAAGGCGTCAGCAGTCGCGCAGAGTCGGCGACTGGTTCAGCAGCTGGGCTCGTACGGAGGTGAAGCGGGCAAGCCGCTCGTCGACCGAGGAGTCCAGCGGGAACACCGCGACGCGGTGGCAGTTCTGGAACGCCAGACGCACGCCGAAGTGCCGCTGGAGCGCACCCCGGATCGCGTCACTCGCCAGCGCGCGCAGCAGCTGGCCGCGCGCCTGCTCGTCCGGCGGCGGCGTCTGGTTGTCGGCGAACGCACCGCCGTCCACCTTCAGCTGGGCCACCAGAGAGCTGATCATCTCCCACGCGTAGGGCAGGGAGGTCCGGACGCAGTCGACGAAGTCGGCTTCGTCGACCTCGCCTCGCTCGGCCTGTTCCAACAGCGCCGGTGAGACGTCGAGCGACATGGGTTCTCCTCTCGCGACCCCGGTCACCGGGGTCTTACGGGCAGGGAAGGAGGACGCCCCCCGAACGACACGCAGCGTGCACGAGCGACAACCTCCCGCTTCCACGGTAAGCGCGCTGTCCGGACCGCACCAGGAGATTGGGTGGACAACCGGCCATGGGAGAACGGGAGTTTAGGACCGAATCGCGCGGAAGAGCGTGTGTCTTGTAGCGTTGCCGACCATGCGTCTCGTCATCGCCCGCTGCTCCGTGGACTACGCGGGCCGGCTCACCGCCCACCTGCCCTCCGCACCCCGTCTGATCCTGGTCAAGGCAGACGGCAGCGTGTCCATCCATGCCGACGACCGGGCGTACAAACCGCTCAATTGGATGTCGCCGCCGTGCACCCTCAAGGAGGGTGATGACCGTGTTTGGACGGTCGTGAACAAAGCGGGCGAGAAACTGATCATCACGATGGAGGAAATCCTCCACGACTCGTCGCACGAACTCGGTGTCGATCCCGGCCTCATCAAGGACGGCGTGGAAGCACACCTCCAGGAGCTGCTCGCCGACCGGATCGAGACACTCGGCGACGGGTACACACTGATCCGCCGCGAGTACCCGACCGCCATCGGGCCGGTCGACATCCTGTGCCGCGACGCGGACGGCGCGACCGTGGCCGTGGAGATCAAGCGGCGTGGCGAGATCGACGGCGTGGAGCAGCTCACCCGCTATCTGGAGCTGCTGAACCGCGACCCCCATCTGGCGCCGGTGAAGGGCGTCTTCGCGGCCCAGGAGATCAAGCCGCAGGCCCGCGTCCTGGCGACGGACCGCGGGATCGGGTGCGTGGTGCTGGACTACGACGCGCTGCGCGGCATCGAGGACGACAAGCTGCGGCTGTTCTGAGCCGTTTTCGGTACGCGTACGGCCCCGGGTTCCGTCAGGGATCCCGGGGCCGTACGCGTGTCTCAGGCGGCCGTCCCGGTCGGGGTGGGGTCGCTGCTGGTGGCGGGCGCGCTCTGGGTGGCGCCGCCGGCACCGCCGGTGGTCTCGGTGCCGCCGTCGGTCTCACCGCTGGTGGTGCCGCCTCCCGCACCGGACGTCGTCTCGCCCGTCGTCGTCTCACCGGACGTGGACCCGGTCGTCGTCTCACCGGTCGTCGTCTCGCCGGACGTCGATCCCGTCGTCGTCTCACCTGACGTGGACCCGCTCGTCGTCTCACCGGTCGTCGTCTCGCCGGACGTCGATCCCGTCGTCGTCTCACCTGACGTGGACCCGCTCGTCGTACCGCCGGACGTCGTGCCACCCGTCGTCGGGGCGCCCGTGGTGGGCCCACTGCTGGTGGGGCTGCCCGTGCTGGGCCCGGACGTAGTCGGGGTCGTGCCGCCCGTCGTGGTGGACGGGTCGCCCGACGGGGTGGACGGGGTGCCGGCGGAGCCGGTCTCGCCCGGGCGGGCCGAGGAGCCGGGCGTACCGGGGGAACCGGAGCCGGAACCGCCCGTGCCGCCGCTGTCCCCGCCGTCGTCACCGGGGTCGCGGGTGGAGCCCTGGTCCGGCTCGTCCGCGTCGAGGCCGCCGTCGCCACCGTCCTCGTTGGCCGACTGGTCGGACGTGACCCCGCCCGAGCCGCCCTTGCCGTCGTCACCGCCCGAGGTCGCGCCCAGGGTCACCACCGTGCCCAGGACGGCCGCGAGGATGGCGCCCGCGCCGGCCGCCACCAGGTTGCGCCGGGCCCCGTTCAGGATGGTGCGCCGCGCGGTGGGCCCGGCCTTGGCCGCCGGGGCTGGCGGGCTCTGGGGGGCGATGAGCGTCTCGGTGTCACCGCTGAGGCCCGGCAAGGCGGCCGGCTTCGGCTTGGGCGTGGGCGTGGCCGCCGGTACGCCGCCGGGCGGGGACGCCGACTCCTCGTACCGCGCCGCGGGCACCTCCTCGCCCGCCGCCGTCCTGCCGCCCAGCAGCGGCCCGCGCTCGCGGTCGGCGACCAGGGCCAGGGCCCGCCGGCCGGCCACCGTGCCGCGCTTGTCGGCGAGGGCGCCGCGCATGGCGATGGACGCCTCCAGCTCGGCGCGGGCCCGGTCCAGGTTCCCGGCGCACAGCGCGAGGACGCCCAACTCGTGATGGAAGTAGGCCTCCTCGGCCACCTCGCCGGCGTGCCGGGCCGCCTCCGCGCCGGTCCGCAGCGCCCGCTCCCAGGCGCCCCAGTGCAGCCCGGCCGCGAACGCGGGCGCCGCACTGCGGGCCAGCACGACCGCCGTGTCGGCGTACCCCTCCTCCTCGTCGGCGGAGGACGCGGAGACCAGGCCGGCCGAGCCGCCAGGGGTGTCGGAGCCGCCCGGGCCGCCGAAGGCACTCCCCACGGCGGGTACTCCCGAGCCGCCCGAGCCGCTGTCCGCGGCGGCCTGCACCAGCGCGGTCAGCGCGGCCAGTACGGCGTCCGCCTCGGCGGCCGCCCGCTCCGGGCTGACCGAGGGGTGGCCGACCCACCAGGCGTAGTGGTGGGCGGCGGTGTGGGCGCGGTCGGCGGCGCCCTCGTCGTAGCCCTTGGCGGCGAGCTGCGCCATGACCCCGGCGGCGAGCCGGTAGCGGGTGCCGACCGGGGTGAGCAGTCCGCAGCGCAGCAGCTCGCCGAGGGCGGCGTCCGCGTGCGTGTCGTTGACGAGCGCCGGCAGGTGCGCCTGGTGCGGCACCTCCCCGCCGAGCGCGACGGCGAAGCGCAGGGTCTCGCGGGCCGACTCGGAGAGCCGGGAGGCGAGCAGCGGGGCGGGGGCCGCGCCGTCGCCGAGCGAAGGCAGCGGTGCCTCGCGGCCGTCGGCGAAGACGTTGTCGTCGTCCTCGTCGCCCGACGGGCCGGCGCGCAGTTCGTCGCGCTGCCGCAGCAGGGCGCCGGCCTGGACGAACCGCAGCGGCAGGCCCTCGGACTCGAACCAGAGGTCACCGGCCCAGTTGGCCTCGTCGTCGGTGAGCGGCCGGTCGACGCCGCGCTCCAGCAGCTCCAGCGCGGAGCTGCGGTCGAGCCCGGAGAGGAACACCTCTTCGAGGTGGGAGTCGGCGGAGGGCGCGGCGACGTCGGGCGTGGCGGCGAGCAGGTACGCGCACTCGGGGGTGGCGGCGAGGAGCTCGTCCAGCGCGGCGCCGCCGAACTCCAGGTCGTCCAGGACGACGACCGCGCCGATCTCGTGGACGGCGGCCAGCAGCCCGGCGCGGTCGGGGCGGTGGGCCGGCGCGCGGTGGACGGTGGCGAACAGCTCGTACAGCAGCTCGGTGGGCGTGCGGTGGTGGCCGGAGAGCCGGACGACACCGTCGGGCGCGAGGCCGGCGCAGTCGGACGCGACGGCGGCGAGCAGCGAGGTGCGCCCGGAGCCGGCCGGTCCGGTGAGCCGTACGGAGCGGCCGCGGGACAGCAGCCGGACCAGCCGCTCGCGCTCCTCCTGGCGCTCCAGGAGGGGCAGCGGCGGGGCCGCGGGGCCGGGCGGTACGGGCGGGCCGGCCGCGCGGGTGAGGTCGGCGCGCTCCTCGGGGGTGTGGCGGCCGGGCGGTTCCGGCAGGCGCCCGGGCGGGCACGGTTCGATCTCGCTGCCGTCTATCGGGTTGATGGTGAGCAGGAGGTCGCCCGAGACGAGCTGGGCGGTACGGGCCTTGCCCGGTGGTGCGCCGCCCTGCCCGTGGGCGGGCGTCGGGCCGTCGTCGCGCGTGGTGCGCGGCCGGCCGTCGCTGTCGCCGCCGCGGTCGTCGTCGTGGCCGAAGTCTTCCGGTCCCCGGTTGATCGGGTCCATGTGAAAGCTCCCAAAAGCGTGCTGCGCCGAAGCCCCTCCCGGCCTTGCACGCCCGCTGTCGCTTCTGGTCCGGTGCCTGCCGGGTGGGTCCGTCAATCGGCAGGCGACCGAACCCTAGACCTTCGCTCAGTATGAATGAAGAGCCGGGGTGGCACGGCGCCCAAGACGTCACGGTCTTGTGAGGATTGGGCGCCTGGTGCGGTTTACCAGGCCCGTACCGTTACACCCGGGGCAACGTTTCGGCGGCGATGCCGCCCTCGATGGCGAGGATGCGGTGCAGCCGGGTGGCCACCAGCAGGCGCTGCATCTGGGGCGGTACGCCCCGCAGCACCAGCCGGCGGCCGCAGCGGCCCGCTCGCCGGTGGGCGCCCATGATGACTCCGAGGCCGGTGGCGTCCCAGGAGTCGAGGCCGGTCAGGTCGAGCACCAGGTCGCCGGCTCCGTCGTCGACGGCCGAGTGCAGGACCGTACGGGCGTCCGCCGCGCTGCGGACGTCGAGGCGGCCCCCGACGACCAGCTCGGCGTGGTCGCCCCTGATGTGCATATGCGCTCCCCGAGAGTGCGTTGTCGTCACGTCTGTGCGTCGTGCACGTCTTTCGTCGTCACGTACTTCTATGCAACAACTGACTGCCTGACCGGCGGACCAGTTGCGCCTTGTAAGCGAACCGATACCGAATTCACCCCGAGGGGTGATGGCGAAACGGTCGATACGGCTCAGTGCTTGTAGAAGCCCTGCCCGCTCTTGCGGCCGATGTCACCCGCGTCCACCATCCGGCGCATCAGCTCCGGAGGGGCGAACTTCTCGTCCTGGGACTCGGTGTAGATGTTGCTGGTGGCGTGCAGCAGGATGTCCACGCCGGTGAGGTCGGCGGTCGCGAGCGGGCCCATGGCGTGGCCGAAGCCCAGCTTGCAGGCGATGTCGATGTCCTCGGCGGAGGCGACGCCCGATTCGTACAGCTTCGCCGCTTCGACGACGAGGGCGGAGATCAGACGGGTCGTCACGAACCCGGCGACGTCACGGTTGACGACGATGCAGGTCTTGCCGACCGACTCGGCGAACTCGCGTGCGGTGGCGAGGGTTTCGTCGCTGGTCTTGTAGCCGCGTACCAGTTCGCACAGCTGCATCATCGGGACGGGTGAGAAGAAGTGGGTGCCGACGACGCGCTCCGGACGCTCCGTCACGGCCGCGATCTTGGTGATCGGGATGGCGGAGGTGTTGGAGGCGAGGACGGCGTCGTCGCGTACGAGCTTGTCGAGCGCACGGAAGATGTCGTGCTTGACGTCCAGCTTCTCGAAGACGGCTTCGACGACGATGTCGGCGTCGGCGGCCGCGTCCATGTCGGTGGTCGTGGTGATCCGGGCCAGGGCGGCCTCGGCGTCGGCGGCTTCGAGCCTGCCCTTGGCGACGAACTTGTCGTACGAGGCCTTGATGCCGTCGGTGCCGCGGGTCAGGGCCGCGTCGGTGACGTCACGCAGCACGACCTCCCAGCCCGCCTGGGCCGAGACCTGCGCGATTCCGGACCCCATGAGTCCGGCCCCGATGACGGCGAGCTTCCTGGCCACGATCTTCCCCTTAACACCCGTTTACTCTTCGGCTCTTCGCGGAGGTTAGCGGGCGCGCGCGGCCGTGTGGCGCCGAAGAGATGCGCGTCACGTCTCGAATGACGGACATCACACCGATACGGGCCGCGGGGTGAGTTCCCACGGACCGGTGAGCCGGTTCACCCGGCCGGCCGTACCGCGTACTCCAGCACCTTGCGCCCCATCAGCTCCTCCATCTCGTCGAGCAGGCCGAGGGCTTAGCGGGCGACCTCGCCGATGTCGCGGCGCTTGACCATCTCGAATGCCGATCCAGGCCATGAGCGTGCTGTGGATCCAGGAGAGCTGTCCGGCGACGAGCGTCGGCATCGGGTCGTCGCCGGCGGCCGCGGTCTCCTCGGCCCCAACGGCGCCGGGAAGACCGCCACGCTGCGCATGCTCACCACGCTCCTCCCGCCGATCGGCGGCGCCGCCACGGTCGCCGGCCGCGACCTGGTCGGCGAGCCCGCCGGTGTGCGGCAGCGGACCGGGTACGCCGCCCAGTCCGGCGGCGTCGACCTGTCCGTCTCCGTACGCGAGGAACTGGTCACCCAGGGGCCGGCTCTACCGGCTCTCCAGGGCCGAGGCGGCCGCCCGCGCCGGCGAACTGGCGCGCGACCTGGACCTGGCCGGGCTGCTGGACCGCCCGTGCGCGGCGCTGTCCGGTGGGCAGCGGCGGCGCCTGGACATCGCGATGGGGCTCCCGCACCGCCCCGAGGTCCTCTTCCTCGACGAGCCGACCACCGGCCTCGACCCCGGCAGCCGCGCCGACCTGGGGCAGCTGGTGCGGCGGCTGCGCGACGCGTACGGCACGACCGTCTTCCTCACCACCCACCACCTCGACGAGGCCGTGTCCGACCGGCTCGTCGTCGTCGACAAGGGCGCGGTCGTCGCGGAGGGCACCCCGGCCGCGCTCAAGGAGCGGTACGCCGGGTCGGCCGGCGCGTCGCTCCAGGACACCTTCCTCGCCATCACCGGGCGCGGCCCGGCGCCCGTCGACACCACGCCCATCGCCGTCCAGGAGATCCGGATGCTGTTGCACGACACCGCGCTCGTCTTCGGGCGGTACGCCCGCCAGACGCTGCGCTCCAGGTTCCAGCTGCTCTTCGGTGTCCTGATGCCGCTGCTGTACCTGGTCTTCTTCGGCCCGCTGCTCACCGGCCTGCCGCTCGCCTCGGACGGCGACTCCTGGCAGGTCCTCGTCCCCGGGCAGCTGCTCCAGCTCGGCCTCTTCGGCGCGTCGTCCGCCGGGTTCGCGATCATCATCGAGAAGCAGATGGGGGTCGTCGAGCGGATGCGTCACCCCGGTCAGCCGGCTGGCGCTGCTGCTGGGGCGGGTCCTGCGGGACGCCGCGCTCTTCGTCTTCCAGGCGGTGCTCGTGCTGGCCGCCGTGGCGGTGGGGCTGCGGGCGCCGCTGGGCGGGATCCTGATCGGGTTCGGGTTCGTCGCCGTCCTGACGGTCGCGCCGGCGTCGCTGTCGTACGCGCCGGCACTGAAGCTGCCCAAGCCGCAGGAGTTCGGGCCGGCCATCAACGCCGTGGCCATGCCGTCGATGCTGCTGTCCGGCCTGATGCTGCCGATGGCGCTGGCCCCGGCCTGGCTCGACGCCCTCTCGCACCTGATGCCGTTCCGCTACCTGCTGTACGGGGTGCTGGTCGCGGCCGCTTTCGCGGGCCTGGCCGTGACGGTGGGCACAGGTGTGTTCCGGAGGGCCCGCGCGTAACTAGGCTGGCCGCATGGTCAATCTGACGCGCATCTACACCCGCACCGGCGACAAGGGCACGACGGCACTCGGCGACATGAGCCGCACCGCCAAGACGGACCTGCGGATCGCGGCGTACGCCGACGCCAACGAGGCCAACGCGGTCATCGGCACCGCGATCGCGCTGGGCGGCCTCGACGAGTCGGTCGTCAAGGTCCTCGTCCGCGTCCAGAACGACCTGTTCGACGTGGGTGCGGACCTGTCGACGCCGGTGGTCGAGGACCCGAAGTACCCGCCGCTGCGGGTGGAGCAGTCGTACGTCGACAAGCTGGAGGCGGACTGCGACCGGTTCCTGGAGGACCTCGACAAGCTGCGCTCCTTCATCCTCCCGGGCGGCACGCCCGGCGCGGCCCTGTTGCACCAGGCCTGCACGGTCGTCCGCCGCGCCGAGCGCTCGACGTGGGCGGCACTGGAGGTCCACGGCGACACGATGAACGCCCTGACGGCGACGTACCTCAACCGCCTCTCCGACCTGCTGTTCATCCTGGCGCGGACGGCGAACAAGGAGGTCGGGGACGTGCTGTGGGTGCCGGGCGGGGAGCGCTGAAGCGGTCCGCGAGATCGGCGAGCACGTCGGCCATCGTGGCGCGGGGCGCGGCGCCCTCCTCGGCGAGGCTCCGCAGGGCCCGCCGGGCGAGATGTTCGTCGGCGGCGGCCTCCAGGGCGTCGGACGCGGGGTGAACGTCGCGCGCGGGTACGGAGTCGTCCATTCCCCTGAGCGTAGTCATTCGCGTACGCCCACAGGTTCCGATGCCTCGTCCACAGGAGCTTTCCGCGGCCAGATCGCGTACGACAGGGCGATCAGGCCGTGGATGCCGGCCGTCCGCCACGCCGCGCCCATCCAGCTCTCCAGCGAACCGGTGCGGGCCGCGTCGTCCACGTACAGGATCGCGAGCCACAGCAGGGCGGTGGCGACGGCCGCCGCGACCAGCGTGCCCAGCCAGACGCGGCCCTCGTGGCGGGCGCGGGCCATGCCGTAGCGGGGCGGCCCCACCGGGCGCGGGGCGCCCGCGAGGCGGTGGGCGGCGTGGCCGTCGAGCCACTTCACGGTGCGGTGGCCGTGGCCCACGGTGTAGCCGATGTACAGCGCGGCCACGCCGTGCCTCGCGCTGGGCTCGGCGCCGTTCTTGAGGTCCATCGCGGTGACGACCAGCAGGACGACCTCCAGCAGCGGCTCGCACAGCAGCAGCGCCGCGCCGGTGCGGGGCATCTTCAGCAGGTAGCGGGTGGCGAGGCCGGCGGCCAGCAGCACCCAGAAGCCGACCTCGCAGATCACGATGAGCGCGACGACCACGGCACTCTCCCTTCGGTACCGCTCCAGCCTTGCGGCCGCCGCGCGCCGCGGCGTCGTCACCGGTGACGAATCGGTACTGCATCTTTCGATGTAGTCGGCGCTCCGACCGCACGGCGAGGTCCGGGCGGCGCGCACCGTGTTGGATGGACGGGTGAGACTTCCCCGTACGCACCGCGACGACGTGCTGATCGGCGCCGCCGGGCTGGCCTGCGGCCTGCTGCTGTGGTCGTTCGGGCTCTACACACAGGGCCCACGGGCGCGGGTGCCCGCCGGTCCGGTGGTGCTGGTGCCGCTGCTGGCGATGACCGCGCTGGCGTTCGTACGCCGGACCATGCCGCGTACGGCGCTGCTCGCCGGGACGGTCGCGGTGGTCGCGGACCAGTTCACCCGGGGCAACCTCATGACGGTCGTGATGTTCGCCGACATCGTGTACGCCGCCGTGGTGTACGGGCCGCCCGCCTCCGCCCGCCGGATCCCCGTGACCACCGGGCTGATCACGATCGCGGTGACGCTCGGCTTCCTGGCCTGGTTCCGGGAGCCGGAGGCACTGCTGATCGGCGTGGTAACCGCGCTGATCACGTTCTTCCCGGCCATCACCGGCGCGGTCGTCCGCAACCACCGCGAAGCCGCCGACGCGGCTCGGCTGCGGGCCGAGCAGACCGCGCTGCTGGCGGAGATGGACCGCCGGCAGGCGGTGATCGCCGAGCGGTCCCGGATGGCGCGGGAGCTGCACGACCTGGTGGCGGGCCACCTGTCCGCGATCGCCATCCACTCCACCGCCGCGCTCTCGCTGGACGACCCGAAGACGTCCCGCGACGCGCTCGGCGTCATCCGGGAGAACAGCGTCGACGGCCTGGCCGAGATGCGCCGGTTGATCGGCCTGCTGCGCGACAGCGGCGGCCACGACGAGCCCGCCGCCGCCCCGACGCTCGACGGCCTGGACGCCCTGGTGCGGCAGGCCGGGATGAACGGCTCGGCGAGCGGCCTGACGTTCCGGCTGGTCGACGACCGGTCGCCGGGAGCCGGGACCGGGCTTCCCGCGCCCGTCGAGCTCGCGGCGTACCGCATCGTGCAGGAGTCGCTGACGAACACGCTCAAGCACGCGGACGCGGGGGAGGTGACCGTCACGCTGCACGCGGCCGACCACGCCCTGACGGTCGAGGTGACCAGCCCGTACGGCACCACGAGGCCGGGGCCCCGCGCGCCCGGGTCGGGGGCCGGTCTGGTGGGGATGCGGGAGCGGATCGCGCTGCTGGGCGGCGTGTTCGAGGCGGGCCCGGTCGAGGAGCGGGGCGAGAAGATCTGGCGGGTACGGGCGGAGCTGCCCGTGGCGGAGGACGACAAGGAGCCGTCGGCATGACCGGAACCCCACAGGTGCGTGTGCTCGTCGCCGAGGACCAGAGCGCGGTGCGCGCCGGGCTGGTCCTCATCCTGGGCAGCGCGCCCGGCATCGAGGTGGTCGGCGAGGCCGGGGACGGCGAGGAGGCGGTGCGGCTCGCGCGCGAGCTGCGGCCGGACCTGGTGTTGATGGACGTTCAGATGCCGCGCCTGGACGGTGTGTCGGCGACCCGTCAGGTGGTTGCCGACTCCCTCGCCGACGTTCTGGTCCTGACGACGTTCGATCTGGACGAGTACGTCTTCGGGGCGCTGCGCGCCGGGGCGGCCGGGTTCCTGCTGAAGAACACCGACGCGAAGGACCTGATCGAGGCGGTACGGACGGTGGCGCGCGGCGAGGGCCTGATCGCCCCGGCGGTGACGCGCCGCCTGATCGCCGAGTTCGCGGCGCCGGCGCGGCCGGTACGGGGGGAGAACGCGCCCGATCCGTCGGTGCTCGACGTGCTGACGAGGCGGGAGCGGGAGGTGCTGTCGTGCCTGGGCGAGGGGCTGTCGAACGCGGAGATCGCGGTACGGCTGCGGATGGCGGAGGCGACGGTGAAGACCCATGTGAGCCGGCTGCTGGGGAAACTGGAGCTGCGCAGCAGGGTGCAGGCGGCGGTGCTGGCGCAGGAGTTGGGAGTGTGACACCAACCGACGCACCTATGGTCTGGACCTATTGACGATTGGTCCAGACCTTCCTACGCTCACGGCGCGCACCTTTCACGGACCCCCACCGTTGTCCGTCCGCATCTTGAGGAGCACCGTTGAGCACTCAAGCACTTCCACGCAGAACGAGATTCCGGGCCAGAGCCACGGCCGGACTCACCGCCCTGCTGCTGCCGCTGGCCGCCATGGTCGGCCTCGCGTCCCCCGCCCAGGCCGCGACCTCGGCGACCGCCACGTACACCAAGGTCTCCGACTGGGGCTCCGGCTTCGAGGGCAAGTGGACGGTGAAGAACACCGGCACCACCTCCCTCTCCTCCTGGACCGTCGAGTGGGACTTCCCCTCCGGTACGTCGGTCACCTCCGCCTGGGACGCGACCGTCACCAGCAGCGGCACCCACTGGACCGCCAAGAACGTCGGCTGGAACGGCACCCTCGCCCCCGGCGCCTCCGTCTCCTTCGGGTTCAACGGCACGGGCACCGGATCCCCCTCCGGCTGCAAGATCAACGGCGGATCGTGCGACGGCGGCCCCACCGTCCCCGGTGACAAGCCGCCCTCCGCACCCGGCACCCCCAGTGCCTCCGAGATCACCAACACCTCGGTGAAGCTGACGTGGACCGCCGCCACCGACGACAAGGGCGTCAAGAACTACGACGTGCTGCGCGACGGCGTCAAGGTCGCCACGGTGACGGGGCTGGCGTACACCAACACCGGGCTGACGGCCGGCACCGACTACTCGTACGCCGTCCAGGCCCGTGACACCGCCGACCAGACCGGACCGGTCAGCGGCTCCCGCGCCGTGCGCACCACCGGCGGCGGCACCGACCCCGGCCCGGGACCTGGCCCCGGCCCGGGACCTGGCCCCGGCGCCAAGGTCAACCTCGGCTACTTCACCAACTGGGGCGTCTACGGGCGCAACTACCACGTCAAAAACCTGGTGACGTCCGGCTCCGCGCAGAAGATCACACACGTCAACTACGCCTTCGGCAACGTCCAGAACGGCAAGTGCACCATCGGTGACGCCTTCGCCGACTACGACAAGGCCTACACCGCCGACCAGTCCGTCGACGGCAAGGCCGACACCTGGGACCAGCCGCTGCGCGGCAACTTCAACCAGCTGCGCAAGCTGAAGGCCCAGTACCCGCACATCAAGGTGCTGTGGTCGTTCGGCGGCTGGACCTGGTCCGGCGGCTTCGGCCAGGCGGTGCAGAACCCGGCCGCCTTCGCCCAGTCGTGCTACGACCTGGTCGAGGACCCGCGCTGGGCCGACGTCTTCGACGGCATCGACCTGGACTGGGAGTACCCCAACGCCTGCGGCCTGTCCTGCGACACCAGCGGCCCGGCGGCCTTCACCAACATGATGAAGGCCATGCGCGCCAAGTTCGGTACGAACAACCTGGTCACCGCGGCCGTCACCGCCGACGCCTCCTCCGGCGGCAAGATCGACGCGGCCGACTACGGCGGCGCCGCGAGCTACGTCGACTGGTACAACGTGATGACGTACGACTTCTTCGGCGCCTGGGCCGCCAAGGGCCCGACGGCCCCGCACTCCCCGCTCACCTCGTACCCGGGGATCCCACAGGCGGGCTTCAACTCCGCCGAGGCGATCGCCAAGTTCAAGGCCAAGGGCGTCCCGTCGGCCAAGCTGCTCCTCGGCATCGGCTTCTACGGCCGCGGCTGGACCGGCGTGACGCAGAAGGAGCCGGGCGGCACCGCCACGGGCCCGGCGGCCGGCACGTACGAGCAGGGCATCGAGGACTACAAGGTCCTCAAGAACTCCTGCCCCGCCAACGGCACGGTCGCCGGCACCGCGTACGCGCACTGCGGCACCAACTGGTGGAGTTACGACACCCCGGCCACCGTCACGTCCAAGATGGGCTGGGCGAAGAACCAGGGCCTGGGCGGCGCGTTCTTCTGGGAGTTCAGCGGTGACACCGCGAACGGGGAGCTGGTGAGCGCCATCAGCAACGGCCTCAAGTAGAGAGGCCCACCTCGTGCCGCACCACGCGGCACTGATCGCCCAGGACGGCGACCGCTGCCCGGTAGCCGTCACCCGCGTCGACATCATGGAGCCGCACCGGCAGGTGCGGCTCCGCTCGTTCCCGCCACTCCAGCAGCGCGGCCGGTGCCCCCGGCGCGCTCACCGTCACCAGCGCGGGCTCCACCATCAGCCCGTCCCCGGTCGCCTTGAGCACCGCTTCCTTCCGCGCCCAGTAGCGGGTGAAACCCCACGCCCGCTCCCCCGCCGACAGCCGCTCCAGCTCATCCCGCTCGGCCGCGGCCAGCACCACCGGCGCGAGGTCCGCCGCCCGGCCGTCGTCCGCCACCCGCTCGATGTCCACGCCGACCGGCCCGGGGAGCGACAGCGCGACCGCCACCCGGTCCCCCGAGTGCGACAACGACAGCTCCAGGGCCGAGTCCACCAGCCCCGGCTTCCCGTGCGGCTCCGGCCGGTCGCAGTGCCGGCACTCGTGCGTGAACCGCACCTCGCGCGGGTCGCCCCCGAGCTGCGCGGCGACGACCTGCCGAAGCAGGGCGTGCGCGGTCAGATACAGCGCGCGATCCGATTCCCGTACGTAAGCGTCATGGCGTGCCCGCTCGCGCGCGTCGAGCAGCTCCAGCAGTGGCTGCTGCGACGGTACGCGGACGGCGTCGGCGATCCAGACATGGCACTCCCCCGCCCCCACCCGGGGTATGTCAGGCCACATTGACACGCTGTCCGGGAGGAGCCGCCTCCAGCCAGGCGAGGAAACCGGTGAGCGCGTCCTCGCTCATCGCCAGCTCCACATGCCGCCCGTGATGCAGACACCCCAGCACCACCGAGTCGGAGAGCAGCGCCAGCTCCTCCTCGCCCTCGGGCATCCGGCGCGCGAGCACCTCGATGCCGGAGCGTTCCAGGGTGCGGCGCGGGCGGGGCGCGTACGAGAAGACCCGGAACCAGGCGATCCGGTCGCCGCTGTAGCGGGCGACGCCGTACACCCATCCCTTGCCGGAGACGTCACCGTCGTCCGGCACGTTCCAGCGCAGGCTGCAGTCGAAGGTGCCGCCGGAGCGCTGGATCAGCCGCCGGCGCAGTCCGAACACGAAGAGCGCGATCACCACCAGTGCGACGACCAGGGCGCTCACCAGCAGAGCGAGGAACATCTCCACCGACCTCCTCGCATCGTTCGTTCAACGAAATACACCCTGCACCTGCATCGACCTCAGCCGCGGCACGATCTGGATGATTCCAGACCGGACCGCGGCTGAGGGCACAACGTGTCGGCGCGGTGCTCAGGCCCCGCCCAGTCGATCGACCGGCCGGGACCTAGTGCACCGCTACCGCGCGCAGCCGGACTTCGGCGCGCCGCTCGGCGGCGGCGTCCGACTCGGCCTTCGCGCGCTCCAGCGCACGCTCGGCGCGCTGGGGGTCGATCTCGTCCGCCAGCTCGGCGATCTCGGCGAGCAGCGACAGCTTGTTGTCGGCGAACGTGATGAAACCGCCGTGCACGGCGGCGACGACAGTCCCGCCCTCACTCGTACGGATGGTCACCGGGCCCGACTCCAGCACACCGAGCAGCGGCTGGTGGCCGGGCATGACGCCGATGTCGCCGGACGTGGTGCGCGCGATGACCAGGGTGGCCTCGCCGGACCAGACACTCCGGTCCGCGGCGACCAGCTCGACGTGCAGCTCAGCAGCCAAGGGTGGCTCCTCGGGTCACCACCCGGCGTGTGCCGGGTGTTGGGTCATAAGTCTAGTAGGGCACCCGACGCGGAAAACGCCGGGTCCCTCGGTCATACGGAGGCGTACGAAAGGGGGCGGGACGAGACCCGCCCCCTTTCATGAGTCACGGGACTCAGGAGACGCCGAGCTCCTTGGCGTTCTTCTTGAGGTCCTCAAGACCACCGCACATGAAGAAGGCCTGCTCGGGGAAGTGGTCGTACTCACCGTCGCAGATCGCGTTGAACGCGGTGATCGACTCGTCGAGCGGCACGTCCGAGCCGTCCACGCCGGTGAACTGCTTGGCGGCGTGGGTGTTCTGGGACAGGAAGCGCTCGACGCGACGGGCACGGTGGACAACGAGCTTGTCCTCCTCGCCCAGCTCGTCGATACCGAGGATCGCGATGATGTCCTGGAGGTCCTTGTACTTCTGCAGGATCCCCTTGACGCGGGTGGCCGCGGCGTAGTGGTCCTCGGAGATGTAGCGCGGGTCCAGGATCCGGGACGTGGAGTCCAGCGGGTCCACGGCCGGGTAGATGCCCTTCTCGGAGATCGGACGGGAGAGAACCGTCGTCGCGTCGAGGTGGGCGAAGGTGGTGGCCGGGGCCGGGTCGGTCAGGTCGTCCGCGGGGACGTAGATCGCCTGCATCGAGGTGATCGAGTGACCACGCGTCGAGGTGATGCGCTCCTGCAGCAGACCCATCTCGTCGGCCAGGTTCGGCTGGTAACCCACCGCGGACGGCATACGGCCGAGCAGGGTGGACACCTCGGAGCCGGCCTGGGTGAACCGGAAGATGTTGTCGATGAAGAAGAGCACGTCCTGCTTCTGCACATCGCGGAAGTACTCCGCCATGGTCAGACCGGCCAGGGCGACGCGCAGACGGGTGCCCGGGGGCTCGTCCATCTGGCCGAAGACCAGGGCGGTCTTGTCCAGAACGCCGGACTCTTCCATCTCCGCGATGAGGTCGTTGCCCTCACGGGTGCGCTCGCCGACGCCCGCGAAGACGGAGACGCCCTCGTGGAGGTTGGCGACACGCATGATCATTTCCTGGATCAGCACGGTCTTGCCGACACCGGCACCACCGAACAGACCGATCTTTCCACCCTTGACGTACGGGGTGAGAAGGTCGACGACCTTCAGGCCGGTCTCGAACATCTCGGTCTTGGACTCGAGCTGGTCGAAGTCGGGGGCCTTGCGGTGGATCGGCCAGCGCTCACCGACGTTGGCGTTCTCCTCCGGCATGTTCAGCACCTCACCGAGGGTGTTGAACACCTTGCCCTTGGTGAAGTCGCCGACCGGCACCGAGATGCCGTTGCCCGTGTCGGTCACCGGGGCCTGGCGGACCAGACCGTCGGTGGGCTGCATCGAGATCGTGCGGACCAGGCCGTCACCCAGGTGCTGGGCGACCTCCAGGGTCAGCGTCCGCTTGACGCCTTCCTGGGCCGGGTCGGCAACCTCGACGTGCAGCGCGTTGTAGATCTCCGGCATCGCGTCGACGGGGAACTCCACGTCGACGACCGGGCCGATGACCCGCGCGACGCGGCCCGTCGCCGTGGCCGTCTCAACAGTGGTGGTCATTACTTGTCACTCCCCGCGGTCGCGTCGGCCAGGGCGCTCGCGCCACCGACGATCTCGCTGATTTCCTGGGTGATTTCGGCCTGGCGGGCCGCGTTGGCAAGCCGGGAGAGGCTGTGGATCAGGTCTCCGGCGTTGTCGGTCGCCGACTTCATCGCGCGGCGGCGGGCGGCGTGCTCGGAAGCAGCGGCCTGCAGCAGTGCGTTGTAGACACGGCTCTCGACGTACCGCGGCAGCAGGGCGTCGAGGACGTCCTCGGCCGACGGCTCGAAGTCGAACAGCGGAAGGATCTCGCCCTTGGTCCCCGTCTCCTCCGCGGCCTTGTCAAGGCTGAGCGGGAGCATCCGGTTCTGTACGGGCGTCTGCGTCATCATCGACACGAATTCCGTGAAGACGATGTGCAGCTCGTCGACCCCGCCCTTGGCCGTCTCCGTGGTGACGGCCTCGATGAGCGGCGCGGCGACCGCCTTGGCGTCCGCGTAGCTCGGGCTGTCGGTGAAGCCGGTCCACGACTCCGCGACCTTGCGCTCGCGGAAGCCGTAGTAGGCGACACCCTTGCGGCCGACGATGTACGTGTCGACCTCCTTGCCCTCGCCGCGCAGCCGCTCGGTGAGCTGGTCCGCGGCCTTGATGGCGTTGGACGAGTAGCCGCCGGCCAGACCGCGGTCGCTCGTGATGAGCAGGACCGCGGCCCGGGTCGGGTTGTCCGTCTCGGTGGTCAGCGGGTGCTTGGTGTTCGACCCGGTGGCCACCGCGGTGACCGCGCGGATGAGCTCGGTCGCGTACGGCGTGGAGGCCGCCACCTTGCGCTGCGCCTTGACGATGCGCGAGGCGGCGATCATCTCCATCGCCTTGGTGATCTTCTTGGTCGCCGTGACGGATTTGATGCGACGCTTGTAGACCCGGAGCTGCGCTCCCATGAGTCAGGTCCCTTCCGTCGTCACTTCGAGACGTTGGCGGTGGCCGGGGCGTCCTCGGCCAGCAGCTTCCCGTCCGAGGTCTCGAACTGCTTCTTGAACGCGGCGATGGCGTCGGCGACGGCGGTGAGGGTGTCGTCAGACATCTTCGCGCCCTCGCGGATCGAGGTCATCAGCGGCTTGTGCTCGCGGTTCAGGAAGTCCAGCAGCTCGGTCTCGAAGCGGCGGATGTCCGCGACCGGAACGTCGTCCATCTTGCCCGTGGTGCCGGCCCAGACGGAGACGACCTGGTTCTCGGTCGCCATCGGCTGGTACTGGGGCTGCTTGAGCAGCTCGACCATGCGCTTACCGCGCTCCAGCGAAGCCTTCGACGCGGCGTCCAGGTCGGAACCGAAGGCGGCGAACGCCTCCAGCTCACGGAACTGGGCGAGGTCCACGCGCAGCCGGCCGGACACCTGGCGCATCGCCTTGTGCTGGGCGGAGCCACCGACTCGGGAGACCGAGATACCGACGTTCAGGGCCGGGCGCTGACCGGCGTTGAACAGGTCGGACTCCAGGAAGCACTGGCCGTCGGTGATGGAGATGACGTTGGTCGGGATGAACGCCGAGACGTCGTTGGCCTTGGTCTCGACGATCGGCAGACCGGTCATCGAACCGGCGCCCATGTCGTCGGAGAGCTTGGCGCAGCGCTCCAGCAGACGCGAGTGCAGGTAGAAGACGTCACCCGGGTAGGCCTCGCGGCCCGGCGGGCGGCGCAGCAGCAGGGAGACGGCACGGTAGGCGTCGGCCTGCTTCGACAGGTCGTCGAAGATGATCAGGACGTGCTTGCCCTGGTACATCCAGTGCTGACCGATGGCGGAGCCGGTGTAGGGCGCCAGGTACTTGAAGCCGGCCGGGTCGGACGCCGGGGCGGCGACGATGGTCGTGTACTCCAGGGCACCGGCCTCCTCCAGCGCGCCGCGCACGGACGCGATGGTGGAGCCCTTCTGGCCGATGGCGACGTAGATGCAGCGGACCTGCTTCTTCGGGTCGCCCGAGCGCCAGTTGTCGCGCTGGTTGATGATCGTGTCGACGGCCAGGGCGGTCTTGCCGGTCTGACGGTCACCGATGATCAGCTGACGCTGACCACGGCCGATCGGGGTCATGGCGTCGACGGCCTTGTAGCCGGTCTCCATCGGCTCGTGCACCGACTTGCGCTGCATGACCGTGGGTGCCTGCAGTTCGAGGGCGCGGCGGCCCTCGGTCGCGATCTCGCCGAGACCGTCGATCGGGTTGCCGAGCGGGTCGACGACCCGGCCCAGGTAGCCCTCGCCGACAGCGACGGACAGGACCTCGCCGGTGCGGGTGACCGGCTGGCCCTCCTCGATGCCGCTGAACTCACCGAGGACAATGGCACCGATCTCGCGCTCCTCGAGGTTGAGGGCGAGGCCGAGGGTGCCGTCCTCGAACTTCAGCAGCTCGTTCGCCATGGCCGAGGGCAGACCCTCGACCTTCGCGATGCCGTCGCCGGCAAGGCTGACCGTACCGACCTCCTCGCGCGAGGCCGCGTCCGGCTTGTACGACTGGACAAAGTTCTCCAGCGCGTCCCGGATCTCCTCCGGCCGGATCGTGAGCTCCGCCATCTGGGTTCCCTGCTCTCCTTGTTGGGCCCGAAGTTTCTTTGGGGGATCTGGGGGCTCCCCCCAGAACTTCTGCATCCTCTGCACGGCCCAACCGGGCCGTAGGTAACGCTTGTTGAGTTGGTGCTGGTCAGCCGGCCAGTCGCCGGGCAGCCTCGTCGAGGCGGCCTGCGACGGTGCCGTTGATGACCTCGTCGCCGACCCGCACCGAGATCCCGCCGAGGACCGTGGGGTCCACGTCCAGGTTCAGGTGCATCTGGCGGCCGTACAGCTTGGCCAGCACGGCGCCGAGGCGCTGCTTCTGCTGGTCGCTGAGCGGCACCGCCGAGGTGACGACCGCGACCATCCGGTCCCGGCGCGCCGCGGCGAGCTTGGACAGGGACTCGAGTCCCGCTTCCAGGCTACGTCCCCGGGGCTGGGTGACGAGACGGACGATCAGCCGTTCCGTGGCCGGGTTGGCCTTGCCGCCGAGCAGGCTGCGCAGCAGCTCGCTCTTGGCGGACACGGTGGCCGCCTTGTCGGTCAGCGCGGCCCGCAGCTCGGTGCTCGACTGGACGATCCGGGCGAACCGGAACACCTCGTCCTCGACGTCGTCGAGCGCGCCGGCCTGCTGCGCCGCGGTGAGGTCCGCGGTGTTCGCCAGCTCCTCGAGGGAGTCGACGAGGTCACGCGAGTACGACCAGCGGGACCGGACCATGCCGGAGACCAGGTCGACGGCTTCCCCGCCCACCTGACCGCTCAGCAGTCGCGTGGCCAGCTCGGCCTTGGCCTCACCGGCCTGCGCCGGGTCGGTCAGGACCCGACGCAGCGACACCTCGCGGTCGAGCAGCGCGGTAACGGCGGCCAGCTCACCGGCGAGCTTCGCCACGTCGACCGACGTGTTGTCGGTCAGCGCGTCGAGACGCTCGCGCGCGGCAGCCAGTGCCTCGCGGCTCGCTCCGTTCATCGGGCGGCCTCGGCCTTCTCCTCGAGCTCGTCGAGGAAGCGGTCGATGGTACGGCTCTGGCGGGCGACGTCCTCGAGGGACTCGCCGACCAGCTTGCCGGCCAGGTCGGTGGCGAGCTTGCCCACGTCCTGGCGCAGCGCGGTCGCCGCGGCCTTGCGGTCGGCCTCGATCTGGGCGTGGCCGGCCGCGATGATCTCCTCGCGCTGGCGCTGGCCTTCCGCCTTCATCTCCTGGATGATCGCGGTGCCCTGCTCCTGCGCCTCCTGACGCAGGCGGGCAGCTTCGTGCCGTGCCTCGGCGAGCTGAGCCTTGTACTGCTCGAGAACGCTTTCGGCCTCGATCTGAGCCGCCTCGGCCTTCTCGATGCCACCCTCGATGGCCTCACGGCGCTCTTCCAGAACCTTGTTGATGTTCGGGAGGAGCTTCTTGGCGAGGAAGCCGAAGACGATGGCAAAGGCGATCAGACCGATGACCACCTCAGGCCACGGCGGGATGAGGGGATTCTCCTTCTCACCCTCTTGCGCCAGGATCATGGCGAGGTTCACATCAGAGCCTTTCGTCTAAAGAGGCTGGTCGTCGCTGCTCGTCTTAGGAGTAGACGAACGGCATGACCATGCCGATGAGGGCGAGGGCCTCACAGAAGGCGAAGCCGAGGATCTGGTTGGCGCGGATCAGACCGGCAGCCTCGGGCTGACGGGCCAGGGCCTGCGTGCCGTTACCGAAGATGATGCCGACGCCGACGCCGGGGCCGATGGCGGCGAGGCCGTAACCGACCGAGCTGAGGGAACCTTCGACGGCAGCAAGGGTCTGGGACATGCCAGTTCTTCCTTCTCTTTCAGAACCGGTGGGGGTTGGCCACCGGACGTTGGGGCGGTGAACAGGAGGGCTCAGTGGTGTTCGGCGAGCGCACCCTGAACGTAGTTGCAGGCCAGGAGGACGAAGACGTACGCCTGGACCGCCTGCACAAAAAGCTCAAAGGCAGTCATCACGAGGACCATGACGAACGACACGCCCGCGTAGGCGATACCGATGCCGTTCAGCAGGTACCAGCTGGCGATGGTGAACAGCAGCAGCAGCGTGTGGCCGGCGAACATGTTCGCGAAGAGTCGTACGGCGTGGGTGAAGGGCCGCAGGATCACGTTCGAGAGCAGTTCGATGCTCATCACCAGCGGCAGAACCGGACCGAGCGACTTGTCGTAGCCGGAGAGGTTCTTGAGCCCACCGACGAAGCCGTGCTTCTTGAAGGTCAGGCTCATCCACAGGATGTAGACGAGCGCCGCCAACGCAGCCGGGTAGGCGATGATCGACGTCACCGGGAACTGCGCGACCGGGATGACCGACCAAAGGTTCATCATCCAGACGAAGAAGAAGATGGTGACCATGAGGGGGACGTACTTCTCCCCCTCCTTCTTGCCGATGAATTCGTAGACGATGCCGCGTCGGACGAAGTCATAGCCCGCTTCGGCGACCATCTGGAGCTTGCCGGGAACAACCTTCGGCTTCCTGAAGGCCGCCCAGAAGAAGCCCACGATGATGACGCTGCCGAGCAGGGCCAGCAACATCACCTTGTTGAAGTAAAGGCCATCACCGTCGGCATTGCCCCAGAGCGGCTCGAACATGAACGAGTGCAGGCCCGGGCCCGGAAACCCACAACCGTCGAAGATGTGGCAGTCGGTCTCGAAAGCGAGCACCTGAGTCGGGTCAGCACTCACCGCGGGCTCCTTCAGCGTGGCGCATAGGTACGGCAACCTCGTTGTGTCGGCGCGGCACGCAGCCGCGGGTCGGCACTGGACTGGTCTTACGGATGGGGGGGCGGCGGTTCGGCGTCGAGCCTCGCGCTGGGACAGGCGTCAGCTCGGATGCCCGCGCCCGCAGTGCCGCAGTTGGCACCGGACGATAGCAGCATCGTGAACGCGCATTTATCCCGGCCCTACTCCTCACGTCGACGGCCCCGTCTTCTCGGGCTTGTCACCCTTGTCGGACGCGGGATCCACGTAGAGGATCTTGGCCTTCATGTAGGCGCGGGCCTGGGCCGCGACCCAGACGATGGTCGCCGCGAGCAGCGTGAAGGCAAAGGCCTTGAAGTCGAACAGAGAGGTGTTCTTCAGCAGGGCCATGATCATGAACAGCAGCAGCAACTGGGCCATGTAGAGCATCAGCCCCATGGCCTGGAAGAGCTGGGGCAGCGACTTGGCCGTCCGCTGGAGCACCACCAGCCCGATCCCCATGAAGAGGACGACCACGAGCGTGCCGGCCACGGCGCCGAGAGCCCCCTTGCCGCCGGCGACCACACCGCTCACCACGGTGGCGACAGCGCCGGTGGCGAGGGTGGGTACGGCGGCGTACAGCAGGGTGCGTGCGTCGTTGGACGGCATGGCGGCATCTCCGCTTGCTGGTGGGGGCAGTGGTGTCGTCATGGACGAGCGTATGCCCGGTCCGAGGCGTGCTCTCGGTGGCCGAGGAACCGTCGCACTACGGTCCTTCGGCTCTGTCGCCGGGTCTCGTGAACCGTATCACAAACTATTTGATGAGGTCTTTACCCTGAGGTGTGCTGACTCTCACACATGAGAGTGACCCTGCGCGTGTGTGCAGGACAGCGGGCCGGTTTGCGTGGTAATGGCCGCGTTGGTGAGGTCCGTCAACCGCGCGTTCCGGCCTTCCGCCGGTCGTGGAGCTCGGGAAGGGCGCTGAGGGCGGTCGCCCCGTTGACCCCCGCCGGGACGGGTACACGCTCCTCCTCCTCGTACGCGGGCGAAGGCGCGGGCGCCTCGGTCGTCCCGGCCGCCGGCTGCACCCTGCGGCGGCGGTAGCGCGGCGGGACGAAGGCCTCCGCCCAGCGCGGGGCGCGCGGTGTGAAGCGCGGCAGCAGCAGGAGGACGAGTCCGATGGCGCTCAGCGCGACGATGACCAGCACGATCCACATCGACGCCGAGTGCACCGAGTACGCCAGCGTCCCGAAGGCGATCAGCGCCGACCAGAAGTACATGATCAGCACCGCCCGGCTGTGCGAGTGCCCGATCTCCAGCAGCCGGTGGTGCAGGTGCCCCCGGTCGGCCGCGAACGGCGACTGGCCGTTCCACGTCCGGCGCACGATCGCCAGTACCAGGTCGGCCACCGGGATCGCGATGATCGTCAGCGGCAGCAGCAGCGGGATGAAGACCGGCAGTGCGGCGTGCGTGGCCTCACGGGTCGAGCCCTCGAAGATCTTCAGCGCGTCCGGGTCGACCTGGCCGGTGATCGAGATCGCGGAGGCGGCCAGCACCAGGCCGATCAGCATCGAGCCGGAGTCACCCATGAAGATCCGCGCCGGGTGCATGTTGTGCGGCAGGAAGCCCAGGCACATGCCCATCAGGATCACCGCGAACAGCGTCGCGGGCGCGGCGGCCTCGATGGTGAAGCCGTACCAGATCCGGTAGGCGTACAGGAAGAACGCGGCGGCGGCGATGCACACCATGCCGGCGGCAAGGCCGTCGAGGCCGTCGACGAAGTTCACCGCGTTGATGGTGATGACGACCAGGGCGACGGTCAGCAGCGTGCCCTGCCACTGGGTGAGCGCCACCGTCCCGATGCCCGGGATGGGCAGCCACAGGATCGTCAGGCCCTGCATGACCATCACGCCCGCGGCGATCATCTGGCCGCCGAGCTTGATCAGGGCGTCGATCTCGAACTTGTCGTCCAGGACGCCGATCAGCCAGATCAGGGCCGCGCCGGAGAGCAGCGCGCGCGGCTCGTTGGACAGCTCGAAGACGCTGTTGAGGTTCGTCAGGTGGTCGGCGACCAGCAGCCCCGCGCACAGCCCGAAGAACATGGCGATGCCGCCGAGCCGCGGCGTCGGTTCTCGGTGCACGTCGCGGGCGCGGATCTCCGGCATCGCTCCGGCCGCGATGGCGAACTTCCGCACCGGACCGGTCAGCAGATAGGTCACCGCGGCCGTGACACAGAGCGTCAGCAGGTAATCACGCACGGGCTGCCCCACAGGAATCGCTGGCCATCTCAGCCCCACACCCTAGCTCTGCTCTCCCCATGGTTGAGGACACACGGGTGCCGCGGGCGGTTGCACGGCCGCTCTTCTACCCCCGATACGGGGGAAATCGCTCGGCCAGATCACGTACGTCGGACCGGACTTTTCCGGCCGCCTCCTCGTCGCGCAGCGCCGCCGTGAACAGCGCGGCGATCCGCTCCATGTCCGCGGCGCCCATGCCCTGGGTCGTCACGGCGGCGGTACCGAACCGGATGCCGCGCCCGTCCCCGTACGGCAGGGCGCAGGTGTCCAGCACGATGCCGGCGGCCGCGAGGCGGGCCTTGGCGGCGCGCCCGTCGATGCCCAGGGGCGCCGGGTCGGCGGTGATCAGGTGGGTGTCGGTACCGCCGGTGGTGATGGCGAAGCCCTCCTGGGCGAGCGCGTCGGCGAGGGCGCGCGCGTTGGCCACCACCTGATGGGTGTACGCCGCGTACGCCGGCGTTGCCGCCTCCGCGAAGGCCACCGCCTTGGCGGCGATCGTGTGCATCTGGGCGCCGCCCTGCGTGAACGGGAACACCGCGCGGTCGATGCGCTCGGCCAGCTCGCCGCCGCACAGCAGGAGGCCGCCGCGCGGGCCGCGCAGCACCTTGTGCGTGGTCGCGCAGACCACGTCGGCGTACGGGACGGGGTTGGGCGCGGCCCCGCCCGCGACGAGCCCTATGGGGTGGGCGGCGTCGGCGATGAGGCACGCCCCGACCTCGTCGGCGATCTCGCGGAACTCGGCGTAATCGATGTGCCGGGGGTACGAGATCGAGCCACACACGATCGCCTTCGGCTTGTGCTCGTGGGCGAGGACGCGGACCTGCTCGTAGTCGAGGAGGCCCGACTCGGCGTCGACGCCGTACGGGACGAAGTCGAACCAGCGGCCGGAGAAGTTCGCCGGCGACCCGTGCGTGAGGTGGCCGCCGTACGCCAGTCCCATCGCCAGCACCGTGTCACCCGGCCGCAGCAGCGCCGCGTACGCCGCGAGGACGGCCGAGGAGCCGGAGTGGGCCTGGACGTTGGCGTGATCGGCGCCGAAGAGGGCGGTGGCCCGCTGGACGGCGATCCGCTCGGCGGCGTCCGCGTACTCGCAGCCCCCGTGGTACCGGGTGCCGGGGTAGCCCTCGGCGTACTTGTTGGCGAGCGGCGAGCCGAGCGCGGCGAGCACGGCGGGTGAGGCGAAGTTCTCGGCGGCGATCAGCTGCAGGCTGTCGGCCTGCCGCCGCCCCTCCCCCGACAGTACGTCGGCGATCTCCGGATCCTGCCGTCGCAGGACGTCGGCATCACGCACATCGGCAGCAGCAGCAGCGGTGACCGGCATCAGTGGCTCCATGCGTGGGCGGGCCCCGTCTCCCCCAATGTAGGCCCGCGAACCGCTCCGCGCCCCGTCAACGCCGCTTCAGCGCCGGGTGGGCACCCCGGTCAGGGCCGTGACCACCGGGGCCCAATCCCCGACGCGCCCCTCGCACTGCTCGGCCCCAGGGGGCCTCACAGGCTTCGAGCCGCTGCGCCGGACTCCGTCCGCCGAAGCGGTCACCGCCGGGTGGGCACCCCGGTCAGGGCCGTGACCACCGGGTCCAGGGCCTGCTGGATCTCGTCGCCGATCGAGCGGAAGAAGGTGATCGGCGCGCCGTAAGGGTCGTTGACCTCGTCCGCTTCGGCGCTGGGGGCGAGGAGCCAGCCGCGCAGCGCGGCGGCGGCGCGGACCAGGGCGCGGGCGCGTTCGACCATGCCGTCGCTGAGGGGGTCCGGCAAGGTGGCCGGATCTATCGCCCGTACGAGGCGGGTGAACTCCTTCAGGGTGAACGTGCGCAGGCCCGCCGAGTGGCCCATCGAGATGACCTGGGCGCGGTGGTCGCGGGTCGCCGTCAGCACCAGGTCGGCGCGGATGACGTGCTCGTCGAGCAGCTCGCGGCCGACGAAGCCGCTCGCGTCCGCGCCGAAGTCGGCGAGGACGAGCTCGGCGTTGGCCTCCATGGGGGCGCCCTCGTGGCCCCAGGTGCCGGCGCTCTCCACGATCAGCCCGCCGCCCATGGGGTCGCCCAGGCGGGAGCACAGGGCATGGCGGGTCAGCCGCTCGGTGATCGGCGAGCGGCAGACGTTGCCGGTGCTGACGTGGAGGATGCGGAACGAGTTCTCCGTGCCTATGCCACGCCCCTCAGGGGCGGTCAACTGGCCACCTCGAGATCGGGTACCACCTTGCGCAGCTCGTCCACGGACAGGGCGCCCGCGCGCAGCAGGACCGGGACCTTGCCGGTGACGTCGACGATCGACGACGGGACGTTGCCCGGCGTCGGGCCGCCGTCCAGGTACACGGAGACGGAGTCGCCGAGCATGCCCTGCGCGGCGTCGCAGTCCTCGGGCGCCGGGTGGCCGGTCAGGTTGGCGGACGAGACGGCCATCGGGCCGACGTCGGTGAGCAGCTCGATGGCGACCGGGTGCAGCGGCATCCGGATCGCGACGGTGCCGCGCGTGTCGCCGAGGTCCCACTGGAGCGACGGCTGGTGCTTGGCGACCAGCGTCAGGGCGCCGGGCCAGAAGGCGTCGACGAGCTCCCAGGCCTGCTCGGAGAAGTCCGTGACGAGGCCGTGCAGGGTGTTCGGGGAGCCGATCAGGACAGGGGTGGGCATATTGCGGCCGCGCCCCTTGGCCGCCAGCAGGTCCGCGACGGCCTCCGCGCTGAAGGCGTCCGCACCGATCCCGTACACGGTGTCGGTGGGCAGCACGACGAGCTCGCCACGTCGGACGGCGGACGCGGCCTCACGCAGGCCGGTCGTGCGGTCGGTCGCGTCGTTGCAGTCGTATCGCCGTGCCATCAGCGGGCCTCCCTTTTCATGGTCACTCGGATCATCGCCGAAACGCTCGAGCGCGCGCCGACGGTCGATCGCCCCCTACGCCCTTCGGGCGTGGGAGGCGCCTCCGGCGCCGCCGCGCACCGTGCCGTCATGGCGTCGCCTTGCGCGCGGTCGCGAAGCGCGGGCGGTTGTTCAGGTCGGGGTGGTCGGCGGCGTCCGCCCAGCCGGCCTCCTCGTTGAAGATCCACGGCACCTGGCCGCCCTGGGTGTCGGCGTGCTCGACGACGACGAGGCCGCCGGGGCGCAGCAGCCGGTGGGCGGTGCGTTCGATGCCGCGGATGGTGTCGAGGCCGTCCTCGCCGGAGAAGAGCGCCATCTCCGGGTCGTGGTCGCGGGCCTCGGGCGCGACGTACTCCCACTCGGTGAGGGGGATGTACGGGGGGTTGGAGATGACCAGGTCGACCTGGCCGTCGAGCTCGGGGAGGGCCGTCAGGGCGTCGCCCTGGTGGACCGTGACCCTGGACCCCTCGGCGTTCTTGCGCGTCCACACCAGCGCGTCCTCTGACAGCTCCACGGCGTGCACGCGCGAGCGCGGCACCTCCTGGGCCATGGCGAGCGCGATGGCGCCGGAGCCGGAGCACAGGTCGACGATGAGCGGCTCGACGACGTCCATCGCCCGTACGGCGTCTATGGCCCAGCCGACGACCGACTCGGTCTCGGGGCGGGGCACGAAGACACCGGGCCCGACCTGGAGCTCCAGGTAGCGGAAGAACGCCCGCCCGGTGATGTGCTGGAGCGGCTCGCGGGCCTCGCGGCGGGCGATGGCCTCCCAGTAGCGGGCGTCGAAGTCCGCGTCCTTGACGTTGTGCAGCTCTCCCCGCTTGACGCCGTGCACGAACGCGGCGAGCTCCTCCGCGTCGAAGCGCGGCGACGGCACGCCGGCGTCGGCCAGCCGCTGGGTGGCCTGGGCCACTTCGGCAAGCAGCACACTGCGGGGGCTTGGGGGTCGCCCCCCAAAATGTTGCTGCACGCTGGTCCTCCGGGCTGAGCGAATATCGAGTGTTACTGGGCGGCAGCGAGCTTCGCGGCGGAGTCGGCGTCGACACACGCCTGGATCACCGCGTCGAGCTCCCCGTCGAGCACCTGGTCCAAGTTGTACGCCTTGAAGCCGACCCGGTGGTCCGAGATCCGGTTTTCCGGGAAGTTGTACGTCCGGATCTTCTCGGACCGGTCGACCGTACGCACCTGGCTGCGGCGCGCGTCGGCGGCGTTCTTCTCGGCCTCCTCCTGGGCCGCGGCGAGCAGCCTGGAGCGCAGGATACGCATGGCCTGCTCCTTGTTCTGGAGCTGGCTCTTCTCGTTCTGGCAGGAGGCGACGATGCCGGTCGGCAGGTGGGTGATGCGTACGGCGGAGTCGGTGGTGTTGACGGACTGGCCGCCGGGCCCGGAGGACCGGTAGACGTCGACGCGCAGGTCGTTGGCGTGGATCTCGACGTCGATCTCCTCGGCCTCGGGCGTCACCAGGACACCGGCGGCGGAGGTGTGGATACGGCCCTGCGACTCGGTGGCGGGCACGCGCTGCACGCGGTGCACCCCGCCCTCGTACTTCATCCGCGCCCAGACGCCCTGGCCGGGCTCGGTGGCCCCGTTGCCGCCCTTGGTCTTCACGGCGACCTGGACGTCCTTGTAGCCGCCCAGCTCGGACTCGGTGGCGTCGATGATCTCGGTCTTCCAGCCAACGCGCTCGGCGTACCGGAGGTACATGCGCAGCAGGTCTCCGGCGAACAGCGCGGACTCGTCGCCGCCGGCGCCCGCCTTGATCTCCAGGATGACGTCCTTGTCGTCGCTGGGGTCGCGCGGGACGAGCAGCAGCCGCAGCTTGTCGGTCAGCTCCTCGCGCTGCTTCTCCAGCTCCTTGACCTCGGCGGCGAAGTCGGGGTCGATCTGCGCGTACTCACGGGCGGTCTCGATGTCCTCGCCGGTCTGCTTCCAGGAGCGGTACGTGGCGACGATCGGGGTCAGCTCGGCGTAGCGCTTGTTGAGCTTGCGGGCGTTGGCCTGATCGGCGTGGACCGAAGGGTCGGCAAGCTTCTTCTCGAGATCGGCGTGCTCGCCGATCAGTTCCTCGACCGCCTCGAACATCGGGGGCTCCTGGTTTCAAACGAAATGGCTGCTGTGGAAGACGGCAAAGCGCCGGTCCCGGCCACCCCGGCGACGCGGGGCGGCCGGAGACCGGCGCAATGGCTCGCTACTTGGCGGAGCCGGCCTTCTTGCCGAAGCGGGCCTCGAAGCGGGCCACACGGCCACCGGTGTCGAGGATCTTCTGCTTGCCCGTGTAGAACGGGTGGCACTCGGAGCAGACCTCGGCACGGATGTTGCCGCCCTGGATCGTGCTACGGGTGGTGAACGACGCGCCACAGGTGCAGCTGACCTGCGTCTCGACGTACTCGGGGTGGATGTCGCGCTTCAAGGTGTCTCCTAGTTTCGGGAGGGCGCCGGGTCGCACGTGCGGGCTGCGCGTGCGTGAACCGGGGCCGACGTACCAGTCTGCCAGGACCGGCCGTATCTCCCAAAACCGGGGGGTGGCCGGATCTATTCCGGGTTACTTGACCACGCCGTCGGCGTGTCCCTTGGCGGCGTCCTTGGTGGCGGAGGCGGGGATCGGCCGGTCCGCCTTGAGCGCGGCCCACACCTGCTGGGACTGGGCCTGCAGGGGGACGACGCGGTTGAGGTCGGCGGGGTCGTACCGCACCGGCAGCGTGATCATGTGGACGTCGTCGGCGCCGAGCTGTTTCAGGCCACCCGCGAAGTCGGCGAGCTCCTTGACGGAGTCGAGCTCGGAGTCGGGGGTGATCGCCTTGGTGGCGGTGTCGGCCAGGTCCCACAGCTTCTTGGGGTTGGTGAAGACGCCGACGCTCTTGGCCTGCTCGATGAAGGCCTTCATGAAGGCCTGCTGGAGCTGTATACGGCCGAGGTCGCTGCCGTCGCCGACGCCCTTGCGGGTGCGTACGAGGCCGAGGGCCTGCTCGCCGGTGAGGGTGTGGGTGCCCGGCGCCAGGTCGAGGTGGCTGCTCTTGTCCTTGATCGCCTCGGTGGTGGTGACCTTGACACCGCCGAGCTCGTCGATGAGCTTCTTGAAGCCGGTGAAGTCGACCTCGATGTAGTGGTCCATGCGGATGCCGGACATCTTCTCGACCGTCTTCACCGCGCAGGCCGGGCCGCCGACCTCGTACGCCGTGTTGAACATGGCCTTGCGCTCGCCGGGGACCCTCGCACCCGTCTTGTCGGTGCAGTCGGGCCGCTCGATGATCGTGTCGCGCGGTACGGAGACGACACTGGCCTTCCGGTGGCCCTCGTCCAGGTGCAGGATCATCGCCGTGTCGGAGCGGGCGGCGCCCTCGTCCCTGCCGTACTCGCCGTTGGCGCCGGACCGGGAGTCGGAGCCCAGGACCAGGATGTCCATGGAGCCGTTGTCGACGTTCTGCGGGCGGTCGTCGTCACGCAGCTGGGCGTTGATGTCGACGCTCTGGATGTTGCCGTTGAGCGTGAAGTAGACGTACCCGAGCCCGCAGCCGCTGACCAGCACCAGTCCGGCGGCGGACCACGCGGCGACGGTGAGCGCCCTGCGTCCCTTGGCGGGTTCGCGACGTCGGCGTCCGGTGGCGCGTATTCGGCTGGTCCTGCCCTGCTCTGCCATGCTCTCCTCAGTCCCTCGCTGGTTCCGCTACCCCCAGCCGTGGTGATCAGGCGCTGCCGGCCTGTCAGACGGGGAGGCGGCCCAAAGGGTTGCACGGCCGGATAAGAAGTCCTTGAGAGCGCGCTGTGCCCACCGCGCGGGTGCGCGATGGGCACAGACGGTGTCTCACCTGGGGCGACGCGGCAGCAGCCAGAGCGATACGGAGAGCGCAGACACTCGGGTCCGAGTGACGGAGATCGCACCGACGGACGCAGTGACTACTTCTTCAAGCGCAACTCGAACGAGCATCGAAGGGGCTGTTTGTACAGCTTCCCGCCCTGCCGGTAGCCGTACCTGCATTCCGTTGGGTTCTTCTGCACTTTCCCGGTGATGCGGAGCTGGGCAACGTAGACGAAGTCGCTCACTGCCTTGGCCTTCACGTTGAACCCCTTCGAGTAGTCCTTCAGCTCTCGGAACTTCGGACCGTTCGGATCCTTGTCCGTGTAGAGCAGGGGAATTCCCTCCGTGTCGTCCAGGTGATAGGCGCCGTATCCGACGACTTCCACACCCGGCGGTACGTCAGATATTTCGGCTCCCACTACCTTCACATCCTGATCCGACATGTTCGTCGGCAGCGGCAGCGCGTACCAGAAAATGTCGCCCACGGATGCATGAGGATAACCAACAGTACCTGCCGAGTGATTCCCACCGTTGAGCGCCTTACCGACTCGCGCCTTCTCTTGCATTTCCTCTTCACTGCAACCCGCAACCATCAGGATTACGGGGGGGAAGAGGAACCATATGACGCTAGTTCGAGTAAATGACACCCATTTGAGCACCGGGAGGCGCACTGTAACCCCAGATGTAGTGTTTCCTGGCCGTACGGCCGCCAGCCCTGATGTTCTGCTTGTGATCATGGTCGTACATGACCGAACCGCCGAGAGAAAATCCGAAAACTTCAGCGGCTCCAGAGTACTTGACGCTTTTCCCAACTTCGAGCGCCCAGGTGGCCGTCGCCGTCAAGTGGCTGCGATACCTCGGATTTGAGGCGGCGTAACGAGTGGGACCATCCAGGTGTCGCGCGTCCTTGCCAAATACTCCGGGAGCGCCGCCTGCCGGGATTTTGAACTTGGACGGACGGATCTCGTAGTAAGGATCAGTCACCTCGAGTCCACCGCACGTGGTGACTTTTCTGATCTTGTTGTACTCGATCGGCACCTTCCACTGCTTGGCAAAGTAAGGGCCACGCCAACTGAAACCCGACACCCCGGAAGCACTGCTCGCGATCGACATCGAGCCGCTTACCTTCCAGAACTGTCCTGAAACGCTGTACCCGACATCTATGGAGTTGGACAGCTTCGACGTGTACTCAACGTTTCCAGCAGCGTCCCAATACGCATGGGATTCGCCTGCGACCGTGTAGGAGATCTGGCGCGAGACGACCCGCGCTGTGGCAGAGCAGGTATCAATGCGCGGCGTCACACGCTGAGACCTGATGTCGACACCGTCGACCAGATACGGGTTGTACTCTTCCGCCGACGAACCACGGTCGTTCTGCCATAGCGGAGCCGCCTGCGACGCGGCGTCGTACCGCGGCTCGGCCTCGACGCGAGCGGCGTGTGTCGTCTTCTCCTGCTCCGGCGTCGGATCGGTGGCGACAGAATCACCGCCTCCGGTCGGAAGAAGTTCCGCCGTGGGAGGAGCCGCTGCACTTGCGGTGACGGCGAACGTCGAGCGCGCCCCCGTGCTGGGGTTCTTCGGGGCCGCTGTCATGTTGTTGGTGCCGACGAGAGTGACGCCCGATTCCGTGGTCGCCACGGTGGTGGCCGTGACGTTGAGCGCGCCACCGTTGTTGTCCACGGCTGTTTGCACGGCGGCCGGCAACGTGTCCGGCAGGGTGAGGGACCAATTGCCGTTCGCGTCGGTCATAGCCGTGCCGAGGTCAGGAAGGTTGACCGTGGAGTCGTCTTCCGGCATGAGATCAGCGGCTTCCACGAGGACCTTCATACCGACGGCCGGGGTGCCGTTCGGGAGCAGGAACCTGCCCGAGACCACCTCGGGACCGGTCGGAGGCTCGGATGGCGTGGGAGCGGCCGGCACGGGAGGGACGTCGGAGTCGTCCACGGGCTGGCCGAAGTAAGGCTTCTCGTCACCAGGCCTGGAGAGGCAGGCAGCCGCACCCGCGAAGACGGAACCCTTCAGACCGACCGCGACGTCGTCATTGACGAGCGCGGTAGGCGTTCCTGCCAGTCTCCTCACCGTTCCGCCGGCTGTTCGCGTGTTGAAGACTCCAGGGGCGGAGCTCCAGGCGCTGACCGCGTCGGTCAGCCCGGTGAGCACCACCGTCCCGGACGGGCCGGGCCCCAGAGTGATGCTGTTCAATGCGGCGCTGTAATCCCAGGAACGTATTGTTCCGTTCAGCAATCCGTAGACTTTGTCTCCGGCTGCCCACACCTGAGTGGACTTCCTCAGTTCCACCGCAGCCGGGTGGTCGGCGGGCATCTGCGCCAGCCGCGACATGCGGGCAGAATCCGGAGTTCCGTCGGGGAACTGCATCACGTAGACGTTGACGGCGCCTGCGCTGTCCACATTGACGACTCGGCCACTCCGGTCCGACCAGAGGTGCGTGGATTTGGAGAAGTTCTGGCCGGCTCGGAGCTCGAATTTGTACTCCGGAGTGAGTAGATTTCCGCCCAATTCAGACTTGTCCTGATGTGACTTGAGACCGTACTCCCCCGCCGTAGAGGGCTCTCCGGTCACGAAGATCCTGCCACCTCCTCCCGAGAAGGCCCTCGTCCCGAAGTCCATTTTCGCACTCTGCTCCGCACTGAAGAAACTGCCCTCCGCACTCGCCGGATCCCAATCCACATACCTGTGAATGGTGGGCCAGGCGTAGCTGGCGACCGTCACCACATAAGAGGGCACAGCGTAAGGGCACGAAGCGGTGACTGAGTCAGCAACCGAAGCCATTGCCGGCGAATCCGCATCGCTTCGTGCCACGGATGTCGATCCGACAAGCAGGGAAACAGCACATGCTCCCACGAGCGCAGATCTGCCGCTCTTGGGAAAAGGTCTCTTCATGAATCCCCCCAAGGGATATACGCGAGCCCTTGCGGACTCACGTATACCTAAGCACCTTCGCCGACCCTCCGCCGGTTAATGATCAAGATTTGAGCATTAACTGAGCTTCCGGTACAGGCCTAGAAGCACCCGCCCCTTGCAACAGGTTGAGACTTCTCAAAACGAATGGTGCCCACCGCCTGCGAGGCGGTGGGCACCGATCAGCACGGTGAAAAGGCGTCAGCCAAGCAGGTTGTACGCCTGCCAGCCGGTGCCGAAGTCCTTGCGGGCGAGGAAGCCGCCCTTGCCGTTGCCCGGGTACAGCCAGAGCTTGCCGGCCGTGTCGCGGGCGAGGACGTCGGCGACGCCGTCGCTGTTGACGTCACCGGTGGTGACCAGGGCGTTCATGGAGCCGAAGGCGGCGACCAGGACGGGCGCGGACCACGGCTTGGTGGCGACGCCGGTGCCCTTGTACAGGTAGGTCTTGCCGTCCGAGGCGCGGGCGAAGATGTCGGCCTTGCCGTCGTTGGTGAAGTCACCGTGACCGCGGATCATCGTGAACTTGCCCCAGCCGGTGCCGACGGAGACGGGGGCGTTGAAGCCGCCGTTGCCCCGGCCCGGGTAGACGCGCATGGTGCCGGCCGAGTCGACCGCGACCATGTCGGGCAGCTCGTCCCCGGTGACGTCACCGGGGGTGAGGATCGCCTTGTGCTTGCCCCAGCCCTTCGCGACGAGCTTGTGCTGCCACTCTTCGGCGGTGGGGACGAAGTGCGACCAGTAGACGTCACCGTTGTAGCGGTTCAGGATGTCCGCGTAGTCGTCCCGGTCGAGGTCGTTCTGCAGCGCCAGCGTGTAGCCGCCGAAGTTGCCCATGTTCTCCGTGCGGCTCAGCGAGGTGACCCTCGACGTCCACGCGAACATGGTCGAGTCCGACGCACGGCGGGCCAGCAGGTCCGCGGTGTGGTCGTAGTTCCAGTTGGCGTCGTCGACGCGGGACTGGATCGGCGCGGAGTACGTGGAGACCTTCGCGTACACGCCGTACTTGCCGGCGGCCGAGCAGTTCTCGTCGCCCCACGACACGATGCCGACGAGCCGGCCACTGACGACCAGCGGGCCGCCGGAGTCACCGTTGCAGGTGGTCTCGCTGGTCTCGTCGCTGCCGGTCGGCGCGGCGCCGGCGCACAGCATGTGGCCCTTGATGAAGCCGTCCGGGTAGGCGGCGGCGCAGTTGGTGTCCGAGACGATGTCGGCGTCGGCCACCTTCAGCGTCTGCGAGGCGCTGTTGGGCTCGGTGGAGCTGGTGCGGCCCCAGCCGTAGACCTTGCCGTCCAGGCCCGCCTGGTACAGCGCGCCGTCCGTCGGCTGCGCGAGCGGCAGCGGCTTGACGGAGACCGAAGAGGTCAGTGTGAGGACGGCCACGTCCGCGTGGAGGGTGTACGGGCTGTAGGCCGGGTGGTTCCACTGCCGGTACGCGATGGCCGTCTGACCGCCGTGGTAGTCCATAACGGGGTTGCCATTGGCGTCCTTCTGCCCCGTGTCCGTGGGCAGCTGATCCGTCCCCACGACGACCACGCCGCTCTCGTACCACTTGATGCCCTTGACGCAGTGCGCCGCGGTGACGACCTTGGTCGGGGCGATCACGGCGCCGCCGCAGAAGTACCCCGCGCCGGTGCTGTCCTTGAAGTGGAGCTGCGCCATCCAGGGCGCGGTGGAGATGGTGGTTTCGGAGCCGCCGATGATGCGAGCGCTGGGCGCGCCGTCACTGTCGGACGCCGCGGCGTCCGGGTCCTTGACCAGGGACCGCTCGCTCTTGGCGTCGGCCTTCATGGCCTCGGCGACGCGCCTGTCCAGCTCGCTCTTCGACGGTTCGGCGGGCTTCTGCGCGTCCGTGCTGATCCGCGGGCCCTCACCCGCCTCCGCGGAGTCCGAACCGGTGACCGCGATTCCCGCTCCCACCAGGGCGACGACTGCGGCCGCGGCCGGCAGCGCCAGTGTCATACGGCGCCGGTGACGGCCGCCGCGCGTGCGTATCTGCACTGAGTAAACCCCTTGGGTCGACCCGGCGAAGCGCGGTTGCCACGCCGGAAAAGTCCATGACGATGGCGGGGTACGGCTGGTGTGCGGGCAGCGAGCCGGAAAACCCCCCTGGCCTCGGCTCGTGCTGCGCGGCGGAATCCCCCCACCTCAGGGCGCTGATGCTACAGCTGTCAACTGCCGCTTGACCAGCGGCGGGTGAGAAAACAGTGAAAAACGGGGCCGCCCCGTCACCGAAGTGACGGAGCGGCCCCTTTGTGCCGTGTTCCGTGTGCCGTTGTGCCGCGGACGTCAGTCCTTGCCGTTGCCGGCCGACGGGGTCGTCTGCTGGATCTGGAGCAGGAACTCGGCGTTCGACTTGGTCTGCTTCATCTTGTCGAGCAGCAGCTCGATCGCCTGCTGCTGGTCGAGCGCGTGCAGCACCCGGCGCAGCTTCCAGACGATGGCGAGCTCGTCGCTGCCCAGCAGGATCTCCTCCTTGCGGGTGCCGGACGCGTCGACGTCCACCGCCGGGAAGATGCGCTTGTCGGCGAGCTTCCGGTCGAGCTTGAGCTCCATGTTGCCGGTGCCCTTGAACTCCTCGAAGATCACCTCGTCCATGCGCGAGCCGGTGTCGACCAGCGCGGTGGCCAGGATGGTCAGCGAGCCGCCGTCCTCGATGTTGCGCGCGGCACCGAAGAAGCGCTTCGGCGGGTAGAGCGCGGTCGAGTCGACACCACCGGACAGGATGCGGCCGGAGGCGGGAGCCGCGAGGTTGTACGCGCGGCCCAGGCGGGTGATCGAGTCGAGCAGGACGACCACGTCGTGACCCAGCTCCACGAGGCGCTTGGCGCGCTCGATGGCCAGCTCGGCGACGGTGGTGTGGTCCTCGGCCGGGCGGTCGAAGGTCGAGGAGATGACCTCGCCCTTGACCGACCGCTGCATGTCGGTGACCTCTTCCGGACGCTCGTCGACCAGGACGACCATCAGGTGGCACTCGGGGTTGTTGTGGGTGATCGCGTTGGCGATCGCCTGCATGATCATGGTCTTGCCGGTCTTCGGCGGGGCCACGATCAGGCCTCGCTGGCCCTTGCCGATCGGCGACACGAGGTCGATGATCCGCGTGGTCAGCACACCCGGGTCGGTCTCCAGGCGGAGGCGGTCCTGCGGGTAGAGCGGGGTCAGCTTGTTGAACTCGGGGCGGTTGCGGCCCGAGTCGGCGGCCATGCCGTTGGCGGAGTCCAGGCGGACCAGCGCGTTGAACTTCTCGCGGCGCTCGCCCTCCTTCGGCTGGCGCACGGCACCGGTGACGTGGTCACCCTTGCGGAGGCCGTTCTTGCGGACCTGGGCGAGGGAGACGTACACGTCGTTCGGGCCGGGCAGGTAGCCGGAGGTCCGGATGAACGCGTAGTTGTCGAGGATGTCCAGGATGCCCGCGACGGGGATCAGGACGTCGTCCTCGGAGACCTGCGGCTCGCCGGCCTGGAAGTCGTCGCGGCCACGACGGCCACGGCGGTCGCGGTAGCGGCCGCGACGGCCCCGGCGGCCGCCCTCGTCGTCGAAGTCGTCCTGCGGGCCGCCCTGGCCCTGCTGGCCGCCCTGGCGCTGCTGGCGCTGGCCGCCGCCCTGCTGGTCGTCGCCCTTGCCGCCGCGGTCGCGCTGGCGGTCACGCTGACGGTCCCGGCGCTCGCCACGGTCGCCGCCCCGCTCGCCGCGGTCGCGCTGGCGGCCCCGGCTGCCCTCGGCGGTGTCGAGGGACGCCTCGGCCTTGGCCTCGGGCTGCCCGTCGGTCTTGGTGTCGGTCCTGGCCTCCGTACGGACGTCCGCGCGGGCCTCGGTGCGGACGTCGCCCTCGGGGCTGCCGGCGGGCGCGGTGGCGCGGCGTCGGCGGCGCTCCCCCGCGGGCTGGTCGTCACCGGGGGCACCGCCCTGCTCCGGCGAGGCCGAGAGCTTGGGGGAGGGCTGACCGGGGATCTCGATCTGCTGCTGCGCCACGACCTTGTCGGCCTTGTCGGCCTTCCCGGCGGCCTTCTCGGCCTTGTCGGCGCTCTTGTCGACGGCCTTGTCGGCGGCCTCCTCGCCCGTGCGGGCCTTGGAGGTGGTGCGGCGCTTGGGCTTGGTCTCGGCGCCTCCGGCCGCGTCGGCGGTCTTGGGCGCGGATGCGCCGCCGCCGGCCTGCGCCTCCTTGATGACCTCGATCAGCTGGCTCTTGCGCATCCGCGCGGTGCCCCTGATGCCGAGGCCTGACGCGACCTGCTGCAGCTCGGCCAGGACCATGCCCTCGAGGCCGGTGCCGGAGCGGCGGCGCCGTGACGTGGTGCCAGTGGCAGCACCTGCGGCGGGCGCGGCGGTGTCGACACTGTTGTCGGCAGTCACGCCCATCAGATCGGTGGTGTCGCTCACGAAGGGTCCTTCCCTGGAGCGGACGTCGGCCTTCTGGCTCGGCGACCGGTTGTGCTGTCCGACAGCGGTCCTTGATCGGTGGACCGAGTCGGGGCGGTGGTCCCGCCGGGTACGGCGGAGGAGAAAAAACGTGCTTGGGTCCGGCCCGAGGCCCCCTGCTCGGCCCGCTCCTGGGAAAAGCGAGGGGTGTCGCGCGCCGGTTCCGGAGCGTGCTCGAAACTGCTCAGGCAGGCTGCTCAGGCAGTGGAGGAGGCTCCCGGAAGAATGGTGGTCCCGGATGGGGACACTCAGCACCGCGCCACAAAGACGTCGGGTGCAGACTTGAGGTTAACACTACCGGCTCCAACAAACATTCCCCCTCTCCAACACCGGCAACCGTGTACCTACGGTGCGAGCGGCAGAACGCTCGCACCGGAGACGTCGAGGGCAAGCCTGTTGGCCGCCCAACCCTCGCCCGCCAGCCGCGCGACCTTCTCCGCCGCGCCGTCCTCGGCCAGCGCGAGCACCGTGGGGCCCGCGCCGGAGATGACCGCGGGAACGCCGTCGGCACGCAGTCGGTTCACAAGTTCCACGCTCTGCGGCATGGCAGGCGCCCGGTACTCCTGGTGGAGGCGGTCCTCGGTGGCGGCGAGCAGCAGCTCGGGGCGCCGGGTCAGGGCCTCGACGAGCAGCGCGGCGCGGCCGGCGTTGACCGCGGCGTCCACGTGGGGGACGGTGCGCGGCAGCAGGCCGCGGGCGGTCTCGGTGAGGACCGGCTTCCCGGGGACGAAAACCACCGGAACGATGGAATCGTCGGGATCCATCCTGATCGCCCGGGCGGCACCGCCCTCCATCCAGGCGAGCGTGAAGCCGCCGAGCAGACAGGCGGCCACGTTGTCGGGGTGGCCCTCGATCTCGGTGGCGAGCTCCAGCAGCGCCGCGTCGTCGAGCCTGGCGTCGCCGCCTATGGTCACCGCGCGGGCGGCGACGATGCCGGCGCAGATGGCCGCCGAGGAGGAGCCGAGGCCGCGGCCGTGCGGGATGCGGTTGGCGCAGACCACCTCCAAGCCGCGCGGCTGCCCGCCGAGCAGGTCGAAGGCCGTGCGCAGGGAGCGTACGAGCAGATGGCTCTCGTCGCGCGGGAGGGTGTCGGCGCCCTCTCCGGCGATGTCGATGTGGAGTCCGGAGTCGGCGACCCGGACGACGACGTCGTCGTACAGCCCCAGCGACAGGCCGAGGGCGTCGAAGCCCGGGCCGAGGTTGGCGCTGGTGGCGGGAACGCGCACCCGGACGGCGGCGGCGCGGAACGCGGGACCGGCCATCGCTCGATGACTCTCCTTGCATCTGACGACGAGGCGTCGCGGTTTTCGAGGTTTCGGGGTTTTTACGAGACGTACGAAGACCCATGGGCCGCAGCGGCGTCAACGGCAACAGCACCGCGGCATATGCGGCGGGGTGGGTTCGGTACAGCCTATCGAAGGAAGGTTCTGTGGCGACATAGGGCGCACAGGAGGCGCACGATGCGTGTCGCGAGCCTGCCTGTGCTCCTGTGTACGGCGCTGTGCGGGTTGCGGTTTTCGGCCAGACTTCGACCGGCGCTCAGATGAGGCCGAGCCGCTCCGCCGCGGTGGCCGCGTCGACCGGCACGGTGACCGGCTGGGGCGCTCCGGCGACCGCCCAGTCCGGGTCCTTCAGGCCGTTTCCGGTCACGGTGCACACGATCGTCTGCCCCGGGTCCACCTTGCCCTGCTCGGCGGCCTTCAGCAGGCCGGCCACGGACGCGGCGGAGGCGGGCTCGACGAAGACGCCCTCCTGGGAGGCCAACAGCCGGTAGGCGCGCAGGATCTCACGGTCCGTCACCTCGTCGATGAACCCGCCCGACTCGTCCCGCGCCGCCAGCGCGTACGTCCACGAGGCCGGGTTGCCGATCCGGATCGCGGTGGCGATGGTCGACGGGTCCTTGACGACCTCGCCGCGCACGATCGGCGCGGAGCCGGACGCCTGGAAGCCCCACATGCGGGGCGTACGGGTGGAGATCCGGTCCGCCGCGTACTCCTTGTAGCCCTTCCAGTACGCGGTGATGTTGCCGGCGTTGCCGACGGGCAGGACGTGGATGTCGGGGGCGTCGCCCAGCATGTCCACGATCTCGAACGCGGCGGTCTTCTGGCCCTCGATACGGACCGGGTTGACCGAATTGACCAGCGCCACCGGGTAGTTGTCGGACAGCGAGCGGGCGAGCGTCAGGCAGTCGTCGAAGTTGCCGTCGACCTGGAGGATCTTGGCGCCGTGCACGAGGGCCTGGCCCATCTTGCCGAGCGCGATCTTGCCCTGCGGCACGAGGACGGCGGACACCATCCCGGCGCGCACGGCGTACGCGGCCGCCGAGGCGGACGTATTGCCGGTCGACGCGCAGATGACAGCCTGCGCGCCCTCCTCCTTCGCCCGGGTGATGGCCATGGTCATGCCGCGGTCCTTGAAGGAGCCGGTGGGGTTGGCGCCCTCGACCTTCAGGTGGACCTCACAGCCCGTGCGCTCGGAGAGCACCTGCGCGGGCACGAGCGGCGTGCCACCCTCACGGAGGGTGACGACGGGGGTGGTGTCCGTGACCGGCAGCCGGTCGCGGTACTCCTCGATGATTCCGCGCCACTGGTGAGTCATTGCTGGTTACTCTCCTTCGACCCGCATGATGCTGGCGACACCACGCACGGTGTCGAGCTTGCGCAGCGCCTCGACGGTCCCGGAGAGGGCGGCGTCGGGCGCGCGGTGGGTGACGACGACGAGGGACGCCTCGCCGTCCTTGCCCTGCTGGCGCACCGTATCGATGGATACGCCGTGCTCGGCGAAGACCGTCGCGACCTGGGCGAGGACGCCCGGCTTGTCGGCCACGTCGAGGCTGATGTGGTACCGCGTCACCACGTCGCCCATGGGGCTGACGGGCAGCTGGGTGTACGCGGACTCGCCGGGGCCCGTCGCGTCGTTGAGGCGGTTGCGGCAGACGGCGACGAGGTCGCCGAGGACGGCGGACGCGGTCGGCGAGCCGCCGGCGCCCGGGCCGTAGAACATCAGCTGACCGGCCGCGTCCGCCTCGACGAACACGGCGTTGTACGCGCCGCGCACCGAGGCCAGCGGGTGGCTGAGCGGGATCATCGCCGGGTGCACGCGCGCGGTGACGGACCCGCCGTCGGCGGCCCGCTCACAGATGGCGAGCAGCTTGATGGTGCAGCCCATGCGCTTGGCGGAGGCGAAGTCGGCGGCGGTGACCTCGGTCATGCCCTCGCGGTACACGTCGTCGAGGCGTACGCGGGTGTGGAAGGCGATCCCGGCGAGGATGGCGGCCTTGGCGGCGGCGTCGAAGCCCTCGACGTCGGCGGTCGGGTCGGCCTCGGCGTACCCGAGCGCGGTCGCCTCGTCCAGCGCCTCGGAGTACCCGGCGCCGGAGGTGTCCATCTTGTCGAGGATGAAGTTGGTCGTGCCGTTCACGATGCCCAGCACCCGGTTGACCTTGTCGCCGGCGAGGGACTCGCGCAGCGGGCGGATCAGCGGGATGGCGCCGGCGACGGCCGCCTCGTAGTACAGGTCCTGGCCGTGCTGCTCGGCGGCGGCGTACAGGTTCTGGCCGTCCTCGGCGAGGAGCGCCTTGTTCGCGGAGACGACGGAGGCGCCGTGCTCGAAGGCGGTGGTGATCAGCGTGCGGGCGGGCTCGATGCCCCCGATGACCTCGACGACGACGTCGATGTCCCCGCGTTTGACCAGGGCGGTGGCGTCGGTGGTGATGAGCTCCGGGGGGATGCCCGCACGCACCTTGGAGGGCCGGCGGACGGCCACACCGGCGAGCTCGACGGGAGCGCCGATGCGCGCCGCGAGGTCGTCGGCGTGCGTCGTCATGATGCGCGCCACCTCTGAGCCGACCACTCCACAGCCCAGCAGCGCCACCTTCAGCGGACGCGTACGCATCATCCGACCTCACTTCTCATACTTCTACGGTGTGGACCAGTCTCACTCACCGGACGGAAGTTTCTCCCTTCCGTCCGGATTATGAGACATCTATTTCATCAACCGACATCGAGACGCAGAAGATCTTCCTCTGTCTCGCGCCGGACGATCACGCGCGCCTCGCCGTCGCGGACGGCGACGACGGGCGGGCGAAGGGCGTGGTTGTAGTTGCTGGCCATGGAACGGCAGTACGCGCCGGTCGCCGGTACGGCGATGAGGTCCCCCGGCGCGATGTCGGCCGGCAGGAACGCGTCCTTCACCACGATGTCGCCACTCTCACAGTGCTTGCCGACGACTCGGCTGAGCATCGGCCCGGCGTCGCTCGTCCGGGACACGAGCGCCACGGAGTACTCGGCGTCGTACAGGGCGGTGCGGATGTTGTCCGACATGCCGCCGTCGACACTCACGTACGTACGCAGCCCCGCGAGCGGCTTGACGGTGCCGACCTCGTAGAGCGTGAAGGCGGTGGGCCCGACGATGGCACGGCCGGGCTCGACGGAGATGCGCGGCGTGCGCAGACCCGCAGCCTCGCACTCCCGCGTCACGATGTCCTGGAGCGCCTTGGCGATCTCGTGCGGCTCGCGGGGGTCGTCGTCGGAGGTGTACGCGATGCCGAGGCCGCCGCCGAGGTCGATCTCGGGCAGCTCGACGCCGTGCTCGTCGCGGACCTGCTTGAGCAGGCCGACCACCCGGTGGGCGGCCACCTCGAATCCGGAGGTGTCGAAGATCTGCGACCCGATGTGGGAGTGGATGCCGATGAGCTCCAGCCCGTCGAGCTTCAGCGCACGCCGTACGGCCTCGGCGGCCTCGCCGCCCGCGAGCGCGATGCCGAACTTCTGGTCCTCGTGGGCGGTGGCGATGAACTCGTGGGTGTGGGCCTCGACGCCCACGGTCACCCGGATCTGCACCTTCTGCCGCTTGCCCAGGCTCTGCGCGATGTGTGCCACCCGCACGATCTCCTGGAAGGAGTCGAGCACGATCCGCCCGACGCCGGAGCGTACGGCCCGCTCGATCTCCTCGGCGGACTTGTTGTTCCCGTGGAACGCGATCCGTTCGGCGGGCATGCCGGCGTCGAGGGCGGTGGTCAGCTCACCGCCGGAGCACACGTCGAGGTTGAGCCCCTCTTCCTTCAGCCACCGCACGACGGCCCGGCTGAGGAAGGCCTTCCCTGCGTAGAAGACGTCGGCGTCCTTGCCGAAGGCGTCGGCCCAGGCGCGGCAGCGGACGCGGAAGTCGGCCTCGTCGAGGAAGTAGGCGGGGGTGCCGAACTCCTCGGCGAGCCGGGTCACGGGAATCCCGCCGACCTGGACGACACCGTCGGTGTCTCGGCTGACGGTCCGGGCCCAGACCTTTTCGTCGAGCGCGTTGAGGTCGGTGGGCGGGGCGGCGTAGTGGCCCTCGGGCAGGACATCGGCGTGACGGGGCCCGGCGGGGTGTGCGGAACGGCTCATTTCTCTCTCACAAGTAGTCAGGGGCGCTGATGCCGAGCAGGGCCAGGCCGCCGGCCAGCACCGTCCCGGCGGCTTCGGCGAGGGCGAGCCGGGAGCGGTGGGCGGCCGAGGGTTTCTCGTCGCCCAGGGGCAGCACGGTGTGCTGGAACCCCAGGAACGCGTCGGCGGTCGCCTCCAGGTGCCGGGCGACCCGGTCGGGGGCGCGGTGGCGGGCGGCGGCTTCGAGAACGGCGGGGTGGTCGCCGAGAGCGGTGAGGAGGCGGGGCGCGTCGACATCCTCTTCGTACGCGGGGCTCATGTCGAGCTGCGCGCCGTTGCGGAGGAGCGCCCTGGCCCGTGCGTGGGCGTACCGCACGGTGAACAGCGGGTTGGCCTCGCTCTGCACGAGGAGCCCCTCGGGCGGGAGGGGCCGGTCGTGCGCGGCGGGCCGCAGCAGGCCCCAGCGGGCGGCGTCGGGGCCGAGGGCGTGGACGTCGTAGGCGGCGGAGAGGGGGCTCAGGGTCACGGTGGTGGCCCCGGCGTCGTGTACGTCGGCCCCCTGCGCGACCAGCAGCCGCCGTACGGCGTCGGCCATGACGGTGGCGCGTACGTCGCCACGGTGGGTGAGCCGGAAGGTGTGCCCGGCCAGGGAGTCACCGTGCCCGTACCGCTCCCCCTTGTCGAGGATCTCCCGCACCAGGGCGTGCCGGCCACGGTCGGCCAGGGTGATGTTGAGGAAGCCGGGCCCGGTGATCTCGACGCGCTCGATGCCGTCGGCCTCCGCGATCCGGGGCCGCAGCACCTCGGCGAGCCGGAGCGGCGCCATCCCGGCCTCGCGGGCGAGCTTCAGCGCGGCGTTGGTGGCCCAGTCCCCGCACCCGCCGGGCCGGGGCCGCTCCACCGTGACCCGCTCGGGCACCCGCGTCGGGGCCCGCAGCGCACCCTCGCCGACCGCGCGGCGCACGGCGTGCAGCACGGTGAGGGAGAGGTCTGCGGGGGTCACGGGACAAGCGTATGGGAGGAGCAGGCTTCGGGCGGAACCGGTTTCGCCATCCGGTCAGCGCCGGACGTCCACCTGGTCAGCCCCAGGCACCTGGTCAGCCCCAGGCGCTCCCGGCCCACCCGGCACCCCGCCGGCCGTCGAGCGGCGGCGGACCCTCCCGGTGCCTGAGCTGCCGCACGAGCCGTACCAGCTCGGCCGGCTCGAAGGGCTTCGCGAGAAACGCGTCCACCCCGGCGGCGAGCCCGCTCTCCACCTCGTACCGCGTGCACGCGCTGATGATCGCCACGGGCAGGTCCCTGGTCCGTGGATCGTCCCGCAACCGCTCGGCGGTCCGCAGCCCGTCCAGCCGGGGCATGACCACGTCCAAGGTCACCACGTCGGGGCGGACGTGGTGGACGACGTCCAGACACTCGGCACCGTCGGCCGCGGTCACGACCTCGAAGCCCTCCAGCTCGAGATTGACCCTGATCAGCTGCCGGATGACCCTGTTGTCGTCCACGACGAGCACCCGGCCGGACACGCCTGACACAACTCGAGAGTAGGTCGCGTCCCGGCCCTGCGTCCGGGTTTTCCCCACTTCCGCCCCACACGGGCGACCCGGCCTGCCGCGCTCCGAGAAAATACCAGTTCACAGCCACCACCCGGGAGCTGGTAGGGTTCTACCCGTCGCCGCCGAACGCGGCGGACGCCCCCGTAGCTCAGGGGATAGAGCAACGGCCTCCGGAGCCGTGTGCGCAGGTTCGAATCCTGCCGGGGGCACAGAAGCCGGAACAGCGTGATCATCCCGCTGACCTGCACATGTGCCAGACGTTGAGAGCCGGACCCAGTCCTACTGGGTCCGGCTCTTTGTCGTTGTCTCTCACTGGTCGCGTGTGAGCTTCGCAGAGGCATGTTGCTCATACCTCGACGTCTCAAGGACCGGCCCGCTGGTTTGAGTGGAACCCCCGCGGCTCGGACCCTCAGCTACGGGCTCTCTGTCGCCCGGTCCTCTTCGAGGCCAGCTCAGAGGAGGGGGGTCTCCTCCAGGTACCCGCACTCGACGGCGTACTCCATGGCCGTGTTGAAACCGCGGCGACGGCGCTTGTACGTCTCCCCCGCTGCCGGGGTGTCGTGCCGCCTTGATCCGCTCGAAGTCGGCCGGACGCGCTCTGGCGCTCAGCATGTCGGTGATCAGGCGGGCCGCTCCGGCGGGGTGCCCGCGAGAGGCAGTGAAGTCGTCGGCCCGGTCGCGGGGCTGGCCTGCCTGTCGACCAGAGTGTCATCCAGGTCGGAGAGGGCCGATAGCTGAACCCCGCCACGATACGCCCGAGACCTGTCAGCGTTCTTGCCTGCGTCAGCACTGATCAGCAAATCGCGCCGCACCAAATCCCCAGTTGGACTCCGTCAGGCCTTCCCGCTAGGGCTGCTCGGGAGCATGTCGAGCCGATGGACATGAGGCAAGTCGACGTCCTGCGAGGCGAGTTGGCGGGATTCGTGGCGGATGTGTCCGCGTCGGTGCCACGCCGGGATCAGCGGGACAAGAGCGATTGCTATCTGCCCGGGCTGATGCTCATCGGACGCCGAATGTACGAGCGACGGCCGGCCGGCCCCGCATGGCAACGAGCAGAACCTGCAGCAGTTCACGGCGTCGACCGGTAGGACTGGGATGCCCCGAGCGCCCCAGGAGCTCAACGAGTTCCTGCGTTTGGGAGGTGCACCGGGCCGGGCGTGAGGTGAGGATCTCGCGCCACCCGTATCACCGGGCCGGCTCCAATCCGCTGCTGCAGATGAACGGGGTACGACGGCAGGCGACGGGTGAGACGCATTTGGCGTGCTCAGTCCTCATGCGCTTGAGTGTCCACGTCAAATCGGCAAGGAGTGCGAGGGGTTGACGTTGAGTAAGGCAGCACGGGGGATCGCGGCCGGAGTGGTGCTGATGGCCGTACTGACGGCGTGTGGTGGTTCGGACGACGGCCTGGACGCCTTCCGCGGGGACGGCGACAAGCCCCCGGTCACGCTGACGCCGGACATGGTCCGCACCGCCCTCCCCAGCAAGGCGAGCGCCCCCAAGGGCCTCCAGGGTGACGACATCGAGGTCGAGGTCGGCGACGAGGCCGTCGAGGCGTGCGCCGAATCGACCGAGTCCAACTCCGGCGGGCTGCTCAGCATGGGCGGCACCGACTTCGACACGGATGACCGCGGCGGGGGCGACAGCTCCGACTACGACGGTGAGGTCGTCTTCGGCATCCTGGCCTTCCAAAGCCCGGGCGACGCCAGAGCCACGTACAAGGCCCTGGTCACCGAGGAGCGCAGCAAGGCCGAGAAGGACGGAAAGCAGGCGAAGCCGGTGGAGATCGACGCGGGCGCCGAGGAGACCGAGGCCTTCGAGGATGCCGAGGGCGAGACCATGGTCATGATGCGGATCGGCAGCGTCGTCGTCGTGGTGAACGGCGACGGCACTTTCGTGGAGAAGCCGAACTACAACGACCTCGCGAAGCTCCAGATCGACCGGCTGAAGAAGACCGCCGCGGGCATGAACCCCGACGCGTGATCCGCCCAGCCTCCAAAGCTCCGGCCCCGCGCGGCCGCCGGGGCGGAGGCCGGGCCGGGGCGGAGGCCGGGCGCACCTGAGGAGGGAACGGCGGGTACCTGGCTGCGCGCCTTTCCTGCCGGGGGCACTTCACAGGTACCAGCGTGATTGACGGAGGACACCGTACGCCTGGCCGCGCGGCTGTCGGGCCACGGCGTGGACCTGCTCGACACCTCGTCAGGGGGTGTCGCCGCCGGCGTGCGCAAGCCGTTCCGTCCGGGGTACCAGGTGTCGTTCGCGTCCCGGGGCAGGGCCGCGGCGGGTCTACCGATCACCGGACCCGGGCAGGCCGCGGCGATCGTCGCCGAGGGCGGAGCCGACGCGGTGCTGCTGGGACGCGAGTTGGTGCGCGATCCGTACTGGCCGCTGGACGCGGCCCGCCGCCTGGGCGCGCCACCACGCGTGCCCGTCCCGTACCCGCGGGCCGTCTCATGAGGCCCCAGTTGCGGCTGGAGTGCCACTCCATGCTGCCCCCCCACGGCCCGGGCTCCCCCGGCGTACAGCGCTCGTCGCTGTTCGTGCACCGGGCCGTGGGGACACCCCGACGACGCGTTCCTCGGGATGGCGGAAGTGACCCGCGTGCGCGCCGGCCGGGCCGGTGACGTCCGGTCCTGCCTGGAGGCGCAGGGCCGGGCGGAGGCGGCCGTCGCGCGGGCCGCCTACCTCACCGGCGGCATCCCGACGCCCGGTCTGGCGGCGGCGGTCCGCGACGCCGACGGCGACGTCCTGCTCATCCATGAAGTGGCGGTACGGCGCGGCGTGGCCGATCCGGCTCTTGCCGCTCTGGTGTTCGCGGCGGCCGTCGACGCCCTGGGGGCCGGTGCCGGCGTGGTCCTCTGCCGTCCCTGCCCCCGGACCCTCTCGGGCGCGGTCCTGCGTCAGGCCGCCGACCGTCTCGCGCTGCGCTCCCTGCCCGGGGGCGTCCGCGTGGCCGACCCGGGACAAGTGACGGTGGCAGGCCTGGACGGGGAATGGGACGGTCACTGAACTATTCAACGCTGGACGTCTTGACGGCCCGTCAGTCCGGCCACATATTACGTGCCAGTACGACTGACCAGTAACTGCGCGCAGTGCACCTCGCACCATCGACGGCAGGCGGACGGGACCGCCTGCCGCCGCTCTCGTGTGCCTTCTGGCCCTCCCCGGCGGCAGAAGGCTCCGCCCCTTCTCCGAGCCCCGAGAGGCGCCGTCATGCGATCAGTCTCGTCGAGCCGCCGTACCCGCACCCTTCTCGCCGCCGCCACCGCCACCCTCGCCCTCACGGCGGGGCTGGGCGCGAGCCCCGCCACGGCCGCGGACACACCGGTCAACCGCTATGTGGCCCTGGGCGATTCGTACGCCTCCGGAGCCGGTGTTCCGGACCAGGTCGACTCCGCCTGCACCCGCTCCAACCGCAACTGCCCCGCTCTGGTCGACGCCGCGCTGGCACCCACCGCCCACAAGGACGTCACGTGCGGAGGAGCCACCACCGTCCACATGACCTCGGCGCAGAACAGCTCCGCGCCACCGCAGTTCGACGCGCTGAGCGCCGACACCGACCTGGTCACCCTCACCATCGGCGGCAACGACATCGGCTTCGCGGGCATCATCGTCCGCTGCGTGACCCTCGGCCTGTTCAACCTCGCCGGCTCCCCGTGCAAGAACAGCTACACCTGGACCGGCACCGACCGGCTCGCCGCCACCATCGACGCCACGGCGCCCAAGATCGCCGCCACCATCGACGGCATCCGCGAACGCGCCCCGCGGGCACGGGTCCTGGTCACCGGATACCCCGCGATCCTCCCCGACGACGGCACCAACTGCCCCTCCGTGGTCTCGATAGCCAAGGGCGACGCCCCCTGGCTGAGAGACACCCACAAGCGCCTCAACACCATGATCGCCGCTCAGGCCGCCGCGAACGGCGCCGTGTACGTGGACACCTACACCGCGTCCATCGGGCATGACGCCTGCAAGCCGACCGCGACCCGGTGGATGGAACCCCTCGTCACCAACGCCGCCGCGCCGTTCCACCCCAACGCGGCCGGTGAGGCGGCGATGGCCGGCGCGGTCCTCGCCGCCGCCCGCTGACCGGCTCTCACCCCACCTGGTCCGCCTGCCCGACCGGGTTCCGTACCCCTTCCGCCGCCGGCCCCAGGTGGATACGGCGGCGCCCGTCAGTGGTCTCGCGCACCACGGCCCGGTCCGGGCTGTAGTCGCCCAGCGGGGTCGGCACGCGGAACCCGGAGGGGAGCCCGGTGGAGAGGACGACACGGTCGTCGCCCTCGCGGCCATCGGGCTCCTCGGACAGTTCCTGGGCGTAGACGCCGCCCGTGCCGACTTCGGCGTACGTGACGCCGCCGGCCAGCAGCCTCCGCTTGCGGGCCGTGACGACTCCGGCGACCAGGTCGGTGAACTCCTCCGGGTTGGCACGGAAGTCGGCCAGCCGGCCGCTCTCGGCCAGGATGCGCCGGACGGTGCGGCGGGTGAGCCGGGTGCGGTCGGCCAGTGCGCCGAGGATGTCCGGGAGCGGGACGTCCCCCTGGTCGACGCCTTCCGGGGCGGCGGCCGTCTCGCGGGCGGTGATGGTGAGCCCCGCCCCGGTGACACGGACCTGGGCCTTGGTCCAGCGCATGCGCGCCGGCGTCACCGGCGGGGCCGCACGCAGGCCGCGTACGCACTCCGCGATCAGCTTCTCGGTGTCGAAGTCCACCCGGTACGCCGTGCGGTGCCGGACCCGCTCCCACAGCTCCCCGAACGCCTCGCTCCCGACGGCCCGCTCGGGCGCCTCGGCGGTGGTGGTCCCCGATCGCCGGTCCCTGATCCTCAGGCCGCGGGCGCGCCGGGTGAGCAGGTCGGCGACGGCGGCGGTGAGGGGGGCGAACTCGGACGGGAGCGTGAAGGTGTTCTCCGTGCGGGCCCGCGAGAGGGCCGCGGTGTCGATCGCGCCCGCGGAGTGGACGTACCCCTCCGCGCGGAGGTGCGCGAAGAGGCGTACGGAGGCGTCGAAGCCGATCGGGACGGCGGGGTCACCGGGTGAGGGCAGGTTGGCGAACTGGTGCGGCTCGACGACGCCGAAGCGGATCCGCTCGGTGGTCTGCAGCTCGGTCTGGAGCCCGGCGGCGAACTGCTCGTAGCTCTCACCGGCGATCACCGTGAGCCTGTTCACCTCGGAGCCCTGCACGCGGCGGCCGTTCTGGTCGACGGCGAGGCGCAGGCCGCGGCCGATGGTCTGGCGGCGCTGGCGCTCGGTGCCCATCTCGCGGAGGCTGCAGATCTGGAAGACGTTGGGGTTGTCCCAGCCCTCCCGCAGCGCCGAGTGGGAGAAGAGGAACCTCAGCGGCTCGTCCAGGCTCAGCAGCCGCTCCTTGTCCCGCATGATCAGGTCGTACGCCCGCTCGGCCTCCGCCCCGTCCTGGCCGCGGCCCTCGCCGACGTCCTTCCAGGTGCCCTTCTTGTCGCGGGCGAAGTAGCCGCCGTGCACGGCGGCGGGGTCCGCCCCGCCCAGCCGCAGGTACTCCTCCTCGAAGATCCGCGCGTAGTCGCCCTTGACCGGCTTCCCGTCGTCCCCGTACGCCCGGTAGCGGTCGACGCGGTCGATGAAGAACAGGCTGAGCACCTTGATGCCCCTGGGGCGCAACAGGAGTTCCTTGTCGAGGTGCTCGCGGACCGTCCTGCGGATCAGCTGCCGGGCCCTCTCCAGGTGCGGGATGTCCCCGTAGGCCTCGCCGATACGGAGGCGGCGGCCGGCGCCGGGGCCGCGCAGGTGCAGGAACTCCTCGCCCCGGGTCTTGTCGATCTCGCCGATCCGGAGGCCCGCGTACACGGAACGCCCGGTGACCACGTCGAGCCGGTCGCCGTCGCGGACGACGACGCCGGTGCGGCGTACGCCGCCGCCCTTGGCGGCGACGTCCAGTTCGACGGTGGCCGAGCAGTCGTTCCTCCTGGTGCTGAGGGACCGGAGGCGGACGTACGGGCGGCTGTGGGCGTTCTCGACGGAGCCACCGGCGACCTCGATCTGCTTGACGAGGCCGGCCTGGTGGGCGTCGATGGCGTCGAGCCGGTGGACCATGTCGTAGGTGTCGGTGTGGGTGGCGGAGTAGCGCAGGGTGAAGAGCGGGCGCATGGCCGCCAGGGCCTGTCTGCCCTTGCCGTTGAGGCCGCCGTCGACGCTCTGCGGCTCGTCGACGATCAGGATGGGGCGGGTCCGGCGGATCAGGTCGATGGGGGCGTCGCCGCCGGTCTTCTCGCTGGGCTGGTGGATGAGGGCGGTGTCCTTCTTGTTGATGGCCGCCACGGTGGTGACCATCACCTGGATGCCGGTGTCGTACGCGAAGTTCCGCACCTGCCCGAGCCGGGCGGAGTCGTACGTGAAGTACGTCAGCGGCGTCCCGTCGTACAGGGCCCTGAAGTGCTCGGCCGTGATCCGCAGGGACGTGCTGACGCCCTCCTTGATGGCGATCGAGGGGACGACGACGACGAACCTGGTGAAGCCGTAGTGCCGGTGGAGCTCGTGGATGGTGCGCAGGTAGACGTACGTCTTGCCGGTGCCCGTCTCCATCTCGACGGTGAAGTTCAGGTCGTCGGGGTCGGGGTCCCGCGAGGGGGCGAGGCCGCCGCGGAGCTGGACGGCACGCAGGTTCTCGCCGAGCCTCTCGCGGGTGAGGGTGAGCCGGTTGGCGAGTCCGGCGGCGGGCGGGCGCGCGTTGCCGTGGAACAGGTCGCGGACCGCGTCGACGGCCTTGCGCTGGTGGTCCAGCTCGGCGTTGAAGTGCAGGCGGAGGCCGGTCATGCGCTCCCCTCTCCTACAGGCTCTTCACGAAGGGGAAGCCGTACTGGTCGAGGATGGCCGCCATGGTGGCCTTGGCCACGTCGTCCCGGAACGCGATGTCCCTGAAGTAGACGGACACCTCCCCCGCCGGGTCCAGCTCCTTGCGCCAGTCGACGATGCCGTGCGCGAGGGCCTCGACACGGTCCCTGCCGATGGTTTCCGGGGCGGGCAGGCAGGCGAAGAGCAGGCCGCCGCCGGCGCAGTGGACGGCGACACCGCCGAAGGTGCGCCTCTCCACGGGCAGGGAGAGGTCCAGGCCCCGGCCGAGGAGGAGTTCGTACAGCACATCCTGGTCGGTGCGGCCGGGGGCGACGGTGTCGACGAGCTCCAGGGTCTGCCGTTCGACGTCCTGGCGGGCGGTGTCCCAGCGGAGGATGCCGGATTCGCCGAGCGCGAAGGAGCGGAAGCCCCGGTCGGGGGCGGCCGGCAGGGCGGCGGCGGCCGCGCGCAGCCGGGCGCGGGTGATGTCGGCGACGGTGGGGTGGTCGGTGTGGCCGGTGGGCTCGGGGATCTGGACGAGGATGTGGCGCCGGTTGCCGCCGTCCTCGGCGTTGGCCTGGAGGACGGCGTCGCCGGTGGTGCCGGACCCGGCGAAGAAGTCCAGGACGATGTCCTCGGTGTCGGGCCGGGTCGCGAGGGTGAGGATACGGCGGATGAGCCTCACCGGCTTGGGGGTGTCGAAGACGCTGTCGGAGGAGGCGAACGTGACGCGCTCCAGCAGCTCGCGCTTGGCGTCCTGGTTGTGGCCGACCTCCGCGTAGGACCAGAGCGTCTGGGGAATGCGGCCCTGTCTGACCTCGGAGAGGAAACGTTTGACGGCGGGCCTGTTTTTGCCGTCCCTGCCCCACCAGATGCGGTTGTCCGCGTCCATTGCCCGCATGGTCCGCTCGGAATACCGCCAGTACGTTCCGGGCGGCGGTCCTTCGATGACCCGGCCGCCGGGCGTGGTGATGGGGTAGGTGCCCTTGCTGTAGTAATTGCGGGCGGTGAAGTTGTCGGCCTTCCAGGGCCCTCGCGGGTCGTTGTCGGGATTCTTGTACGCCGCGTTCTGCTCGTCCGTGCGCGGCAGCAGTCCCGGTGTCCAGGCGTCGGCGTCCTTCGCGTACACGAGGAGGTAGTCGTGGTCCTCGGAGAAGTGCCGGGCGCTGTTCTTGGGGGAATAGACCTTCTGCCAGATCACGGTGGCGACGAAGTTCTCCGGGCCGAAGATCTCGTCCATGACGGCACGCAGGTTGTGCACCTCGTGGTCGTCGATGCAGACGAAGACGACACCGTCCTCCCTGAGGAGGTTGCGGGCCAGGAACAGGCGCGGGTACATCATGTCGAGCCAGGCGCTGTGGTAGCGGCCGGAGGTCTCGACGTTGCTGCTCAGACGGCCGCCGTCGCCGTCCAGCCGGCCGGTGAGTGCGAGGTAGTTGCGTACTCCGTGCTGGAAACTGTCCGGGTAGATGAAGTCCCGGCCGGTGTTGTAGGGCGGGTCGATGCAGATCAGCTTGACCTTGTGGGCACAGCTTTTCTGCAGGAGCTTGAGGACTTCGAGGTTGTCGCCCTCGATCATGAGGTTCCTGGTGGTGTCCCAGTCGACGCTCTCGGCGGGGCGGGGCAGGAGTGTGCCGTCGCTGGGCAGCCGGGCGAGTTCGGCCGACCGCTGCTTTCCGTGCCAGGTGAGGCCGAATTTCTCGCGGCCTTCGGCCGGGGCGCCGCCCAGGAGTTCTCGCAGGGCGTCGACATCCATACCGTCCTCGGTGAAGGCGCTGGGAAACAGCTTCTTCAGCTGCGTGACGTTCTCGCCCACCAGGTCCAGGGACCTGGTTTCGGGATCACCCGGCCGCATCCGCCGCATCGACACCGTGTCCGTCCGCCGTTCCTGTCATCCGTGCGCCGGCTGGTCCCGCGGAATTGCTGTGCCGGCGTCACCACGTGAGCGCAACCGTACCGCCCGTTTCCGGCGGTGGAAGGGGTGTGGGGAATGTGGAGGGTGGGGCGTCGCGTCGGGCTCCTTCGTCAGCTGGGGCCGACGTCGAAAAGGTCGGACTGGGCCAGGAGGTGGGCCAGATGGGCCCGGCTCCGGCCGCCGAGGGCGTCGGCCGCCTTCTTGATGTGGGTGGAGACGGTGCGGGGCTGATGCCCAGCCGTGCGGCGATCGCCGCGTCGGTGCAGCCCTCCACCACCAGGCGCAGCACGGCACGACGGGTCTCGTCGGTCATGAGCGGGGGGCGTGCTCCGCCCGGGTGCGGTTGCGCTCCCCGGGCGGCGGCCGGGACGGCCGGCAGGACCTGGTCCCGCTCGGGGCGTGGGGCGAGCCGGGGCGGCGGGCGCCGAGCGAGTACTGGCTGTCCAACCTGTCCTGGCCACGCCTCGGGACCGTCTACCGCACCGCGATGCTCAGCCGGCGCGTGGGACGCGACCAGGCGGGGGTGAGCGACCGGCTGGGGCAGCGCGACTTCGAGGGGCGCTCGTTCCGCGGCCGGCACCACCACATGACCATGGTGTCCCTCGCGCACGCGATCACCATGCTGTCCCGGGCGGAGCGGAGACGCCTCCCGGCGTCCTCCGTCCCTCGCAACGCGCACGTGTCCACCGCGTGACGGTGTGCCCGGAAGTGACCACGACCGGGCGGGCGCCCGGACCGGCGCCCGCACGTCCCATGGTCAGCCGCGGCGCCGCACCTCCGTACAGTCGACCTCCACGGAGGCGCCATACGGTTCGATGGCGGTCCGTGTGCCGTTGGTGCGGCCGGACAGACACAGCTGGCCGCCCATGACCCGCAGGTCGAGGACGAACGTCACCTTCTCGCCGGAGCGTTGCACACCGTGGATCCGCTCGTCGATGTAGCCGAGACCGCGCAGGGCCTCCTTGACGTGTGACGGCGTCGGGTCGGGCGTACCGTCGATGGCCTTGGTGATGCGGCGGGCGTGGTGGGACGCCGCGCACGTCTCCACGGGGCTCAGCTCGACCTCCTCCGTGGCGGCCTCGGTGGGCCGGGGCTTCTCCGAGGGCAGCGGGTCGTCCGGGACCGGGACGGGCACCTCGGGCCGGGGCTCGGCGGGCGGCACCGGCCCGCCCTGCTCCGGCGGCTCCGGCTCCCCCGACAGATTCGGGGCCGGGACGTCCCCCACGCACGGTTCGGCGACGGAGAGGAGGAGTTCCATGAACGTGAGGAACTCCGGGCCGGCGGTGTCGGCGGGGTCGACGGGGGGCTCGGCCGAGGGGTCGGCGGCAGCGGACGCGGCCGGGGCAGGGACGCCGGCGGCGGCCTTCGCGTCCCCGCCGCCCGCACGCTCGGTACCGCAGGCGGTGAGGGCGAGTGCGCACAGCGCCGCCAGTGCCGCGCCGCGCCGCACGCGGGAGGGCTTGCGGGTACGGCCGACGCGGGTGTTCCGCTGGTGAGTTCGGGTCATGCCGGCAGTCTGGGTCCGGGCGGTGGGACCGGTCATGAGTACCGCTACTCAGAGCCGGGGCGCCCTTGCGCTGCTGGTACGGGTCAGCGGGCGGCCTGTGCGCGACGGGCCGCCTGGACCGTGGCCCTGTCGACGGCCGCGAGGAACTCCTGCGTCCCGGCGGCGGTGAGGAAGCCGTTGATTCCGCGCCCCGTCCAGCGGTAAGACCCGCGGGACGGGGCGCACGCTCCGGTCTCCGTCACGGCGCCGGGTGCAGGACGATGCCGAACCCGACGAGACCTCAGGCGGCGAGGGCGAGCGCGGTGAGCACCGGGTGGGACCCGGTGAGGTGCAGTGCGCCGAGAGCGAGCCGGAGCCGCTGCCGCCCGCCTCGGGTACGAGGGGGAGGACGGCGACGAGCGCGAGCGCGCCGAGCACCACGATGCCGGTGAACGCGGCGCGCCAGCCGATTTGCCTGCCCGACCAGCGTGCCGAGGGGCACACCGATGACGGTGGAGACGGCGATGCCGCCGCGGCGGTGACGAGGGGGCGTCCGGAACGGCGGGGTCAGAGAGGCCGCCGCGACGACATGAGGCCGTGTACGCCGCGCCGGCGTTGTGGGCGGTGTGGGACACCACCTGGCGTGGGTGCCAGGCCCTGGGTGTCCCGTACCGCCCACGAACTCCGGTCGCCGGCGCCAAGGGGTCAGGAGGCGCGCTTGCGGGGCGATGCCTTCTTGGCGGTGGACTTCTTCGCCGTCGTCTTCTTGTCGGCCGCCTTGGTTCCGCTCGCGGCCGTCTTCGAGGTGGACTTGCGGGCGGGGGCCGCCTTCTTCGCGGTGCCGGACGACTTGGCCGTGGACTTCTTCCCGCCGCTCTCCTTGGGCGCGGCCCGGGCGGCGGTCTTCTTGCGGCCCGGCAGTTCGTGCACGGACGCCTCCGGCTCGCCCTCTCCGCGGGCCTCGCGGGCCGCGCGTACGCTGCCCTCCAGGGCGGCCATCAGGTCGATGACCTGGCCGCCGGGCTTCTCCTCCTTCGGCGCGGCGACCTCGGCGCCCTCCGCCTTCGCGGCGATCATCTCCTCCACGGCCGCCCGGTAGTCGTCGTGCAGGGTCTCGATGTCGACCTCGCCGAGCGTGTCCATCAGGGCGTCCGCCAGGTCGAGTTCGGCGTCCCGGACGGTCACGGAGGTGTCCGGGGCGACGCCCTCGGGGCTGCGGATCTCGTCCGGCCACAGCAGCCCGTGCATGGCGATCACGTCGTCGACGACCCGCAGCATCCCCAGCCGCTCGCGCCCGCGCAGCGCGAACTTGGCGATCGCGACCCGGTCGCTGCGCTTGAGCGCCTCGCGCAGCAGCGTGTACGGCTTCGCGGCCGGCACGCCGTTCGCCGAGAGGTAGTACGCCGTGTCGATCTGGAGCGGGTCGATCTGCGACGCCGGTACGAAGGCGACGATCTCGATCGTCTTGGCGGTCGGCAGCGGCAGCTGGGCCAGGTCCTCGTCGGTGATCGGGATCATGGTCCCGTCGGCCTCTTCGTACGCCTTGCCGATCTCCTCCGACGACACCTCCTCGCCGTCCAGCTCGCACACCTTGCGGTAGCGGATCCGGCCGCCGTCCTCCGTGTGGATCTGGCGGAAGGAGATGGACCGGTTCTCGGTCGCGTTCACCAGCTTGATAGGGATGCTGACCAGACCGAACGAGATGGCGCCATTCCATATGGATCGCACGGTTCATCCCTTTCATACCGTTTCATGGGATTCTCATCGTATGACGCCGATCACGGAGGTGGAGGGGCGGCGGCTGGCGCTCAGCAACCTGGAGAAGGTCATCCACCCCGCCACCGGGACCACCAAGGGCGAGATCCTGCACTACTACGCGACCACCGCCCCCGCCTTCCTCCCCCACCTCCTGGGCCGCCCCCTGTCGTTCCTCCGCTACCCGGACGGCCCCGACGGCCAGCTGTTCTTCACCAAGAACCCGCCGCCCGGCACACCCTCCTGGGTGAAAACCGTCTCCGTCCCCCGATCGGAGGACACGAACGCCCACCAGGTGATCGTCCAGGACCTGCCCTCCCTGATGTGGGCGGCGAACCTGGTCGTGGAGTTCCACACCCCCCAATGGCTGGCCGACGCCCCCGCCCTCGCCGACCGGCTCGTCCTCGACCTCGACCCCGGCGCGCCCGCCACCGTCGTGGAGTGCTGCCGCGTCGCGCTCTGGCTGCGGGAGCGGCTCGCGGCGGACGGACTGGAGGCGTACGCCAAGACGTCCGGCGCCAAGGGCCTGCACCTGTACGTGCCGCTGGAGCCGGCGCCCTCGGAGCGGGTCCAGGCGTACGCGAAACAGCTCGCCGTCGAGGCGGAGGCGGACCTTCCGGCGCTGGTGGTGCACCGGATGACCAAGTCCCTGCGGCCCGGCAAGGTCTTCGTCGACCACAGCCAGAACAACGCCGCCAAGACGACGGCCGCCCCCTACACGCTGCGCGCCCGCCGCGAACCGGCCGTCTCGGCGCCCGTGACCTGGGAGGAGGTCGAGGCCTGCCGCAACCCCGCGCAGCTGGTCTTCCTCATGGCGGACATGGCCCCGCGCCTGACGGACTACGGGGACCTGCTGGCGCCGCTGCTGGACCCGGACCGGGCGGGGCCACTGCCATGATGCTGAAACCGCCCCTGAAGGTGGCCCTCGCGCAGACCGTGGACGCACTGCCGCGCGAGGCGGGACTGGCGTACGAACCCAAGTTCGACGGACACCGGATGGTGATCTTCCGGGAGGCGGAGGGCGAGGGCCCCGGGGTGGTCCTCCAGGCCCGCTCGGGGCGGATCGTCACCACCGCGTTCCCCGATCTGGTGGCGGCCGCCCGGGAGTTGCCGGACGGCACGGTGCTGGACGGCGAGGTGGTCGTCTGGCGGGAGGGCCGGATCGACTTCGCCGCCGTCCAGGGCCGGGCCGCCGCCACCCCCGGGCGGGCGCCCGGGCTGGCGCGTCGGCTGCCCGCCTCGTACGCCGCCTTCGACGTGCTCGCGGCGGACGGCGCCGACCTGCGGCCCCGGCGGTACGCGGACCGCCGCGAGCGGCTCGTGGAGCTGCTCGCGGAGCTGGGCCCGCCGATCCAGCACGTCCCCATGACGACCGACCCCGAACTGGCCGCCACCTGGTACGAGACGCTGCCCGAGATCGGCATCGAGGGCCTGGTCGTCAAGCGCCTGGACCAGCCGTACAAGGCGGGCACGCGCGCGTGGCGCAAGATCCGGCACACCGACACCTGGGACGCGGTGGTCGTCGGGTTCACCGGTGCCCAGCAGCGGCCCGCCTCCCTCGTCGTGGTCCTTCCCGACGACGACACCCCCGTCGTCTCCAGCCCCCTGCCACCCGCACTGCGCGTCCGCGCGGGCGCCGCGCTCGCCGCCCTGACGCCCGGCGAGGCGGACACGGCCATGGCGGTGGGCCTCGGCGAGGTGCCCTACCGCCGCGTACCGCCGGAGCTGACGGCGGAGGTCGCGACCGGCACGACCCGGCACACGGTGACGACGGTGCTGCGGCTGAAGGAGCCGCGTTAGAGGCGGAGCCACGTACGGCGGTCGCGGGCCGTCGCGTACAGGGCTTCCACATCCGCCGGCTTCAGTACACCCCCGAGCCTCGCCAGGGACGGGATCTCGCCGTCCCTCAGCACCCGTACGTCACCGAGGCCGGCCGGCACGTCCAGGCGGCCCGGGTCGGTCACCGCGAGGACCGGGCGCACGGCCGTGGCCAGGGCGTGCGCGGCCCGTTCGGCGTCACGGCGGGCCCATCGCAGCAGCGGCTCCGGCTCCGCGCGGCCGGTGGCGACCGCCGGGTCGGCGATCCGTACCCGCCGGCCGCGCGCCGCGACGGTGCGCACCGCGAGCACCCCGGCCGGGCCGATCGCCACGTGGTCGATCAGGGCGGCGCCCGGCAGGGGTACGCAGTGCAGGACCCGCCAGCCCGCCGCGTCCAGCCCGTCGAGGGCGTCGCCGACGCGCTGCTGCGCGGCGAGCTCCGCGCGGCGCGGGTCCGGGCGCGGGAGGCCCCGGAGACGCCCGGAGCGGCGCCGGGAGTCACCGTCAACGGCGGCGTGCAGGGCTTCGCCCGGGCGGTTGGGGGCCAGGTCGTCGTCGGGGTGGAGGGTGAGACGGGCCAGGTCGGAGGCGGTGGGGACGGGCGGCGGTCCGACGGTGACCTCGCCGGTGACGTAGGGCGCGAGCGCGGCCCGCACCCCGTCCTCGTACGCCTCGGACAGCAGGCTGATCCGGCCGCTGTCCCGGTCGTACCAGGCGACGTCCCGGCCGTCGGGCAGGCTCACCCACAGCCGGTGGCCGCCGCCCCGGCCGGCCGGTGTGACGCGCAGCGCGGTCATGCCCATCACCCCCACGCCCATGGGAACAGCCGGGCCCCGCGGGGGCAAGAGAAGGGCAAGAGAAGGGCGGGGGACGGGCGCGAAGACGGGCCGGAGACGCGGTCGGTGCGTGTCCGATTGCCGGGGCATGGCTGTCGGTGGTGTGGTGCACTATTGCCCCCTAATGCAGTGTTCGCGGGGAGGGACGGCATGTTCACGGGGATCGACGAGGTCGACTGGGCCTCGCTGGGTCATGCCTACGGTCCGGCCGACGATGTGCCCGGGCTGCTGCGCGGGCTCGCTTCTCCCGATCCGGTGGAGCGGGAGGTCGCGCTGGACGGCATGTACGGCTCGGTGCACCACCAGGGCGATGTGTACGACTCGACGCTCGCCTGCATCCCCTTCCTGCTGGAGCTGGTGGCGACGCCCGGGGTCCAGGACCGCGGCTGCATCGTCGAGCTGCTGACCAGCATCGGCGGCATCGACCTGGGCGGTGACGACGAGCTGGACGAACTGGACCCGGACGGCGAGGAGTTCGAGGACGCGGCGAACTACGCGATGGCGGCCGCCGCCGTCGCCGCCGGCGCGGACGTGTTCCTCGCGCTCGTCGGCGACGCGGACCGGGAGGTGCGCCTCGCGGCGCCCGGCGCGCTCGCCTCGCTGCACGGGGACCCCGCGCGGGTGCTGGGCCTGCTCCGGGAGCGGCTGACCGTCGAGACCGACACGGAGGTGCGGCTCGCCCTGGTGGAGGCCGTGGGCCGGATCGCGCTGCGGTACGAGTCGCTGCGCGACGAGATCGTCGACTGGCTCGGCTGGCTGATGGGCGCCGCCCAGGACCCGGCGCTGCGTCTCGCGGCCCTCGCCCAGCTGGCGCGGTGCGCCCCCGCGCGGCTGCCCGGCGACGTCGTGGTGACGGTGACGGAGCTGCTGGACCGGCTGCGGGAGGCGCCGGGACGACGGGACGGAGGTCCGGCGGCGGGTGGGTGGGCCCTGCCGGCACACCCGACCGGCCTGGCCGAACTGTGCGAGCTGGCCGACCTCGCCGACCTCGCCGATGTCGCCGACCTCGCCGATGTCGCCGACCTCGCTGACGTCACCGAGCTGCCGGAGTCGTTCGACCCGCGGCCCGGGGCGCCCACTCTGGTGGGCCAGTTGCGGGAGCTGCGCGAGGAGCAGCGGGCCGGGCGCGGCGCGGCGTGGGCCGACGACCTGCTGCGGACCCTGCACAGCGCCCTGGACGACCGGGTCGAGGACCGGATCGCGCTGGTCACCGCCCAGTTGCGCAGCCCCGACTGGGGCCGGCGGGCGGACGCGGTGTGGATGTGCGGCGGCCTGCTGCGTACGTGGCGGGGGGCGTACGACGAGGTCGTGCGGCTCGTCGGGGCGCAGCTGGCGGATCCCGAACCGCGGCTGCGGGAGGCCGCCGTGGCGAGACTGGAGACCCTGTTCGAGGTGGCCCGCCCGGCGGCGGACGCGCTGGCGGCCAAGGTGGCGGCCGACCCGGCGCCCTGGGCGCCGGAGCGGGTGGGCGGGCGGTTCGGGCTGAGCAACGCGCTGCTGGCGCTCACCCGTACCGGTGACGCACGGGCGGTGCCGGCGCTGGCCCGTGCCCTGGACCAGCCCGACCTGGACAGCCGGCTCGGCTACGCCATCCCCCACCTGGGCAAGGACGGCGCCCCGCTGATCCCCGCGCTGCGGCACCGGCTCGGCGGGCTGCCGCTGGACGAGGAGCTCGGCGAGGAGGCGAGCCCGCTGCTGCTGGCGCTGGCCCACCTGGGCGCGGCGGAGGCGCTGCCGGAGGTGCTGCGGGTGCTGCGCGGGGCGCCCGCGTTCCGCCGGGAGTGGGTGGTGGGGTCCGCGCTGCGGGCGCTGACCGCGTTCGGGCCGGCGGCGGGCGAGGCGGCCGGTGACCTGCGGGCGCTGCTGGACGACTGCTCGGTGGCGGTGTCGACGTCGGCGGCCCGGGCCCTGTGGGCCGTGGAGGGCGACGTCGGCGCCGTACTGCCGGGGCTGCGCGCCCTGCTGCGCGCGCCGGACGCGGCGCGCAGGCGGAAGGCGGCGTGGGCGGTCGGCGCGATGGGGCGGGCGGCCGGGGCCGCGGCGCCGGAGCTGCGGGCGTGCCTGGCGGCGCCCGAGGTGTGGCTGCGGGTGGACGCGGCCGTGGCGCTGTGCCGGGTGACCGGGGAGGCCCGGGAGGCCGCGCCGGTGCTGGTGGGAGCCTGGAGGGAGAACCGGCACACGCGCGTGGAGATCGCCGAGTGCCTCGCCGAGCTGGGGTCCGTGCCGGCGGAGGCGGCCCCGCTGCTGCGGGCGGAGCTGGCCCGCTCGCGCCGGCACAACGTGTCGGAGGGCACCTCGGGCGACCACGACGTCCACCACGACGAGAAGCTGCTGGCGCTGTGCCGGCGGGCACTGGGCCACGTCCGGGAGGAGACCGGCGAATGATCATCTTCGGCACGAAGGGGTACCTCCAGCAGCTGGCGATGCTGACGCTGGTGTGCGGCCGGTGCGGCAATCCGGCCGCGCACGCGCTGCGGAAGAAGACCACCAAGTTCACGCTTTTCTTCGTGCCGCTGTTCCCGTTCTCGACGTCGTACGCGACGCAGTGCACGTTCTGCGGCGCGGAGGAGCGGATCACACGGGAGCAGGCGGACCGGATGCTATCGGGCGACGCGTCGCGGGCACGGTGACGCCGGGTGCCGGGCGTACGGGTCGACAAAAAGGACTTCCGTACGAATAAGGTTTACGGGAAGACCGACCCCGTCCCCCGTCAGGAGCACCGTGAGCCCCCACCGCCGCCCGGCCGTGTACGCGGCGCTGCTGCTGCCCGGCGTGGCGATGGCCGCGTCGCTGGTGCTGGCGGGCTGCGGCGACGCGGGCGAGCTCCAGAGCGCGGGCCCCACGCCGACGGCGATCGGCCCGGTGCGGCTGTGGCCGGACCTGCCGCCGGTCACGGCACCTCCGTACGACTACGGCGAGAGCGACACCGCGCAGGTGCCCGGCGTGCGCGTACCGGGGGGCGACGTCCACCGGGTCGACCCGGTCGCCGTCGTACAGGCCGAGGTGGCGGCGCACCCCGACGAGTACAGCGGCCCGGACGGGATGTACCAGGAGACGGCCGGCCAGATCCGGGAGTGCAAGCGCGAGCCGAGGCGGTGCCCGGTGATGACGCCGTACTACCGGGACCTCACCGGCGACGGCAAGGACGAGCTGGTCGTCGGCATCCGCATGCCCGACCAGCAGACGGGCCTTCGTGTGTACATGCCCGAGAAGGGCGGCCTGACCCGGATCATGTCGACCGTCGACCAGGTCGTGGGCGTGCAACTCGCGGGCAAGGACCTGGTCGTACGGGTGGTCTCGGCGGGCATCCCGGGATACGAGTACCGCACGGCGTGGTCGTGGGACGCCCAGCAGCGGACGATGCTGCCGACGCGGGACGAGATCATCCGGGTGAAGCCGGTGCCGCCGGCTCCCTCTCCTACTGGGGGTGGTGCGTGATGCGGCGCCCGCGACGCCCGTGGCTGCCCGCCTGGATGGCGACGCTGACCTGGAAGGCCGGCGTCTTCATCACGGTGATGTGCTGCGCCCTGGCCGCCCTGCTGGGCGCCCTGGTGCATGTGTCGGTGACCCGTCAGACGGTGGACACCGCCCGGGAGAAGGCGCTGGACCGGCTGGAGGAGGTCACGCGCGCGTACGAGGCGGGCGAGCCGTTGCCGTCGTACGCGGGCGTCGACCCGGACGGCCTGCCGTCCTCGCTGCGGGACCTGGCCGTCCGGGGCGAGCGCGGCACGCTGGTGGCCGACGACCCCGCGGGCCGGCCCACCATGTGGGCGGCCGGGCCCGCCGACGGGCGGGCGCTGGCGGTGCGCGTGGACTACTCGCTCAGCGCGAGCACCATCAGCGGGCTGGACAAGGCGATCCTCGGCTCGTCGGTGCTGGCGATCGGGGCGACGCTGCTGGTCGGCTCGTTCGCGGTGACCCGGGTGACGCGGCGGCTGCACCTGACGGCGCAGGTGGCGCGGCGGATCAGCGCGGGCGACCTCGACGCGCGCGTCAACGACCCCCGCACGAAGGACCCTTCACACCCGGAGGACGAGGTCGCCACCGTGTCGGGGGCGCTGGACACCATGGCGTCCAGCCTCCAGGGCAAGCTGGAGAGCGAGCAGCGCTTCACGGCGGACGTGGCGCACGAGTTGCGTACGCCGCTGACCGGGCTGTCGGCGGCGGCCGAACTGCTGCCGCCCGGGCGGCCCGCGGAGATGGTGCGGGACCGGGTGAAGGCGATGCGGGCGCTGACGGAGGACCTGCTGGAGATCTCCCGGCTGGACGCGCGCACCGAGACGGTCGACCTCGATGTGCACGAGCTGGGCCCGCTGGCCGAGCGCGTGGTGCGGGCCTCGGGCACCGACACGGAGGTACGGATCGTCCGGGACGCGCGCGTGGAGACGGACAAGCGGCGCCTGGAACGGGTGCTGGGGAACCTGGTGGCCAACGCCCACAAGCACGGCCGCCCGCCGGTCGCCCTGACGGTGGACGGCCCGGTGGTGACGGTCCGCGACCACGGGCCGGGGTATCCGCAGTACCTCCTGGAACACGGGCCGCAGCGGTTCCGTACGGAGAGCGGCAGCAAGGGCCACGGGCTGGGGCTGACCATCGCGGCAGGCCAGGCGTCGGTCATCGGCGCGGAGCTCCACTTCACGAACGCCCCCTCCGGCGGCGCCGAGGCCCACCTCACGCTCCCCGAGTACCAGGACGCCCTCGCCGACACGGTCCCCCCGGCCGGGCCGACACCCCCCTGACGCCGCCCCGGTGCGGGCAGCCGCCTCACGGGGCCCGCGGTGGGCAGTCGTCCCGCGCGCCCCGCCCCCCGTTGCGGGCAGTCGTCCCGCAGGGCGCCACCCCCTCCGTTGTGGGCAGTCGTTCCGCTGGGGGTCCCCCAGGACGAAGTCCTAGGGGGAGGAGCGGGTGGGCACAACGGAACGGGGCGGTGCCCTTGCGGCGGCTCCACCCGGGGCGGCGCCCCCTTCCCGGTTCGCCCTGGGGCGGTGCCGCACCGGCGGACACCCCCGGTGCGTGGGGGGCGTGGCCCCTCCGGGCTCGTCTCCTCGAGGCCGGCGGCCTTGGGTATGTCGGGTTGGGAGCCCGACTGCCGCCGCCAACCTCTGCGGGGACGACCCTGCACGGCCCCACCCCGGCCGTCGGCCGCCTGCGGGCCGGTGGGAAGGAGGGGCGCGGCCCCACCCCGGCCGGATCCCGCCTGCGGGCCGGTGGGGGGCAGGGGCACGGCCCCGCCCCGGCCGTCGGCCGACTGCGGCCCGGTGGGAGACAGGGGCACGGCCCCACCCCGGCCGGATCCCGCCTGCGGGCTGGTGGGGGGCGGGGGCGCGGCCCCGCCGCGGGCGGTGGGCGACTGCGGGCCGGGTCCGGGTGCGCCGCACACCCGGCATAACGGACATATGCCGCACCGCTTGCTACGTTGCGTGGCATGACCGCACCGAGGACGCACAAGCGCAGGGGCGTGGAGCTGTCCCTCCTCGTCGGGGCCGTCCTCATCGCCGTGTACGGGTACGTCGGCGTCGGTCTCGCCAGGAGCGGTGCCGTGCCGCCCGACGCGGCCTCGTACGGGGCCGGGCTCGGGCTGCTCGCCCTGCTCGCGCACCTCGCGGTCCGGTTCCGCGCCCCGTACGCCGACCCGCTGCTGTTGCCCATCGCGGTCCTGCTCAACGGGCTCGGGCTGGTCCTGATCTACCGCCTCGACCTGGAGACCCCCGCCGACCACGCCGCGCCCACCCAGCTGGTGTGGTCCACGCTCGGCGTCGGGCTCTTCATCGCGGTGGTCGTCCTGCTCCGCGACCACCGGACCTTGCAGGGTTATGCGTACGTGTCGGTCGCCGCCGCTCTGCTGTTGCTGCTGGTGCCGATCTTCTTCCCCGCCGTCAACGGCGCGAAGATCTGGATCCGGATCGGCGGGTTCTCCTTCCAGCCCGGCGAGTTCGCCAAGATCCTGCTCGCCGTCTTCTTCGCCGCGTACCTCGCCGCCAACCGCAACGCCCTCACCCACACCGGCCGCCGCGTGTGGGGCGTGCAGGTGCCCACCGGGCGGGTGCTCGGGCCGGTCGTGGCGATCTGGCTGGTCAGCGTGGGAGTCCTGGTGCTGGAGCGGGACCTCGGCACCTCGCTGCTGTTCTTCGGGCTGTTCGTGATCCTGCTGTACGTGGCCACCGGCCGCACCGGCTGGGTCGCCGTGGGGCTGCTGCTAGCGGCGGCCGGGGCGTTCGTGGTCGGCAGCCTCGAACCGCACGTCAACAGCCGGGTGGAGGACTGGCTGCACCCCTTCGCCTCGATCGAGGCGGGCCAGGGGCCGGGGCAGCTCGCGCAGTCGCTGTTCGCCTTCGCGGCGGGCGGGATGCTGGGTACGGGGCTGGGGCTGGGGGACTCCGTGCTGATCGGGTTCGCCGCGAAGTCCGACTTCATCCTGGCCACCGCCGGCGAGGAGCTGGGGCTCGCCGGGTTGACGGCCGTCTTCCTGCTGTACGCCTTGCTGGTGGCGCGCGGGTTCCGGGCCGGACTGGCGCTGCGGGATCCGTTCGGCCGGCTCCTGGCCACCGGTCTGGCCTCCATCCCCGCTCTCCAGGTCTTCGTCATCGCGGGCGGGGTGATGGGGCTGATCCCGCTCACCGGCATGGCCATGCCCTTTCTGGCGCAGGGTGGTTCGTCGGTCGTCACCAACTGGATCATCGTCGCGCTGCTGATCCGCGTCAGCGACTCCGCGCGCTCCCCCGAGCCCGAGGGCGTCGAGCCCGGCGCCATCCTGCCTGTTGTGACGGAGGTCCGGTGATCCCCTGCATCCGGCACGCCGCCGTACTGTGTCTGCTCCTGCTGGCCGCGCTGCTCGTCAACGCCGCCCGCGTCCAGGTCTTCGAGGCGCCGGCGCTGGACAAGAACCCCGCCAACCGGCGGCTGGTGATGTCCCGTTACGCCGAGCCGCGCGGCGACATCGTCGTCGACGGCACGCCCGTCACCGGCTCCAGGGACACCGGCGAGCAGCTGCGCCACGAGCGCACGTACACCGACGGCCCGCTGTACGCACCGGTCACCGGGCACTCCTCGCAGACGTACGGAAACACCCTGCTGGAGCACGCCGAGGACCCCGTCCTGTCCGGTACGAGCCCGATGCTGGCGCCCTTCCCGTTCTGGCACGACCTCAGCCGTACGCGGCCGGCGGGCGGCGACGTCGTCACCACCATCCGCGAGCCGCTCCAGCGCGTCGCGTACGAGGGGCTCAGCGGCAGGCGCGGCGCCGTCGCCGCCATCGAGCCGTCCAGTGGGCGCATCGTGGCGTTGGTGAGCAGCCCCTCGTACGACCCCGGGCTGCTGTCCGGCACCGGCCGCGAGGTGGCCGCGGCGTGGAAGAGGCTCAACGCGGCGGTGGACCAGCCGATGCTCAACCGGGCGCTGAGGCAGACCTACCCGCCGGGCTCCACGTTCAAGATCGTGACGGCGGCGGCCGCGATGGACGCCGGGATCGTCACGGACGTCGACGCTCCGACCGGTACCCCGGACCCGTACCTGCTGCCCGGCACGCGCACCGCGCTGCCCAACGAGGCGAAGGGATGCGGCAACGCCTCACTGGCGTACGCGATCCGCTGGTCGTGCAACACGGTGATGGCCCACCTCGGGGTGAAGGTGGGGGCGGCCGGGATGCTCGACGCGGTGGGGCGGTTCGGGTTCAACGACACCTCGCTGCGCGTCCCGTCGGCGGTGGCCAGGTCCAACTTCGACACCGAGATGACGATGGACCGGCTCGCACTCTCCGCCATCGGCCAGTACGACACGACGGCCACCCCGCTCCAGATGGCGATGGTCGCCGCGGCGGTCGCCAACGGTGGCGAGATCGCCCAGCCGCATCTGGTGGACCGGACGACGACGGCGGACGGCGACACCGTGACGCAAGCCGTCCGCCGCACCTACCGGCAGGCGATGCTGCCGCCGACGGCGCTGCGGCTCCAGCAGCTGATGGTGGACGTGGTCGACGGCGGCTCGGGCAGCAACGCGGCGATCCCGGGCGCGAAGGTCGGCGGCAAGACGGGCACGGCGCAGCACGGCGTGGGCAACATCGGCACCCCGTACGCGTGGTTCATCGGCTGGGCGCAGCGGGAGGACACGGGACGGCCGGCGGTCGCGGTGGCGGTGGTCGTGGAGGACGCGTCGGCGAACCGGGAGGACATCAGTGGCGGGGGCAGCGCGGCGCCGGTCGCCCGCTCGGTGATGGAGGCGGCGCTGCGGGAGGAGGAGCGGCGGGAGGAGGAGCGGCGCGGCGCCGGTCGTCTCGGTCCGTGAAACGGGGCGGGCGGCCGTTCGGGCCGTGATTATGGTGCGCCCATGGACTTCCAGCTCGCACAGGTGAACATCGCCCGCCTCAGATTCCCTCTGGATTCGCCGGAGTTGGAGGACTTCGTCGACGCGCTCGACCCCGTGAACGCCACGGCCGACGCCGCCGACGGTTTCGTCTGGCGGCTGCAGAGCGAGAGCGGCGACGCCACCGACGTACCGGTGTTCGGCGACGAGTGGCTGATCATCAACTTGACGGTGTGGCGGGACATCGACGCCCTGACGGCGTTCATGTACCAGGGCCGGCACCGGGAGCTGCTGAGCCGCCGGCACGAGTGGTTCGAGCGGGTCGAGGAGGCGATGACCGCGCTGTGGTGGGTGGAGGCGGGGCACCGCCCGACGGTGGAGGAGGCCGAGAAGCGCCTCCTCCACCTGCGCGAACAGGGCCCGACGCCACACGCGTTCACGCTGCGGAAGACCTTTCCTCCGGGGGACCTCGGCTAGAGCGGCTGGCGTATCTCCGAACGGACCTTCAAGGTCAGCTCGGCGGCCGCGGCGAGGTCGATGTCCTCGGGCTTCTGGCCGACGTTCGCCGCGTCGACGACGGCGACACCGGCGGCGGTGTTGCCGTCGGCCCAGGCGCACATGGGGAAGGTGACCTCGTTGCCCGCCTCGGTGTTGGTGAGCACCTCGCACTCGACCTTGACGTCGGAGCCGGCCGGGGTGACGTCCTTGGCGGGCGTCTCGATCTTCGCGTTCTGCGCGGTGCCGGCGCCGCGCAGCAGGCTGCGCCGCTGGACGTCGGGGTTCTTGATCTGGCCGTAGTACCCGGAGACGACGAGTGCCTTGAGCCCGCCGTCCTTCTGGGCGGTGTACTGGGCCACGGCCGCTCCGCCCGTGCGGACGTTGGGGTCGTACGTGTCCTCCAGCACCTTCTTGCCCTCGGTCCCGGACATGTCCTGGGCGAGCGTGTACTCGCCGTCCAGGAGCGTCTTGGGGACGGTGAGCTTGTGCGTGGCCTCCGGGAAGGGAGTGTCGTCCCCGGCGCCGTCGATGACCATCTTGACGCCGTAGCCGAGGCAGCCGAGCAGGACGAGGGACCCGGCCACGATGCCGATGACCAGCCCGGTGCGCTTCTTGCGCGGCGGCTGCGGGGGTATCGGGCCGCCGTACGGCCCGGGCTGCCCGGGGTACTGCTGCGGGAAGCCGGGCTGCGCACCATAGGGGCCGGGCTGGGCACCGTACGGGCCGGGCTGCCCGCCGGGGTACGGGCCGGGCGGCTGCTGCTGGTACGGGCCCGGGTAGGGGCCGGGCTGCTGCTGGGGCGGAGGCGGCATGGTCATGCCCGCCAGGCTACGTCACGGGCCCGAAGGCCCTGGTCACGAGCGGCCCTCCGCGATGGCCTCGGTCACCTCCGCGACCCGCTCGGCCTCCTCGGCCGCGAAGCGTTCCCGGTCGAGCTGCTCGGCGATCTCCTCGTCCTGGGTCATCAGCAGGTCCAGGTTGGAGTCGCCCAGTTCGAAGACGCCCATGTCGACATAGGCCTTCTGGAGGCGCTCGCCCCACAGGCCGATGTCCTTGACGCAGGGGACGATGCGGCTGAAGAGGAGTTTGCGGAAGAGGTGGAGGAATTCGGATTCCTCGGAGTACTCCTCCGCCTCCTTCGTGGAGACACCGAAGTTCTCCAGCACCTCCACACCGCGCAGCCGGTCGCGCATGAGGTAGCAGCCCTCGATGACGAACTCCTCGCGTTCGCGCAGTTCGGCGTCGGTGAGCTGCTGGTAGTAGTCGCGCAGCGCCATCCGCCCGAAGGCGACGTGCCGGGCCTCGTCCTGCATGACGTACGCCAGTATCTGCTTCGGCAGCGGCTTGTCCGTCGTGTCCCGGATCATCCCGAACGCGGCGAGGGCGAGGCCCTCGATGAGGACCTGCATGCCGAGGTAGGGCATGTCCCAGCGGGAGTCGCGGAGGGTGTCGCCCAGCAGGCCTTGGAGGTTGTCGTTGATCGGGTAGAGCATCCCGATCTTCTCGTGCAGGAACCGGCCGTAGATCTCGGCGTGCCGGGCCTCGTCCATGGTCTGGGTGGCGGAGTAGAACTTGGCGTCCAGGTCGGGGACGGACTCCACGATCCGGGCCGCGCAGATCATCGCGCCCTGCTCGCCGTGCAGGAACTGGCTGAACTGCCAGGAGGCGTAGTGCTTGCGCAGCTCGCCCTTGTCCTTCTCGGTCATCTTGGCCCAGTGGCGCGTCCCGTACAGCGTCAGCGCCTCGTCCGGGGTGCCGAGGGGGTCGTACGGGTCGACCTCCAGGTCCCAGTCGATGCGCCTGGCGCCGTCCCACTGCTTGTCCTTGCCCTTCTGGTAGAGGGCGAGCAGCCGGTCGCGGCCGTCGTCGTACTCCCAGCTGAAACGGGCCGCGCCGGTGGCGGGCACCTGCCAGGTCGGGTCTCCCGGGTCCTTGCTGTAGAGGTCGTGCGTCGACACGGACGGCTCCTTCGCCTGTGCGCTGACGGGTATTTGGCAGGCTCACACGTTGGTAGACGCCGGGTCAACAAGTCGGGCGCAGGGGATTGACTGCCTTACTGACAAGCAGTCTCATAAGGGGTGACCCCCAGTAACCCCAACTGCGCGAGGTGCCCCGCTCATGACGACCGTGACCGAACGCGACATACGTCTGCTCCGCGACGCGCTCGGCCCGCTCCGGGACCGCGAACAGGTCGCCGAGCGCCTGCTCGAGTCCTCGGCCAAGCACTCCTTCGACCCCGACAAGGAACTCGACTGGGACGCCCCGGTCGAGGACGGCAAGTGGTTCTGGCCGCCGGAGCTGGTCTCCCTCTACGACACCCCGCTGTGGCGGAAGATGTCCGAGGAGCAGCGGATGGACCTGGCCCGGCACGAGGCCGCGTCGCTCGCCTCGCTCGGCATCTGGTTCGAGATCATCCTGATGCAGCTGCTGGTCCGGCACATCTACGACAAGTCGGTCACCAGCAACCATGTCCGGTACGCGCTCACCGAGATCGCGGACGAGTGCCGTCACTCGATGATGTTCGCGAAGATGATCCAGAAGGGCGAGGCCCCGGCGTACCAAGTGCCGCGCGTCTACCACAACATGGCGCGCGTCCTCAAGACCGTGTCGACGACCCCCGGTTCGTTCGCCGCCACGCTGCTCGGTGAGGAGATCCTCGACTGGATGCAGCGCCTCACCTTCCCCGACGAGCGCGTCCAGACCCTGGTGCGCGGCGTGACCCGCATCCACGTGGTGGAGGAGGCCCGCCACGTCCGGTACGCGCGCGAGGAGTTGCGCCGGCAGATGGTGACCGCCCCGCGCTGGGAGCAGGAGTTCACCCGGATCAGCTGCGGCGAGGCGGCGCGCGTCTTCTCCGTCTGCTTCGTCAACCCCCAGGTGTACGAGAACGTCGGCCTCGACCGGCGCGAGGCGGTCGCCCAGGTCAGGGCCAGCGGCCACCGCCGCGAGGTCATGCAGTCGGGCGCCAGGCGGCTGACGGACTTCCTCGACGACATCGGGGTGCTGCGGGGCGTGGGCCGCAGGCTCTGGAAGAGTTCCGGCCTCCTGGCCTGAAGCCCCGCGCTGCGGAGGATGGGGCGGAGCTACGCTGCGGGCATGACCAGTGCCGCCACGCCCGCACCCGCGTACCGACGGCTCAGCGTCGAGGAGCGCCGTACACAGCTCCTCGGCGTCGCCCTCTCGCTCTTCGCGCACCGGGCGCCGGAGGACGTCTCGCTCGACGACGTCGCCGAGGCGGCCGGTGTCTCGCGCCCGCTCGTGTACCGCTACTTCGCGGGCGGCAAGCAGGAGTTGTACGAGGCGGCGCTGCGGTCGGCCGCCGACGAGCTGGAGCTGTGCTTCGCCGAACCGCCCGTGGGCCCTCCGACCGAGCGGCTCGCGCGCGTCCTCGACCGGTACCTCGCCTTCGTCGACCAGCACGACGCCGGGTTCAGCGCCCTGCTCCAGGGCGGCAGCGTCGCGGAGACGTCCCGTACGACCGCGATGGTCGACGAGGTGCGGCGCGCGGCAGCCGAGCAGATCCTGCTGCACCTGGGTGTGCCGGACCCGGGGCCGAGGCTGCGGATGATGGTGCGTACGTGGATCGCGGCCGTCGAGGCGGCGTCACTCATCTGGCTGGACGAGGACAAGCGCCCGCCGGCCGGCGAGTTGCGCGCCTGGCTGGTCGACCACCTGATCGCGCTGCTGACGGCGACCGCCGCGACCGACGGGCAGACGGCCGGGGCGGTGGCGGTGCTGCTGTCGCAGGAGACCGCAGACGGGCCGGTGGGCACGCTGGCGCGCCGGGTGATCCCCGTGGTGAGCGAGGCCGCGCACCTCCTGTGACACTGGCGGGGTGCGAAGCGAGAACACCCCCTTCTACGGCGGACCCCTGGACGGCCGGGTCCTGCCGGTCCTCACCGGCCTGACCGGCCATCCGCCCAAGTGGTACACGGTCCCCGTCCCGGCCGACGACGGCGGCCCGCCGGCCGTCCACGCCTACCGCCGGGTCCCCTCCGGCTACACCAGGCGTCTCGGGCTCCAGCGCGGCTGGAAGTACGAGTACGCCCCCGAGGGGCGCGAGCGGCGCCGGCTGAACTGGCCCTGGTCCAGGAAGTCGTAGGATCACGGGCATTCAGGCCGCCACGCCGCCAAAGGGGGAGCTTCCGCATGGAATCGTCGTCGCCGTTCCAGCCGATCGAGCCGCTGCGGGACGGTGACCCCCGCCGCTGCGGCCCGTACACCGTCCTCGCCCGCTTCGGGGAGTCGGCGAGCGCGGCGCGGTATGTCGCACGGGACGGTGAGGGTACGACGGTCGTGGTCACCGTGGCGTCGGCCGCGCTCGCGGAACTGCCCGCCTTCCGGCGCCGGTTCGCGGCGGAGGCACGTACGGCCGAGCGGCTGGCCGGGGGCTGGGTGCCGCGGCTGCTGGAATCCGCCGTCGAGGGACCCGAGCTGTGGACGGCGGCACCCTACGTACCCGCGCTCACCCTCGGCGAAGCGGTCGCCGGTGCCGGGCCGTTGCCGGAGCGGGCGGTACGGGTGCTGGGCGCGGGGCTCGCCGAGACGCTGTCGCGGGTCCACGCGACCGGCGCCGTGCTGCACGGGCTCGCCCCCGGGACGGTGCTGCTGGCGGGCGACGGGCCCCGGCTGACCGCGTTCGGCGCGCTGGGCGCGGCGGAGTCGGCCCGGTCCGGTGCGGGCGGCCGGCTGTCGGTACGGCTCGGCTACCTCACCCCCGAGCAGGTCGCCGGCCACGAGCCGGGCCCGCCGTCGGACGTCTTCGTGCTCGGCCTGCTGCTGGCGTACGCCGCCACCGGCACCCCTCCGCTCGCGGACGCGGCGGCCATCGCGGACGCCGAACCGGAGCTCGGCACGGTCCCGGAAACCCTGCGCCCGCTGATCGCCCGGTGCCTCGCCAAGTCCCCGGAGGACCGCCCCGGCGCCGGAGAGGCCGCCGCGGCCCTGGCCCTGGAAGGCGCGTCGGCCCTGGCCCGGGGCGGCTGGCTGCCGGACCGGCTGGTCGAGGCACTCGACGCCCAGGCGGCGCGGGTGACCGCGCTGGAGTGTGCGTGGGAGGGCGAGGAAGAGCGCGAGGCGGTCAGGCCCGACGCGGCACCGCAGGACACCGACTCGGCCGGCCCGGGCCGCCTGGACGGCGTCACGCACGGCCCGGAGGAGCGGGACGCCGACGGGGGCGACGTCGCCGCACGCGAGGCGAACCGCGAGGATGCGGACGGGCACGGCGCGAACGTGCACGCCGTAGACGGACGGAACGCCGACGGGCGCGCCCAGGACGTGAATGCGCATGACCTGGACAGCCTGGACGGCGTCAGGCAGGACACCAACAGGCCCGACGCCGGCGGGCGCGACGGGAGCCGCGAGGGCCCGGACGGGTACGGCGCGGACGCTGACGCCGTCGGCGGGCGTGGCCCGGGGGCACGGGCGGCGGCGCACGACTCGGGTCGCCGGGGCGACGTCGGCGGGGACTCCGACGGGCGGACCGTGCGTGTCGGGCGCGTCCGGGCGCGGCGGGATGCTGCCACCACCGAACTCGTCGCGGCACGCGCGCCGCAGGCCGCCGAGCCCGTCCTCCTCCCGCCCGCCCCGCCGGTGCAGGCGCAGGCCCCGGCGCCCGTGCTGCCGGTGCCGGTCCTGGCACCCGCGCCGGCGGCATCCGCCCCCGGGCTGTCCCGGCGTGGCCTGCTGACCGGGCTGGCCGCGGGGGCGGCCGGTGCCGTCCTCGGGGGCGGCGGCGTGCTGGCGTTCGCGTCCGGTGACGGCGGCGAGGGACCGCGTACCGACGCCAAGCCCGCCGCCCGGCCCCGCCCCGCGGTCGCGGGGGTGCCGCCCAAGCCGCGCTGGGCGTACGTACACCCCGCCACCGCGCGCGGCACGCTGAACGCCGCCGTCTGGCGAGGCCGGACCCTGGTCCTCACCTCCGACGCCCACACCACGGCCGTGGACCTCACCACCGGCCGGCGCCTCTGGCAGCGCGCCGACGCCGCCTCCGTACACCGCAGCCTGACCATCGGGAACGACCGGCTGCTCGTCGTCGGCGCCGACGGGTTCCGGCTGCTGGCGCCGAAGGACGGCACGGTCGAGGGCCGGGTGGCGTACCCCGACGGGGTCCGCCTGGCGGCGGTCGCCGGGCACTCGGGGGACGTCGTCTGGTTCACCGGCACCCTCGCGGCCCGTACGTACCTCTTCGCGTACGACATGGCCCGGTCCAAGGAGCTGTGGCGGATCCAGGTGCCCAACGGCCGCGCCCCGTACACCCCCGCCTATGAGGTGCTGGCGCTGCGGCCGGACGCCCTCGTCGTGCGCCAGGATCCGCGGTCGCTGACGGCGGCGCAGGTCAAGGCCGCCAAGGGGCTCGCGGTCTTCTACTCGCACGACCGGGCCACCGGCGCGCGCCAGTGGTTCCGGCCGTTCGGCGCGGCACGGCCGGGGAGCACCGTGTCGGGGGACGAGTCGGGGCGGCTGTACGCGGCGGTCGCGGGCGGCCTGCACGCCTTCGACACCCGTACCCGCAGGCCGCTGTGGCAGCTGGCGGGCGGCGGCGTCTTCGGGCGGGCCGAGGTGCGGGGCGGCACGCTGTACGTCGCGGACCGTTCGCAGACGGTGTACGCGGTCGACCCGGCGACCGGCACGCCGCGCTGGCGGCGCGGTACGGAGGCGGCGGCGGGCGGCGACGTGCCGGGCGTGACCGTCAGCACGAGCGGCCGCACCCTGCTCGTGGCGGACGGCGCGCAGGTCACCGCGTTCGGGGCGGGCGACGGGCGGCGGCTGTGGAAGTTCCAGGACGCCGGGGTCCAGGAGCCGGGCGGCAAGGACACGTCGGCGTCGTACCGTGTGCTGGCGGCGGGCGCCGCGGGGGTGGTGGTCCGCCGGGACCGGACGTTCTACGCGGTGCCGGCGGAGTGACCGGGACGGGTGACCGTAGTGGGCCGATCCGCCCACTCATGCATTTTATGCGTTAGTCGTATCATCCACCGCCCCATGATGAGGGCGGAGGTGATGACATGTCAGGAAAGCTGCTGCACACGGTGTGCGTGGCCGCACTGGTGGCCGCGCTGCCGGCCGCCCCCGCCGCCGCCGCGCCCGAACCGCCGGAATCCACCGTGTCGGAGATGCTCACCCAGCTCCGCACGCTGTACCAGCAGGCGGAGGAGGCGACCGAGACGTACAACGCCACCGAGGAGGAGCTGAAGGCGCTCACCGCCGAGACGAAGAAGCTCACCGGCGACCTGACCCGGACCCGCGATTCCCTCGCCCGCGCCCGGGCGGAGGCCGGCCGGCTGGCCCGCGCCCAGTACCAGGGCCGTACCGACTTCTCCTCCTCCCTGCGCCTGCTGCTCGCCCGCGACCCCGACCACGCCCTGGACCAGCACCACCTGCTGCGGCGCGCGGCCCGCGAGCGGGCGGCGATCGTGGTCCGGCTGCAGAAGGGGGAGAAGCGGGCGGACCGGCTGGCGACGGCGTCGCGCAAGGCGCTGGACCGGGAGCAGACGCTGGCCGAGAAACAGAAGAAGGCCCGCGACGACGTCACGGCCCGCCTGAAGGAGGTCGAGGAAACCCTCGCCACGCTCTCCGACGAGGAGGTCGAGCAACTGACCTCCCTGGAGGAGACCGAGACGGCGGACGCCCAGCGCGAACTCCTCGCCACCGGCGAGCTGGAGCCCGACGGCACCCGCACCCCCTCCGCACTGGGCGACGAAGCCCTCTCGTACGCTGCCGAACAGATCGGCAAGCCGTACGTGTGGGGCGCCGAGGGCCCGCGGTCCTTCGACTGCTCGGGCCTCACCTCCCAGGCCTGGGCCACGGCGGGCCGCCCCATCCCGCGCACCAGCCAGGAACAGTGGCGCACCCTGCCCAAGGTGCCGCTACGCGCCCTCCGCCCCGGTGACCTGGTGGTCTACTTCCCCAAGGCCACCCATGTGGCGATCTACCTCGGCGACGGCCAGGTCATCCACGCCCCCCGCCCCGGCGCCCAGGTCAAGGTCTCCCCCATCGCCGCCAACCCCCTCCTCGGCGCCGTCCGCCCCGACCCCACGGCCCGCTCCCTCCGCTCGTACACCCCGCCGGAGATCCCCACCGGCACGGCGGGCGGCTCCGACGAGGGGTACGACGAGGGCTAGCGGGGCCCCGGGACGGCCGGCTCAGTGATCGGAGTAGCTGAAGTCGCCGACGGTCCAGCCGCTGACGTCCTCGATGGCCACGCGGTACATCCCGCCCGTCTCGGGGATCCCGATGTTGCCCTGCAGGATCCGGGCGACGTGGAAGTGCAGATGCGTGGGCGGCTTGTCGTGGCCCGGCCGGTCGGCGGAGAAGACACCGGAGAACGGGCCGAGGCGGTCCGAATCCCGCAGGACCTCCGACACCCGCTGCCGCCACACGGCTTCGGGGGCCAACCGTCCGGTGATGACAGCGCCGCCGATGACCACGGTCAGCGACATCTGGGTGCTCTGCTCGGACTCGACCTTGGTGGCGATGTCAGTGAGGAGTTCATCAGCGTTCGACATGAGAGCCGATTCTATTCACCGGCCGAACGGCGGGCGCGCCGGTGCCGTCCTACGGGCACGGGCCCGGCCCCCGGTCCATCAGGACGGGGGCCGGGCCCTTCGAGGCGGGAGGCCGTCAGGCGGGCGTGACGGAGGCGAGGTAGGCGGCCGTCCTGTCCGGGTCGTAGAAGAAGTTCTCGAAGTCGGCCGGGTCGTTGAAGCCGTTCGCGAAGCGGTTGGCGACCGGGGGGAGCTGGCCGGCGGCACCGATGAGGTTGAGGACGTGCTCCGGGGGGACGCCGAGCATGGCGTTGGTCCACTTGGTGACGTGCTGGGCGGTGTCCCAGTAGCGGTCGAAGGTCTGCTGCATCCAGGCCTCGTCGAACGGCTTGTCACCGTGCTCGGTGATCGACGCGAGGTACGACGCCGCGCACTTGGACGCCGAGTTGGAGCCCTGGCCCGTGATCGGGTCGTTGGCGACGACGACGTCCGCGACGCCGAGGACCAGGCCACCGCCGGGGAGGCGGCCGATGGGGTTGCGTACGGTCGGGGCGTACCGGCCGGACAGGGTGCCGTTGGCGTCGGTCAGCTCCACCTTGGTGGCCCGCGCGTACTCCCAGGGCAGGAACTTCTCCATCAGCTCCAGCGTCAGCGCCAGGTGCTCGGAGGGGTCCTTGACGCCCTGGAAGACGTCCAGCGGGCCGCCCGGGATGCCCTCCCAGAACAGGATGTCGGCGCGGCCGGAGGTGGTGAGGGTCGGCATGATGAACATCTCGCCGACGCCCGGCACCAGGTTGCAGCGGACCGCCTCGACGTCCGGGTGCTCGGGGCGCGGGCCGAGCCCGTGCACGTACGCGACGGCCAGCGCGCGCTGCGGCTCGCTGTACGGGGAGCGGGACGCGTCCCGGCCGAACATCGACACCAGCTCGCCCTTGCCCGCCGACACGAGCACCAGGTCGTACGTACGGGAGAAGTAGTCCAGGTCGGAGACCGCCGCGCCGTGGATGACGAGCTGGCCGCCGCGCTGCGCGAAGGTCTCCATCCAGCCGGCCATCTTCACCCGCTGGTCGACGGACTGGGCGTAACCGTCGAGCGTGCCCAGCCAGTCGATCACCCTCTGCGACTCCGGTCCGGCGACGGAGACGCCGAGGCCCTCGATCTTCGGGGCCTGGGACTCCCAGAAGTTGATGCCGAGGTCCCGCTCGTGCTGGAGCGCCGTGTGGAACATGCACTGCGTGGACATGACCCGGCCGGACCGGATCTCGTCCGCCGTGCGGTTGGACATCAGGGTGACCTCGTACCCCTGCGACTGGAGGCCGAGGGCGAGCTGGAGTCCGGACTGCCCGGCTCCGACGATGAGTATCTTCCGCATCGAAGGTCTCTTTTCCTTACTCAGGGGTGGTTTCGAGGGCGCGGGCGACCAGCGCCAGCAGCGACTCGACCACCGTGATCCGCTTCCGGGCGTCCATGATCACGATCGGTACGTCCTTGGGCACCGTGAGCGCCTCGCGTACGTCCTCGGGCTCGAACAGCTCGGTCCCCTCGAAGTGGTTGACCGCCACGACGTACGGCAGGCCGCAGCTCTCGAAGTAGTCGAGCGCCGGGAAGCAGTCGGTCAGCCGCCGGGTGTCGGCCATGACGATCGCGCCGATCGCCCCGCGCACCAGGTCGTCCCACATGAACCAGAACCGCTGCTGTCCCGGCGTACCGAAGAGGTACAGGACGAGGTCGTCGTCGAGCGTGATGCGCCCGAAGTCCATGGCGACGGTGGTGGTGAGCTTGTCGGGCGTCGCGGAGAGGTCGTCGGTCTCCTCGCTCGCCTGCGTCATCAGGGCTTCGGTCTGCAGCGGCGTGATCTCGGAGACGGACCCGACGAAGGTCGTCTTACCGACGCCGAAGCCGCCCGCGACGACGACCTTCGTCGCGATGGGGGCGCGGGTGTGGTCGAGCTGCCAGGACTGGACCTCTTCCTGGGCCTCGGGCTCGTCCACGGGTATCTCAGAGACGGCGGAGGCCACTCAGCACCCTTTCGAGCAGTGCGCGGTCGGGCTGGCCGGTGCCGTGACCGGTGCCGTACACGCGGATCCTTCCCTGGTCCGCCAGGTCGCTGAGCAGCACCCGGACGACGCCCAGCGGCATCTTCAGCAGCGCGGAGATCTCCGCCACCGTACGCATACGGCGGCAGATCTCGACGATGGCCCGCATCTCGGGCATGACGCGGGACGCGAGGCTGCCGTTGGTCAGCTCCTTGCGCTCCTCGGGGGCTTCGAGCGCGGCGACGAACGTCTCGACGAGCAGGACGTGGCCGAAGCGGGTGCGGCCGCCAGTGAGCGAGTAGGGGCGGACGCGGGCGGGCCGCCGTCCGCCGCCCCGGACCGGCAGCCGGCCGGCGGCGGATGCGGAGGTCATGCGGCACTCTCCATCGACTTGCGCAGCTCGCTGCGGAGTTCGGGCGTGAGTACGTGTCCGGCGCGGCCGACGAAGAGCGCCATGTGGTACGCGACGACGCTCATGTCGCAGTCGGGCGTGGCGTACACGCCGAGCAGCGAGCCGTCGCTGATCGACATGACGAAGACGCTGCCCTCCTCCATGGCGACCATCGTCTGCTTGACGTTGCCGCCGTCCATGAGCTTGGCGGCGCCGATGGTGAGGCTGCCGATGCCCGAGACGATGGTGGCGAGGTCGGCGCTGGAGCCACGGGGACCGTCGGACGGGGCACGGTCGGCCGGGGCCTTGCCCTTCCGGTCGGCCGGGTCGGAGGAGAGCAGCATCAGCCCGTCGGACGAGACGACGGCTACCGAGCGGACTCCTGGCACCTCCTCGACGAGGTTGCCGAGCAGCCAGTGCAGGTTCTTGGCCTCGCTGCTCAGTCCGAACGTTGCGGTGCCGGTGGTACTGCCGGTCGTCGCAGTCAACTGCGTGCCTCCTCGACTGTGTCCCCCGTCTCTTCGGTACGTACCGCTTCCAACTGCTGGGTGCTCTCCGCGATCTCGGCCTCCGCGTCGCGGCGGCCCTCCTTGGCGCCCTGGTGGAACCCGCCGAGCCGGCGCCGCAGCGCCTCGGCGTCGACCCCGCCCTTGCGCCCGGCGGGTGGCGCGGTCGGCTCCACCACCTTGGGCGTCCGCTTGGGCAGCCCCTTGTCGGTCACCCGCTCCCACTTGGGCTCCCGGACACGCGACGCGTCCCCCTCCTGCGCGTCCGCCCGCTCATGCGCCTCGGCGGCGGGGCTGGGGTCGGACGCGTCCCCCTGCTCGGCCTCCGGCCCGGGCGCGGGGCCGGGCTCGACCTCCGGCCCGGCCTGGGGCTCGGCCTCCGGCTCGCGCGGGGCGCGGACCTGAAGGGTGGTCTCGGGCGCGGGGTGCTCCGCCGCGTCGGGCACGGGCGCGTCCTGCGTGGGCCCGTGCTCGGCGTGGGCGTCCAGCTCGGGCGCGGCCTGCGTGGGCGCGTCACCGGCGTGGGGGTCCCGCGCCGGGGCGCCCGGCTCGGGCGCGTGCCCGGCAGGGGCGTCCTGCGCATGCCCGTCCGAGGCGGGGGTGGTGTGCGCCGCGGCGCCCCGCGCGGAGGCGTCGTGGACGGTGGGCGTCCCGGCCGGGGTCGTGGTCTCGGCGCCCGCGTGCGCGGCGGTGTCCCCGGCGTGGTCGCCTCGCACGGGCTCCTCGCCCGCCGGACGCTCGTGTTCCGGGGCGCCCGGCGCGGGGTCGGCCCCGGCGGGGGCGTCCTGCACGGCGGCCCCGTGCTCGGCGGCGGCCGGCGCGGGGGCGTCCTTGCCCGGGGCACCCCCGGCGTGGGCCTCGCCGGCGGAGGCGTCCTGCGCCGGGACGCCCGGCTCGGGGGCGGTCGTCGAGGTGGCGCGGAGGGTGGCTTCGGCGGCGGCGACCAGGGGGTCGCGGGGCGTGCGGGTGCCGGGGAGGGTGTTGGAGTTGGCCTCGGCTACCGAGCCGGGGAGGTTCAGGGTGGGGGCGGTGCCCGCGACGGTGACCGACGGGGGCAGGGCGGTCGGCGGGGCTTCCGGGAGCAGGGCGGAGGGGAGGACGACGACCGCCGTCACGCCGCCCTGCTTCTGCTCGCGCAGCTGGACCCGTACCCCGTGCCGCGCCGCGAGCAGCGCGGTCACCCGGATGCCGAGGCCCTCGCCGTCCCGGTCGGCGTCCGACGGGGACTCCGTCTCCGGGTCGGCCAGGCGTGCGTTCAGCTCGGCGAGCCGGCCCTCCGTCATCCCTATGCCCTCGTCCTCGACGGAGAGCATCACCTCGCCGCTCTCCAGCAGCCAGCCGGAGAACTGGACCTTCGCGTCCGGCGGCGAGAAGGACGTGGCGTTCTCCAGCAGCTCGGCCAGCAGGTGCGAGAGGTCGTCGGCGGCGAACCCGGCCACGTACGCGTGCGGCGGCAGCGACTGGATGGTGACCCGCTCGTACCGCTCGATCTCGCTGACGGCGGCGCGCAGTACGTCGACCAGCGGGACCGGGCCCTGGTGGGCGTGGTTGTGCTCGTGGCCGGCGAGGACGAGCAGGTTCTCGCTGTGCCGCCGCATGACGGTGGCCATGTGGTCGAGCTTGAAGAGCGTGGCGAGCCGCTCCGGGTCCTGCTCGCGCTCCTCCAGCTGCTCGATGACGGCGAGCTGCCGTTCGACGAGCCCGAGCGTACGGAGGGAGAGGTTGACGAACGTGTGGTGGACGCTGCCGCGCAGCGCTTCGAGTTCGGTGGTGAGCTCGGCGGTCTGTTCGCCGAGTTCGGCGCGGACGCCCGCCAGCTCGGCGGTCAGGGCGTCGCGGGCGGCGACGGCGTCGGTGCGCTCGGCGTCGAGCCGCTCGGCGCGGGCGCCGAGGTCGAGCAGCTTGCCGTGCAGGGTGTTGAGGGAGCGTACGACCTGGGCGAACTCGTCGTTGCGGCCGGTGTAGCGGACCGGCTCCTCCGTCTCGGGCGACTCCGCGAGGCGGGCGGCGCCGATGCGGAGGACGGCGAGCGGCTGGGTGAGGGTGCGGGCGACGGCGGTCGAGACGCCGATCGCGATGAGCAGGCAGCCGCCGAGGAGCGCGATGCGCAGTTCGAGCGCGGTGACGTCGTCGTCGCGCAGCTGCTCCATGCGCCGCACCTCGCCGGTGGCGAGGGAGGACTCGACGCCCCGCATCTGCTCGATACGGGCGGTGAGGGTGGCCCGGAGCTTTTCCTGGTCGGTCTTGCGGTCGCCGTCGGACAGTTCGGGCCGGTCGGTGAGGCGCGCGAGGTACGTCTCGGCGCTCTTGACCTCGGGGCCGGTGACCGTGGCGGCGAGGGAGTCGCGGGCGGCGGGCGGGGCGGCCTGGTCGAAGTCCGCGAGGGCGGCCTGTTCGCGGACGCGGGCCTGCTGGGCGGCGGCGCTCAGCGCACCGCGCGTGCGGTCGGCCTCCTCACCGGCGGGGTCCTCGGGCTCGACGTACTGGCCGGTGATCGGGTCGTAGACGAGTCCGGCCTTCTTCTTGCCGGGGACGGCGAGCGCGCCGAGGAGCAGGCCGCGGGTGGCGGAGGCCTGGTCGACGGCGCGGCCGAGTTCGGCGAGGGCGCGGGTGCCGGCGCCCGCGTCGGCGGCGCGGGCGGGGGTCTTGTCGGCGAGCTCGGCGGAGAGGGCCTGGAGCCTGGTGATGACGTCGGTGTACGCCCGGTAGGCCTCCATGGCGGTGCCCTTGCCGGTGAGGGCGGAGCGCCGGATGGCGGGCAGGCCCGCGAGCTCGCGGCGGAGGTCGGCGGGCGCCTCGGCGTGGATCTCGTCGATCTGCCGGTCGACGCGGGCACGGCGGGCGGCGTCGACGCCGGCCTCGGCGCCCTTGTCCGAGGGCTCGCCGCCCTGGCCGCCCTCGTCCGAGGGCTCGCCCTCCTTGGCGCCCCGTCCCGCGGCGATGTACGCGGTGACCTCGTCGCGCTCGTCCGCGAGGGAGTGCGCGAGGGTGACCGCCTGCCGGTTGAGCTCGGCGAGGTTCACCAGCCGCTGGGAGTCGGTGAGGTCGCCGGAGGCGGTGAGGACGGCCGGGGCTCCGGCCCCTATGACGGTGATCCCGACCAGCGCGACGCCGGCGACGAGCCGGCTGCGTACGCGTACGCCGCGGCCGCCCGGTGTCTGGGGATCGCCGGGAGTCTCACTGCGCTTCTGCACCGGTGCTCACATTCTTGAACTCGTCCGCCCATGAAGCAGAGGTGACGACCGCTCACGCAGGCCAACAGCCCCCCGACCCCTGGTACGGCCTCGACCATTCCAGCGCTTTTGTTGAGGGGGGCACACGTCGGCCACTCCGCCACCCGAACGAGTGAACAACACTCCTGAGTTGGCGAACAACTCTCCCGGGCACATGCCCCGGGGACGCGCGGGGCGACGGGTTGAAAGATCCGCGCGGGCTTTGGCAGGATGCCCGCCCGCATCTCGCCGGAGGGCCGGATTCCGCCGTTACGCACTTCCTGACCTGCTGGTACAGGCCAATTCCCGTCGCCTATGGGCCGTGTGAAGAAGTCATGCAGACTGGGCCCATGCACACCGAGATCTCCTCCGTCCCGGGCGCGCCGGAACGCCCCAATGAGGACTGGGCTTCCGTGGCGGTTCCCGCGTCCGGCCAGGGCGGCACGCTCGTGCTTCTGGACGGGGTCACGCCCCCGCTCGACGACGACGGTTGTGAGCATTCGGTGCCCTGGTTCACGGCGCGACTCGGGGGCGCGCTGACCGAACTGTCCGATTCACGCCCGGACCTGACGTTGACCGGGATCCTGTCGGAGGCAATCCGGCGCACCGCAGACGCCCACCGGGACACGTGTGACCTTTCTCACGTGCGTACGCCCCAGGCGACGGTGGTCCTGGCGCGCTGGGGCGCGGAGCGCGTCGAGTACCTCGTGCTGGCCGACTCGGTGCTGCTGCTGCGGTCGCCGGAGGGGGCGGTCCGGGCGGTGGTGGACGACCGGCTCGACCTGCTGCCGCCCGGCTCACTGGCCTCCCACGCGATCACGGACGCGACCGTGCGGAACAAGGAGGGCGGTTTCTTCACGGCGGCGGCCGACCCGTCGGTGGCGGCCCGCGCGGTCACGGGCAGCGCTCCGGCGGCCGAGGTGCGGGCCCTGGTCGCGATGACGGACGGGGCGACGCGCTGGACGGAGGTGTTCGGGATGGGCGACTGGGCGGACTGCTTCGCGGTGGTGGCCAAGGAGGGCCCGCGCGGGCTGATCGCCCGGGTGCGGGAGCTGGAGGCGTCGCCCTCGTACGCGTACCGCTGGAAGCGGCACGACGACGCGACAGTGGTGTACGTCGAACTCTGAGGGCGCCGCCCCCGTTCACCCGGTCACGGGCGGCAGACGTCCGTGGCGGTGACCGAACCGCCGTCGTTCTCGTCGTCCGTGCCCACGACGCCCTCACGGGAGTGCGGCAGGCACGCCAGAGCCTCGATCTTGTGGCCGGGGAACGTGGCCACCCGGTGCGGGGAGCGGTGGACGGTCAGCCGGACGAGGCCGCCGTGGCCGGACGCCGTCACGCGGCCGGCGTCGAAGAGGGCGGAGTCGTACGGGCCGTCGTCGCCCGGGTCCGACGCCGAGGAGACCGTCACCCGGCCGGTGGCGGAGACCTCCACATCCGATATGTGCCGCACGTCGTGGGCCGGGTAGGGGACGCGGAACTCGGCGGAGACCGGCTCACCGAAGGTGTTGCCGCGCGGATCCCACGGCGCCGCGGACAGGGTCGCGGGCCGGTCGTCCTGCCCGCGGTCGGCCCACACCGCGATGACCTTTCCGTCCCGGGAGGCGGTGAGGGCGAATCCCTCGTAGTTGTCGTCCGGGGAGACGCCGGGTACGGGGAACGCGGCCAGGACCCGCGCGGTGTCCCCCTCCCAGTGGATGCGGTACGCCGTTCCGCCACTGGCCAGTGCGACGTACTCGTGGGGCCGGCCCGGGACGGCGTCGATCGCCTCCAGGTCCACCGCCGGCTCCCCGGCCCAGGCCACCGGCCGCTGCGACGGCTGGGCGCCGGCGCGGTGGCGCAAAGCCACGAGCCGGTTCTCGCCGGGCTTCTTGTTGTCCCGTACGGCGAGCAGGTCCGCCGTACCGCCGTGCACGCCGTCGACGGCGATGCCGCTGATGCCGGAGGTGATGTCGTCGCCGACGCGCTGCCAGTCGGTCTCATGGGTGGGGGTGTGGGCGTGGGCGGCGGTGGCGGTGCCGGGCGCGATGAGCACGGCGCCTGCGAGGGCCGCCCTGAGAACGTTCGTGATCATCGGTCGATGATGGAGGGGCGGGTGCGCTTCCAACCACCATGGGCCGGTTATCGGCTTCCCAAAAGGTGGTCAGCTCTCGGCCGAGGTGTTGAGCTGGTGCAGCAGCCGGGCCAGTTCGGCGACCTCGGCCCGGTCCCAGCCGGCGAGCTTGCGTACGTAGCGGGCGCGGCGGGCGTCGCGTACGCGGCGGAAGCGGCTGCGGCCCTCGTCGGTGAGGCGTACGAGGGAGGCGCGGCCGTCGGCGGGGTCGGGGTCGCGGGCGACGAGCCCGAGGTCCTCCAGGGCGCGCAGCTGGCGGCTCATGGTGGCCTTGCCGACGCCGAAGTACGCGGCGAGTTCGGTGGCGCGCTGGGTGCCGGCCTCCTCCAGGCGGACGAGCAGGCCATAGGCGGCGGGTTCGAGTTCGGGGTGGACCTCGCGGGCCATTTCGCCGGACGAGGCGCGGGCGCGGCGCAGGAAGACGGCCAATTCACGCTCCAGGGCGAGGAATTCCTCGTCCACTTCGGCGTCATTCCCCGTACGGCTTTCCTGCACGTCAGCACCCCTCGCGCGGTTTCCCGGTCCTGAAAGTTGTGTTCGGCGGCGGCCATTGCCGCAGCTCGACCAGTATTTCGCAGGCATGGACCGACGACGGCACCGAGACCCGTCGGGATCACGCGGTCTTGACGGCGCCTCCGTCGATGAGGAAGTCCGCGCCGCTGGTGCTGCCCGCCACTGGGGAGGCGAGATAGGCGACGAGCGCCGCGACCTCGGACGGTTCCACGAGCCGGCCCGTCGTCATCCCCATCGCCGTCGGGATGCCGGCCAGCAGTTCCCGCTGCGTCACGCCCATCGCGCGGGCCAGCTCCGCGCCGTAGCCGTCGGGGCTCTCCCACAGGGCCGTGCGGACCGGGCCCGGGGAGACGGTGTTGACGCGCACGCCCTGCGGGCCGAACTCCTCCGCCAGCGCCTTGCCGAAGGCCGTCAGCGCGGCCTTGGCGGCCGTGTACGGGACGGGGCCGGCGTGCGGGATGCGGGCGCCGTTCGAGGAGATGTCGACCAGGGCGCCGCGCTTGCGCACCAGTGCGGGGAGGGCGGCGCGGCTGGTGCGTACGGCGGCGAGCAGGTTGAGTTCGAGCGCCTGCTGCCACTGCTCGTCGGTGAAGGACAGGAAGCCGCCGGTCCGGCCCTCGCCTCCGTCGCCGCCGCCGACGTTGTTGACCAGGATGTCGAAGTCGCCGCCGAGTTCGGCGGTCGCACGCTCGACGAGGTGGGCGGGGCCGTCGGGCGTGGCCAGGTCGACGGGGACGGCCAGGGCGCCCGTCTCCTTCAGCTCCGGAGTGATCGTGCGGGCCGCGGCGACGACCGTGACGCCCTCGGCGGTGAGCGCCTCGACGTCCGCCAGTCCGATGCCGCGGCTCGCGCCGGTGACCACGGCGGTCTTGCCGGTCAGGTGCAGATCCATGAGCGTTCCCCTCCACACGACGCATACCCGCGTCTCCGTTGACGCAGTCACCGTATGACTTGCAACATGAGTGTCGCAAGTAGCTAGGGAACGGTGGCTCCCGCGTACGATCCTGGCCATGGAAACCAAGCGGCAGGCATTGCGCGCCGACGCGGAACGGACCGTGCGGACGATCCTGGAGGCGGCCGAGCGCGTCCTGAGCGCCGACCCGGCGGCGACCATGGAGCAGATCGCGGCGGCGGCGGGGGTCGCCCGGACCACCGTCCACCGCCGCTTCGCCACCCGCGAGGCACTGGTCGCCGCCCTGACGGCATGGGCCACCGGGCAGTTCCACGAGGCGGTGGTAGCCGCCCGCCCGCACACCGCGCCGCCGCTGGTCGCCCTGTACCAGGTGACCGCCAACGTGCTGCGGGTGAAGATCGGCTGGGGCTTCGCCATGAGCCGGGTGGTACCCGCGGACCCCGACGTGGCGCGGGTCCACGCCGACGTACTGGACCAGTGCGACCGGCTCTTCCGCCGCGCGCGGGACGCGGGACTGCTGCACCCCGACGCCGACCTGGAGTGGGCCCGCCGGGTCTACTACGCGCTGATCCACGAAGCGGCGGAGGAGGGCCGGGACGCCGACGACGAGGCCGTCGACCACCTGGCCACCCGGGTGGTGGACACCCTGCTGCACGGGGTCGGCGCATGAGGGGAACCCCCCGGCGCGGACGGGCGCCGGGGGGTTCGGGAGGGGAAGGCTCAGCCTCGGAAGGTCTCCGCCTCCGGAAGGCGTCAGCCTCAAAGGGCCTCAGCCGCAGCGGCCCGCCGGGCGGGAGCGGGTGACGAGGTTCGTCCAGCCCGTAGTGCCGTCGATCCAGACGACCCCGGTGCCTTCGAGCGCCGCCGGGGAGAGCTGCTCCCCGCGGTTGCAGGAGACGCGCTCCTTGCGGGTGCCGTCGGTGGTCAGCTGCCAGTGCTTCGGCAGGGTCTCGTTGCGGTACGCGGTGTCCGGCAGGGACGCGTTGACCGTGACCGCCGACTCCGAGACCGTCAGGTCCGAGGCGATCAGCGCGCCCGGCTTGCCCTCGGCGCTGATGTCGTACGCGCCGGTGCCGTCGAGGTTCGCCCGCCGGATGCCCATCTGGCCGTCGTCGGCGATGTTCTCGTCGGTGAGCCAGAAGACGTGGCTGCCGTTGAGGGCGGTCTGCCCCAGGGTCTGCGGCTCGTCCAGCCGCTCGGTCAGGGTCTTCTTGCCGGTCTTCAGGTCGAGGAGCTCCACGCCGAGGCGGTACTCACCGCCCTCCGGGTACAGCTTGGCGTACGCGATCCTGCCGTGGGCGAGGGACGGGAGCCCGGTCAGCACGTCGTCGTCGCCACCGTCCACGTACGTGGGCGTGACGTCGCCCGGCCGCAGGTGGACGACGTGGCGGGTGAACAGGCCGAGCGTCTCGAAGACCGTCACCCCGTTCTCGACCCGCAGCCCGGAGACGTCCGACGTCGTGGACGCGTACAGCTTCTTGATGGGCCCGCCCGCGATCGGCCGGGACAGGATGTCCACGCTCGTCGCGCCGTACGCCGCCCAGACGACGGTCTTTCCGTCCGTGGCCGGGTAGACGTGATAGCGGCCGTCGTTGGGGCTGATGAGCTTCGGGGCGCCCTTGCCGTCCGCGCGGCCGGCGTAGACGGAGTACGGCTCGGTGCCGTCGTCGTTGGACTTGGAGACCGTCCACCAGCCGCCGCCCGCCTGCACGCCGGTGCCGGTGATGTTCAGCCTGCCCAGCAGCTCGTCGGAGTCGACGCCCAGCGCCTCCTCCCAGCCCGCGACGATGCCGTGGGCGTTGAAGGACCGCTTGGCGGCATTGAGCCGCTGACCGGTGACACCGAGGTCCTTGGCCGCGGCGAGGACCGCGTTGCGGCCGTCGGTGAAGCCGTCGAGCGGGGTCATGTACTCGGTCAGCGCCTTGTACACGATCCGGTCGGCCTGCTCGGCGCCCAGGCCCTGGCGCATGTCCCACAGCGCGCCGGAGAAGACGGTGGAGTTGAGGTGCACGCCGCCGTTGTCGGTGCCGAAGGTGGCGCCGAGGAAGTCCTTGGACGTGGTGGCGCCGTCGTTGAGGTCGCGCAGCGCGCAGGCGCGGGGCGTGGCCTTGCGGCACAGGTCCTCGCCGATGAGGCCCGAGTCCGGGTGGTCCATCGCCATGCCGGCCTGCGTGACGTCGATGGCGTTGCCGAAGTAGTCGGCGACGGCCTCGTTGAGGGCGCCGGACTGGCCCGCGTAGACCAGGTTGGCGGTGTTCTCCACGACGCCGTGGGTCATCTCGTGTCCGACCACGTCGAGATCGGCGGAGAGCGGCTTGTACTCGCTGTCGCCGGAGCCGTACACCATCTTGGTGCCGTCCCAGAAGGCGTTGACGTACGGCAGGCCGAACTGGGTCACGCCCACGAGGCTGTTGACCGCCGAGCCGCGTCCGTCGAGGCCGTCCCTGGCGTGGTGCTTCTTGTAGTAGTCGTAGACCTGCCCGGCCGCCCAGTGGGCGTCGACCGCGCCCGCGTCGGTGGCGTCCTTGCCGAACTCCGCGCTGGGCGAGCCGAACTCCCTGAGGTCGGCCGGCCAGCCGCCCAGCACCTCGTAGACGTCCTTGTCGCGCGCGTCCCACGTGGTGAGCGCGGCCTTGCTGCCGTCCGCCATCCGGGCCCGGTCGGCCAGCACGTACCGGTCGTCGGCGGCCTTGCTGACGTTGAGGTCCACCTTGGCGCCGTTCAGCAGCGTGCCGCTGCCGACGGTCCCGGTGCCCGGGTCGGCCGGGGCGTCCGCCTTCTTCACGGCCGTCCCCGTCGCGGCCTTCGCCGGCGTGAGCGTCTTGATGCCGCTGAACTGCAGCACCGGGAACCCGGCCCGGGCGTCCACGTACACGTGCTGGAGCACCGGCGCGCCGGTCGCCGGATGCGTACCGCGTACGGTCACGTGGTACGTGAGCACGCCCTCACCGCGCGGGATGACCACCAGGCCCCCGGCGGTGCCGTGCAGTGGCGCGGTCTTCTTCGCGTCGGCCTTGGAGAGCCGGTGGCCGCCGAGCCGCTCGAAGGTCGCGGCGACCGCGCGGCGTACCGCCACGTCCTTGGCCACGGCCGGGGTCACCCCGGTCGTCAGGCCCGTGAAGTACTTGCCGGACGTGCCGGTGACGACCCGTTCACCGCCCTTGGTCTCCATCCGGACGACGTACTGCCCGCCGAGCACCGGCACGCCCTGATGCTTCTGCTGGAGCCGTACGGTCTCCTCCGCGCCGCGCTTCAGCGTCTGTACGGGGGCGAGATCACGCCCCGGTTCGGCGATCTTGTAGCGGCTCTCCTTGGCGGCCAGGTGCCCCCGCGCCGCGTCCGCCGGGCTCGCCTTGGCGTCCGCCGCCTCCCGGATGCCGTCGACGAGCGCGGGGGTCGCGGTCCGCGCCCCCGGGATGACGTCGGCGGGCGGTTCGGTGGCCGGCGGGGTCGCCGCCGACGCCGGAACCGCGGTGATCAGGAGCCCGGCGGCGGCGAGCAGCGCCGCTCCCCGGGCCCCCGCCCGTATGCCGGGCCTGCTGGGTTTGCGCACAGTCCGTACCCCTCCCACGTGCTGGTCAGCCGTTCAGGTGGTCATGGCCATGCAAGCGGCGCGGGCCCAACGCGACAACGGATGCGGGGGGTTGAGAAGTGGACACGCACACTTGTGTGGCCTGTGAAGGCGGAGTGAGAATCCGACGCATGATCCAGGGAGAACTGACCACTCTCGGCCTGGGCAGGACCGAGGAGCGCGCCTACGAGGCGCTGCTGAAGGAACAGGCGGACGGGGCGGACGAGTTGGCGCGGTTGCTGGACCTGCCGCGCGAGCGGCTGGACGCCGCGCTGGACCGGCTCGTCGCGCACGGTTTCGCCCGGCCGCCCGATCCGTCGTCCGACGAGGGCGACGCGCTGCCGCACCCGGCGGCGCCCGCCGCCGCGATCCGTACGCTCATCCACCGCCGCCAGGCCGAACTGCACCAGAAGTCGGCGGAGCTGGCGCGGTTACGGATGGCGGCCGACCGGCTGGTGGGGGACTTCGGCGAGCCGCGCGGCAGCGGCGGGGGCGTAGAGGTGGTGACGGGGCGGCGGGTGATCGCCGAACGCGTGGACCGGCTGCTGGCCGCCGCCGAGCGGGAGGTGGTGATCCTCGACCGGCCGCCGTTCACCTCGCCGGACGTCGGCGCGCTGCTTGCCCGGGGCGTGGAGGTACGGGCCGTGCTGGACCGGGCCGGGCTGGCGGATCCGGGGCGGGCGCGGGCGCTGGCCTGCCTGGCCGGGCGGGGGCTGCGGGTACGGGTCGCCGGGGACGTCCCGGCGAAGCTGCTCGCCGTGGACCGGCGGGTCACGCTGCTGCCCCCGGCGGACGCCGCCGGTCCGCGGGCGTCCGCGCTGGTGGTCGGCGACGGGCTGCTGTGCGGCGCTCTGGTGCCGCTGTTCGAGGCCGTGTGGGAGCGGGCCGGGCCGCTGGGCACGGAGGAGGACGGGGCGGGCGCGCTGCCCGGACCGCAGCAGGAGGTGCTGGCGCTGCTCGCGGCGGGGTTCAAGGACGAGGCGATCGCCCGCCGTCTGGGCGTCCATGTGCACACGGCGCGACGGCGGATCAGCCGGCTGCTGGAGTCGCTGGACGCCCGGACGCGGTTCCAGGCGGGGGCGCGGGCGTCGTCGCGCGGATGGCTGGATGACTGAGCGGCCGTGATCATGGGCAAGGATGGGGCCCATGCGCTGCAAGAGGCCGTTGCCGTGGACCGTCGCCTGGATCGTCGCCGTCCTGACCACCGCCACCGCGTGCGGGGGGCCGTCCCATTCCGCCCCGCGCCCGGACACCGAGGGCCCGGCGGGCAAGCCTACGGCGCCGCAGCGGTCCGCGGCGCCGTCCGCCGGGCTGCCGTCGGTCGGGGTGCTGCTCGACGAGGACGGCCACTGGTGCACGGCGAGCGTGGTGGACAGCCCGAAGGGCAACGTCGTCGCGACCGCCGCGCACTGTGTGTACGCGGACGGCGCGGCGAGCTCGGACTTCTCGTTCGCCCCGGCGTACCGGGGCAAAGCCGGCGACCCGGCCCCGTACGGCACCTGGAAGGTGCGTACGGTGCAGGTGGCCGACGCGTGGAAGGCCGCCGGCGACGACGCGGACGCGCACGACTACGCCTTCCTGACGCTGGCCCCGGACAGCCGGGGCCGCCAGGTGCAGCAGGTGGTGGGCGCGGCGCGGCCGGAGTGGGCGTCCGGTCCGCAGCGCCGCGTGACGGTCGTCGGATACCCCAACAAGGACCACAATCCGGCCGACGGCCCCATCTCCTGCACCACGGACACCCGGCGGGACCCTGACCTGGCCGGCTCGATGGTGATGGAGTGCGACGGCTTCTTCGACGGCACGAGCGGCAGCCCGTGGCTCGCGGACGGCCGGCTGATCGGCGTCCTGAGCGGCGGGGACACGGACACGGAATCGACGGCGGTCCTGTTCGACGCCCGGACGAGGGCACTGTACGACCGGGCGGTGAAGGCCTCCGGTGCGTGAGGGCGCACGGGAGCCCCGTGGTGGCGGCGCACCACGGGGTTCTCGCTGAGGGCGTCAGGCCGCGACGGGTTCGGCGGTCGGGGCCGTCGTCGCGGGTGAGAGGGCCAGCTCCAGGACCTGGCGGACGTCCGTGACCGGGTGGACCTCCAGCTTGTCGAGGATCTCGGCCGGGACGTCGTCCAGGTCGGCCTCGTTCCGCTTGGGGATCACGACCGTGGTGATGCCCGCCCGGTGCGCGGCCAGCAGCTTCTGCTTGACACCGCCGATCGGCAGCACCCGCCCGGTCAGGGAGACCTCGCCGGTCATCGCCACGTCCGTACGCACCAGGCGGCCGCTCAGCAGGGAGGCGAGGGCGGTCGTCATCGTGATGCCCGCGCTCGGGCCGTCCTTGGGCACCGCGCCCGCCGGGAAGTGGATGTGCACGCCCCGGTCCTTCAGGCCGGTGACGGGCAGCTCCAGTTCGGCGCCGTGGGAGCGCAGGAAGCTCAGGGCGATCTGCGCGGACTCCTTCATCACGTCACCGAGCTGGCCGGTCAGCGTCAGCCCCGCCGCGCCGGTCTCCGGGTCGGCCAGCGACGCCTCCACGAACAGGACGTCGCCGCCCGCGCCGGTGACCGCGAGTCCGGTGGCGACGCCGGGTACGGAGGTGCGGCGCTCGGCCGGGTCCTGGGCGGACTCGGGCACGTGGTGCGGCCGCCCGATGAGCCCGCGCAGGTCGCCTTCGCCGATGGTGACGGGCAGCTCCTGCTCGCCCAGTTCGTGCTGGGCGGCGACCTTGCGCAGCAGCCGGGCGATCGACCGCTCCAGGTTCCGTACGCCCGCCTCGCGGGTGTACTCGCCCGCGAGCTTGCGCAGCGCCGGCTCGTCCAGCGTCACCTCGCCGCTCTCCAGGCCCGCCCGCTCCAGCTGGCGCGGCAGCAGGTGGTCACGGGCGATGACGACCTTCTCGTCCTCGGTGTAGCCGTCGAGCCGGACGATCTCCATCCGGTCGGCGAGCGCCTCGGGGATGGCCTCCAGGACGTTGGCGGTGGCGAGGAAGACCACGTCGGACAGGTCGAGTTCGACCTCCAAGTAGTGGTCGCGGAAGGTGTGGTTCTGCGCCGGGTCGAGGACCTCCAGCAGCGCGGCCGCCGGGTCGCCCCGGAAGTCGGAGCCGACCTTGTCGATCTCGTCGAGCAGGACCACCGGGTTCATCGACCCGGCCTCCTTGATCGCCCGCACGATCCGGCCGGGCAGGGCGCCCACGTATGTACGCCGGTGGCCCCGGATCTCCGCCTCGTCGCGTACGCCGCCGAGGGCGACCCGTACGAACTTCCGTCCCATCGCGTGCGCGACCGACTCACCCAGCGACGTCTTGCCGACGCCGGGCGGGCCGACCAGCGCCAGCACCGCCCCGCCGCGCCGCCCGCCGACGACGCCGAGGCCGCGGTCGGCGCGCCGCTTGCGTACCGCGAGGTATTCGGTGATGCGCTCCTTGACGTCCTCCAGACCGGCGTGCTCGGCGTCGAGGACCTCCTTGGCGCGCTTGATGTCGTAACTGTCCTGGGTGCGCTCGTTCCACGGCATCTCCAGGACCGTGTCGAGCCAGGTGCGGATCCAGGCGGTCTCGGGGTTCTGGTCGCTGGACCGCTCCAGCTTGTCGACCTCCTTGAGGGCGGCCTCGCGCACCTTCTCGGGGAGGCCGGCGGCCTCGACGCGGGCCCGGTAGTCGTCGGACTCCTCGCCCTCCTTCTCGCCGTTGAGCTCGCGCAGCTCCTTGCGTACGGCTTCGAGCTGGCGGCGCAGCAGGAATTCCCGCTGCTGCTTGTCGACGCCCTCCTGGACGTCCTTGGCGATGGACTCGGCGACGTCCTGCTCGGCGAGGTGGTCGCGCAGCTGCTCGGTGGCGAGCTTGAGGCGGGCCACGGGGTCCTCGGTCTCCAGCAGCTCGACCTTCTGGGCGACGGTCAGGAAGGGCGAGTAGCCGGAGTTGTCGGCGAGGGCGGAGACGCCGTCGATCTGCTGGACCCGGTCGACGACCTGCCAGGCGCCGCGCTTCTTGAGCCAGCTGGTGGCGAGCGCCTTGTACTCCTTCACCAGGTCGGTGATCTGCCCGGGCAGCGGGTCGGGCACCGATTCCTCGACGGTGGTGCCCTCGACCCACAGGGCGGCGCCCGGGCCGGTCGTACCGGCGCCGATCTTCACGCGGCCACGGCCGCGGATGAGCGCGCCGGGGTCGCCGTCGGAGAGCCGCCCGACCTGCTCGACGGTGCCGAGGACGCCGATCCCCGCGTACGTCCCGTCGATGCGCGGCACCAGCAGGACCTTGGGCTTGCCCTGTGCCCCCGAGGACCGGGCGGCGGCCTGGGCGGCCTCCACCGCGGCTCGCACCTCGGAGTCGGACAGGTCCAGCGGCACCACCATCCCGGGCAGCACGACCTCGTCGTCGAGCGGCAGCACGGGCAGGGTGAGCGGTGTGGACGTCGATGCCATGATCTCCCCTTCGGCAGTCAAGTTGAGCTGTACACACTCAATGCTTCTGACTGCCGCGGTGTTCCCCACGCGTGTTCGCTCTGAGCGATCAACCTCTCGCAGCCCGGAGCGGGCAGAGTGGGGCGCATGCTGAACGAGGACGGGACCCTGGCACGCGAGGGCGCGCTCGACCGCGTACCGGAAGCGTTCGTACCGGTGGTCGACGCCGCGCGCGCACGGATCGGGGAGGTCTTCGGCCCCGCCCGTCTCCACAGCGCCTACCTGTACGGCAGCATTCCGCGCGGCACCGCCACGCCCGGCGTCTCGGACCTCGACCTGCTGGTGGTGCTGCGCGAGGAGCCGACGGACGCCGACCGGGACGCGGTCGCGGACCTGGAAGCGGAGCTGGACCGCCGCTTCCCGCAGATCGACGGCGCCGGGGTCCTGCTGGTCGGCGTACGTGCGGTTATGAGCGAGCTGGAACGGCACGACCTCGGGTTCTTCGTCGCCTGCCTGTGCACCCCCCTGCTGGGCGATGACCTCGCCGGGCGACTGCCCCGCTACCGGCCCACCTCGCTGCTCGCCCGCGAGACCAATGGCGACCTGGCGCTGCTCCTGCCGCGCTGGCGGCAGCGGGTGGCCGAGGCCACGACGGACGCGGAGCGCGGACGGCTGGGCCGCCGGGTGGGCCGCCGCCTGGTGCGTACCGGCTTCACGCTGGCGATGCCGCGCTGGGGCGACTGGACGAGTGACCTGGAGGAGATGGCGGAGGTGTTCGGCGGCTACTACCCGCGGCGGGCGGCGCAGATGCGGACGGCCGTGGCGGTGGGGCGTGGCGGGGCGGAGGGCGCGGATCCGGCCGCGCTGGGCACGCTCATCGACGACCTGGGGCCATGGCTGGCGGCCGAGTACCGGGCGGTGCACGGCGTGAAGGCGCCCCGGCCGTGAGCGGTGAGAACACCTCCGGCCCGGGGTGTGGCGTGAGGGCCACGCCCCGGGCCGGGGCGATGTGGAGGAGGGCTCAGTCCTCGTTCACGAACTCGCAGTTCGGGGTGGTGACGTCGCCCGGGTCCGTGAAGACCGTGTCCGTCCCGGCACCACAGGTCAGGACCTCGTCGCCGCCGCCACCGTCCCTGATGTTGATCGTGTCGCTGCCGGAGTTGGTCGACACGGTGTCGCTGCCGGATCCGGCGTCGATCGTGGCGTTCCGCGCCACTTGCACGGTCGCGGTGTCGTTGCCGTCACGGAGTGTGGCACTGAGCCGGGAGACACCGCTGAGACCGCCGCACCTGGCCTCGGTGGGGTCGTTGTTCCACCGGACGCAGCCGGGTCCCGGGGTGATGCCGTCGAGGTCCTCGACATGCAGATAAGTACCGACCGCGAAGAAGCGGACGCGGTTCCGCACCTCGCCGGCGTCCCCTCCGTCGCGTGCGCTGACCGTGACCTGCCCGAAGCTCCGGACCACCGTGGAGGCCGCCGGCTGCGCGGACGCCGGTGAGGCGACGGCCAGGGGCAGGGCGAGACCCGCGACCACGGCCGGGATGGCCAGTCGCTGCAGGGTACTGCTCGTGATCTTCATGCTCTGTTCTCTCTCCTTGGGCGAAGAGGGCGCCGCGACCGGCCACCCGGCGTCAGTGAAGCAGCGCGTGACCACCTATGCACCATTTGTCACACTTCCGCGAGGCAAGCGGGTGTACTGACCGGGTCTTCGAGGGCCGGGACCGTACGGGTCAGGCGCGGCGTACCGTCCGGCGCAACAGCGGCCAGCAGCCGACGCCGATCAGCAGCGCCAGCGGGTGGCCCCAGTCGGTGAGCGGGTCCTCGAAGGCCACCAGATCCTGGAGCAGCATCACCGACACCCACGCCAGCACGACGCCGCGCGCCACCGGGGCGAGCAGCCCGGCCAGGGCGCCGACGGACGCCATCAGCCCGAAACTGATGCCGTAGTCGAGCCGGTGCAGGGACGAGTCGGGCAGGTGACCGGCCAGCACGGACAGCCCGACCGGGACCTCCGTGGCGAGCGTCGCCACCACATGGCCCACCAGGAACACGGCCGCCGCCCGCCACGCCCCGATGCGGCGCTCCAGCGCCGTCAGCACGAACACGAACCCGATGGCGTACGGCGAGAACAGCCCGCCCGCCACCCACAGCGCGCTGGCGACCAGCACGAGCAGCGGCGTACGCGTCAGATGGGCGACGTCGGTACTGGAGGCGCGCAGCAGTTGGGCGACGGTGTCGGGGTCGCCGTACTCGGCGAAGAGCGAGGTGGCGACCAGGACGAGGGTGTACCCGAAGGTGAACGGTGCCCCAGTGGGCGTGGGCAGCAGCCGCGCCGCCCGCCGCCACCTGGCAGGGGTACGGGCCGGCACGGGAACCGCGGCGGTGGCGGTGGGAGCGGTGACCGCCTCGCCGACCGCCCGGCCCTCGGTGGCCGGACCGGGGGCGGTGGCCGGACCGGCGGCCGTGCGCTGCGCCGGGATGCCCTTCAGCAGCTCCACACCGTCACTCGTCCCACGCGTCCGGAGCTGAGGCACCGCGAGGCCGCCCTTTCCTCTTGTCGACAAGCCCCCTGCACACGCCCCCGGATCAACCTTGCCCCAGCCGACACGATCATGTGCGACCCCGCCCATGACATAGGTCACAGCGACGGCCCCGCCCCTCGATACGCTGAGGATCATGGCTGTGACGACACACCCGCGAACACCCGTGACGCTCGACCGACGTGAGGGCCCGTACGGCGAGGTGGTGCTGCGCCGGCGCGGTGAGGACTTCGAGATCATCGCCAACGGCACCTTCCTGATGGACACGTCCGACGGCCGGTCCGAACGGCTGCTCGTCGACGCCGCCCTCCGGGCGCTCGGAACCCGGCCGCACCCCTCCGTGCTCCTCGGCGGCCTCGGGGTCGGGTTCTCGCTGGCGAACGCGGCCGCCCAGTCCGCCTGGGGGCGTATCGCGGTCGTCGAGCGGGAGGAGGCGATCATCGACTGGCACCGCGAGGGCCCGCTCGCCCGGATCTCCGGCGAGGCGCTCGCCGATCCCCGCACGGTGCTGGTCCACGACGACCTCGTCGCGTACGTCCACAGCTCCCCCGACACGTTCGACGCGCTGTGCCTGGACATCGACAACGGCCCCGGCTGGACCGTCACGGAGGACAACGACAGCCTCTACTCACCGGCCGGTCTGGCGGCCTGCGCGGCCCGGCTGAACCCCGGCGGAGTCCTCGCCGTGTGGTCCGCCCAGCCGTCCGCCGATTTCGAAGAGTCATTGCGGAATGCCGGGTTCAGCGGGGTAAGAACCGAAGAGGTCCCCGTTGCCCGGGGCGTACCGGACGTGGTCCACCTCGCTGTTCGCCCTGCGTAGCCGGGACGCGGTCGGTGCCTTTACGCTGCTGACCGAACACACGGATCTACACGCTCGCGCAGGACGCGACAGGGGCGGGGCGATGGAGCAGACACACACCAGCCACAACGGCACGGCGGTCGCGCCGGGTACACAGCGCCGCGTGCTGGTCGTCGAGGACGACACCACCATCGTCGAGGCCATCTCCGCCCGGTTGCGGGCCGAGGGCTTCCTGGTGCAGACGGCCACCGACGGCCCGGCGGCCGTCGATGCCGCCGAGGCGTGGCAGCCGGACCTGATGGTCCTCGACGTCATGCTGCCGGGCTTCGACGGCCTGGAGGTGTGCCGCCGGGTGCAGGCCCAGCGGCCGGTGCCGGTGCTGATGCTGACGGCCCGCGACGACGAGACCGACATGCTGGTCGGCCTCGGGGTCGGCGCGGACGACTACATGACCAAGCCGTTCTCGATGCGGGAGCTCGCGGCCCGGGTGCACGTGCTTCTGCGCCGCGTGGAGCGGGCCGCGCTGGCCGCTGTCACGCCGCGCAGCGGCATACTGCGGCTCGGCGAGCTGGAGATCGACCACGCGCAGCGGCGCGTACGCGTCAAGGGCGACGACGTCCACCTCACGCCGACCGAGTTCGACCTGCTGGTCTGCCTGGCGAACACGCCCCGCGCCGTCCTCTCGCGCGAACAGCTGCTCGCCGAGGTGTGGGACTGGGCGGACGCGTCGGGCACCCGGACCGTGGACAGCCACATCAAGGCGCTGCGCCGCAAGATCGGCGCCGAGCGGATCCGTACGGTGCACGGTGTCGGCTACGCCCTGGAGACGCCCGCGCCATGAGATCGCTCCGGTCCCGGCTGCGCTCGGTCTCGATCTCGATCAAGACCAAACTGGGCACCCTCGTCGTCGTCTCGGTCTTCATCACGACCGGCCTGCTGATGGTGGCCCTGCGTACGGAGACCGAGCTGCGCTTCATCACCGTCTTCTCGGTGATCGCCACGCTGCTGATCACCCAGTTCGTGGCGCACGGTCTGACCGCGCCGCTGGACGAGATGAACACGGTCGCGAAGTCCATCTCGCACGGTGACTACACGCGCCGGGTGCGTGGCGCCGACCGCCGCGACGAGCTGGGCGACCTGGCCTCCACGATCAACCGCATGGCCGACGACCTGGAGGCGGTGGACCGGCACCGCAAGGAGCTGGTGGCGAATGTCTCGCACGAGCTGCGTACGCCGATCGCGGCGCTGCGCGCGGTGCTGGAGAACGTCGTGGACGGCGTCTCGGCGGCCGATCCGGAGACCATGCGCACCGCGCTGAAGCAGACCGAGCGGCTGGGCCGGCTGGTGGAGACGCTGCTGGACCTGTCACGGCTCGACAACGGTGTCGTACCGCTCCGGTCGCAGCGCTTCGAGGTGTGGCCGTACCTGTCGGGCGTGCTGAAGGAGGCCAATCTGGCCGCCGCGCAGCGCGGACTGGGATCCAACTCGGGCAGCCACACCCGTACCGATGTGCATCTGCACCTGGACGTGTCGCCGCCCGAGCTCACGGCGCACGCGGACAGCGAGCGGCTGCACCAGGTGGTGGCGAACCTGATCGACAACGCCGTGAAGCACTCGCCGCCGCACGGCCGGGTGACGGTACGGGCCCGGCGCGGGCCGCTGCCGGAGTCGCTGAACCTCGAAGTGGTGGACGAGGGGCCGGGCATCCCGGAGTCCGAGCGGCACAAGGTCTTCGAGCGGTTCAACCGGGGCAGCGTCCCTGCGCCGCACGGCCCCGGCAGCGACGGCGGTACGGGACTGGGCCTGGCGATCGCCCGCTGGGCGGTCGATCTGCACGGCGGGCGCATCGGGGTGGCCGAATCCGCACGTGGATGCCGTATTCAGGTCACCCTTCCAGGGATCCCGCAGCCGCGAGGTTGACGTAGGGTTCGAACCGGAAGGGCTCGTTCTGCGTAGAGACAGGCAGGACGCTGCCGAGGGTGTGCGCCGTCAGGGGCCGCAGCCGCGCTGTCCCCTACCCATTCGCAGGGCAACCACGCTTGTTTCCCGCCATTTCCAGCGCCGAAACACATCTCCAGATGTGATCTACGCGACGATGGAGCGCCCGGTCTGCACGTCCCGGCCAGGGAGGCGTAGCCTTTATTTCCGCTGTCCATCACCTTGTGAAGCGGAAGAGGGCGGTTGCCGCCGTGTCGTCTCAGTCCCCCAGTAACTCGAGTATCTCGACCGACCAAGACGGGCAGGGTCCTTCGAACCCTGCCGCCGCGTTCGGTGCCAATGAGTGGCTCGTCGACGAGATCTACCAGCAGTACCTCCAGGACCCGAATTCGGTCGACCGTGCCTGGTGGGACTTCTTCGCCGACTACAAGCCGGGCGCCGCGTCCGGCTCGGCGGACAAGCCCGCGGGCGAGGGTGCCGTAGCCGCGGGGGCTGCGAACACCGCGCCCCCCGCCCAGCCCCAGGCCCCGGCCACCCCGGCGCAGCCGGCAGCAGCGGCACCCGCACAGGCCGCTGCCGCCCAGGCTCCCGCCGCCCAGGCCCCGGCGCCCGCGAAGCCCGCGCCCGCCGCCCCGGCCCCGGCCCCGGCCCCCGCGGCGAAGCCCGCCGCCAAGGCGGAGCCCAAGGCCGCCCCGGCCACCGAGGCGCCCGCCGGCCCGGAGTACGTGCCGCTGCGCGGCCCGGCCGCCGCGGTCGCCAAGAACATGAACGCCTCACTGGAGCTGCCGACCGCCACCTCGGTCCGCGCCGTCCCGGTGAAGCTGCTGTTCGACAACCGCATCGTCATCAACAACCACCTCAAGCGCGCCCGCGGCGGGAAGATCTCCTTCACGCACCTCATCGGGTACGCGATGGTGCAGGCCATCAAGGCCATGCCGTCGATGAACTACTCCTACGGGGAGAAGGACGGCAAGCCGGTCCTGGTCAAGCCGGAGCACGTCAACTTCGGCCTCGCCATTGACCTGGTGAAGCCGAACGGCGAGCGCCAGCTGGTCGTCGCGGGCATCAAGAAGGCCGAGACGCTCGGCTTCTTCGAGTTCTGGCAGGCGTACGAGGACATCGTCCGCCGCGCCCGCAACAACAAGCTGACGATGGACGACTTCACCGGCGTCACCGTCTCGCTGACCAACCCCGGCGGCCTCGGCACCGTCCACTCGGTGCCGCGCCTGATGCCCGGTCAGTCGGTCATCATGGGCGTGGGCTCGATGGACTACCCGGCGGAGTTCCAGGGCACCTCCCAGGACACCCTGAACAAGCTGGGCATCTCCAAGGTGATGACCCTCACCTCGACGTACGACCACCGGGTCATCCAGGGTGCCGCGTCGGGCGAGTTCCTCCGTATCGTCGCGAACTTCCTGCTCGGCGAGAACGGCTTCTACGACGACATCTTCGAGTCGCTGCGCATCCCCTACGAGCCGGTCCGCTGGCTCAAGGACATCGACGCGTCGCACGACGACGACGTCACCAAGGCCGCGCGCGTCTTCGAGCTGATCCACTCCTACCGGGTCCGCGGCCATGTCATGGCCGACACCGACCCGCTGGAGTACCGCCAGCGCAAGCACCCCGACCTGGACATCACCGAGCACGGCCTGACGCTCTGGGACCTGGAGCGGGAGTTCGCCGTCGGCGGCTTCGGCGGCAAGTCGATGATGAAGCTGCGCGACATCCTCGGCGTCCTGCGCGACTCGTACTGCCGCACCACCGGCATCGAGTTCATGCACATCCAGGACCCCAAGCAGCGCAAGTGGATCCAGGACCGCGTCGAGCGCCCGCACTCCAAGCCGGAGCGCGAGGAGCAGCTGCGCATCCTGCGCCGCCTCAACGCCGCCGAGGCGTTCGAGACGTTCCTGCAGACCAAGTACGTCGGCCAGAAGCGGTTCTCGCTGGAGGGCGGCGAGTCCGTCATCCCGCTGCTGGACGCGGTCATCGACTCCGCCGCCGAGTCGCGCCTCGACGAGGTCGTCATCGGCATGGCCCACCGCGGCCGCCTCAACGTCCTGGCGAACATCGTCGGCAAGTCGTACGCGCAGATCTTCCGCGAGTTCGAGGGCAACCTCGACCCGAAGTCGATGCACGGCTCCGGCGACGTGAAGTACCACCTGGGCGCCGAGGGCACCTTCACCGGCCTGGACGGCGAGCAGATCAAGGTCTCGCTGGTCGCCAACCCCTCCCACCTGGAGGCGGTCGACCCGGTCCTGGAGGGTGTCGTCCGCGCCAAGCAGGACGTCATCAACAAGGGCGGTACGGACTTCACCGTCCTGCCCGTCGCCCTGCACGGTGACGCGGCCTTCGCCGGCCAGGGTGTGGTCGCCGAGACGCTCAACATGTCGCAGCTGCGCGGCTACCGCACCGGTGGCACGGTCCACATCGTCATCAACAACCAGGTCGGCTTCACCGCCGCCCCGGAGTCGTCGCGCTCGTCGATGTACGCCACCGACGTGGCCCGCATGATCGAGGCGCCGATCTTCCACGTGAACGGCGACGACCCGGAGGCCGTGGTCCGCGTGGCGCGGCTGGCCTTCGAGTTCCGCCAGACGTTCAACAAGGACGTCGTGATCGACCTCATCTGCTACCGCCGCCGCGGTCACAACGAGGGCGACAACCCGCAGTTCACCAACCCGCAGATGTACAGCCTGATCGACAAGAAGCGTTCGGTGCGCAAGCTCTACACCGAGTCGCTGATCGGCCGCGGCGACATCACGCTGGAGGAGGCGGAGCAGGCGCTCCAGGACTTCCAGGGGCAGCTGGAGAAGGTGTTCGCTGAGGTCCGCGAGGCCACCTCACAGCCCGGCCCGGCGCACAGCCCCGAGGCACAGGCCGAGTTCCCGGTCGCCGTCACCACCGCGGTCTCCCAGGAGATCGTGAAGCGGATCGCCGAGTCGCAGGTCAACATCCCCGACCGGATCAAGGTGCACCCGCGCCTGATGCCGCAGCTCCAGCGCCGCGCGGCCTCGGTCGAGGACGGCACGATCGACTGGGGCATGGGCGAGACCCTCGCCATCGGCTCGCTGCTGATGGAGGGCACCCCGGTCCGGCTCGCCGGCCAGGACACCCGCCGCGGCACCTTCGGCCAGCGCCACGCGGTGCTGGTGGACCAGGAGACCGGCGAGGACTACACCCCGCTGCAGTACCTCTCCGACGACCAGGCCCGCTACAACGTCTACGACTCGCTGCTCAGCGAGTACGCGGCGATGGGCTTCGAGTACGGCTACTCGCTGGCCCGGCCCGAGTCGCTGGTGATGTGGGAGGCCCAGTTCGGTGACTTCGTCAACGGCGCGCAGACCGTCGTGGACGAGTTCATCTCCTCGGCCGAGCAGAAGTGGGGCCAGACCTCCGGCGTCACGCTGCTGCTGCCGCACGGCTACGAGGGCCAGGGCCCGGACCATTCCTCGGCCCGCCCGGAGCGCTTCCTCCAGCTGTGCGCGCAGAACAACATGACGGTCGCCATGCCGACCCTGCCGTCGAACTACTTCCACCTCCTGCGGTGGCAGGTGCACAACCCGCACCACAAGCCGCTGATCGTCTTCACCCCGAAGTCGATGCTGCGCCTCAAGGCCGCCGCGTCGAAGGCGGAGGAGTTCACCACCGGCGGCTTCCGCCCCGTGATCGGTGACGAGTCGGTGGAGGCGAACGCGGTCCGCAAGGTCGTCTTCTGCTCCGGCAAGGTCTACTACGACCTGGACGCCGAGCGTCAGAAGCGCGGCGTCACGGACACGGCGATCATCCGCCTCGAGCGCCTCTACCCGCTGCCGGGTGCGGAGCTCCAGGCCGAGATCTCCAAGTACCCGAACGCCGAGAAGTACCTGTGGGCCCAGGAGGAGCCGGCGAACCAGGGTGCCTGGCCGTTCATCGCGCTCAACCTGATCGACCACCTCGACCTGGCGGTCGGCGCGGACATCCCGCACGGCGAGCGCCTGCGCCGCATCTCGCGGCCGCACGGCTCGTCCCCGGCGGTGGGTTCGAAGAAGCGCCACGAGGCCGAGCAGGCGCAGCTGGTGGCCGAGGTCTTCGACGCCTGACCGGCGGTCGTACGAGTCGGAGGGCCCGGCGCGCATCCCAGGATGCGGGCCGGGCCCTCCGGCGTGAGCAGTGCATATCCTGACGGGGAACGTTCTGACCTTTTGGAGCACGTCTTGTACTTCACCGACCGTGGCATCGAGGAGCTGGAGAAGCGGCGCGGCGAGGAGGAGGTCACCTTCGAGTGGCTCGCCGAGCAGCTGCGTACGTTCGTCGACCTCAACCCCGACTTCGAGGTCCCCGTGGAGCGGCTGGCCACGTGGCTGGCACGGCTGGACGACGAGGACGAGGACGAGTAGTCACCGCCCCTGCGGGCGGGCGCGGAGGCGGTCGTAGGTGAGGCCCAGCGCGCCCTGGGCGATCAGCAGCGCGGCCGCCGTCGCCCAGCCAGGGTTGCGGCGGGTGAGCGCCCAGGCCAGGAGGGGGAGGCCCGCCGCCAGTTGGGCGGTGGCGAGTGCGCGGGCGCGGGGGCCGCAGAGCCAGGGGCCGAGGGGGCCCTGTTCCACGGCGTCCAGTTCGGTGCGTACGGCGTCGAGCCAGCCGTGCCATTCCACCGGCTCCGCCCCCCGGGCCTCGGCGGCCGCCCACAGGCGGGCGGCCGGTTCGCCGGGGGTGAGACCCTGCGGGAGGGTGAGGCCGTGCCGGGACAGGACGGCCGTCAGGCCCAGCAGGCGGGCCGGGGCGTCGGCGTGCTTGTCGGGGCGGGTGAGGGGTTCGAGGTCCTGGACGTCCAGGACGGGGTCGAGCCCGAGGCGGGCGGCGAAGGTGTGCATGGCCTCGTCCTCGCCGGCGGGGGTGCCGTCCGCCAGCCAGGTGTAGCCGACGGGGCGGCGGAAGCCGGTCGCGAGGACGCACCCCGCGCGGTCCGTGTCCCACCACAGGGCCACCACCGGCCACGTCACGCCGACCGTCAGGGCGCCGGCCCAGCCCCCGACGACCCTGTCGACCGGTTCGGGGCCCTCCAGCCACGGCTTCCCCTCGGGGACGAGCACGCTCCAGTCGGGTCCGGCCGGGGCGAGGAGCAGCCGCTCGCGCAGCAGCAGGGCCGACGGGCGTACGGAGGCAGGGTCGGCCCGGCAGAAGAGCAGCGCGCCCAGGAAAGTCGCGTTCATGCGCCTTACGCTAGGCCAATTTGTCCCGTTACGGCGTTGTTGGGGCGCACTTGACTTCACCGCACCGCGATATATCGTGTGCCGTAACAGACGCGATATGTTGCGTCACGTCCCAGGGAGGTCCCATGCCGGAGTGGTCCGTCACCGAGCCCACCAAGCTGACCCTCGACGACGCACCCGTGACGGCGCTCAACGTGCGCATCGTCGACGGGACCGTCAACGTCGTGGGCACCGACGAGGGCACCGCCCGGCTGGAGATCTCCGAGATCGAGGGCCCGCCGCTGATCGTCACCCAGCAGGGCTCCACCCTGACCGTCACCTACGAGGACCTTCCCTGGCGGGGCTTCCTCGACTGGCTGGACCGCAAGGGCAGGCGCCGCAGCGCCGTCGTCTCCCTCGCCGTCCCGGCCGGCGCGCGCGTCGAGGTGGGCGTGATCGGCGCCGGCGCCGTCGTCTCGGGCATCCGGGGGCGTACGGACGTACGCGGCGTCACCGGCGACACCACGCTCGTCGGCCTCTCCGGCGAGGTCCGCGCCGACACCGTCTCCGGCGGCGTGGAGGCCCAGGCGGTCACCGGGGACCTCCGCTTCAAGTCCGTGTCCGGCGACCTCACCGTCGTCGACGGGGCCGCCACCTCCGTACGCGCCGAGTCGGTCAGCGGCGACATGGTCATCGACCTCGACCCGGCCGGCGAGCCCACCGACATCCGGCTCACCACCGTCTCGGGCGAGGTCGCCATCCGGCTGCCGCACCCCGCGAACGCGAAGGTCGAGGCCAACACCGTCGGCGGGAGCGTCTCCACCGCCTTCGAGGACCTGCGGGTGACCGGGCAGTGGGGCTCCAAGAAGATCACCGGCCGGCTCGGCAACGGCAAGGGCACCCTGAAGGCCACCACGGTGTCCGGCTCCATCGCGCTGCTCCGCCGGCCCGAAGCCTCCACCGGAAAGGTGCTCTGACATGCCCCCCGTCTTCGCCCACGGCCGGCTCCGCCTCTACCTGCTCAAGCTCCTCGACGAGGCGCCGCGCCACGGCTACGAGGTGATCCGGCTGCTGGAAGAACGCTTCCACGGCCTGTACGCGCCCTCCGCCGGCACCGTCTACCCGCGCCTGGCCAAACTGGAGGCGGAGGGCCTGGTGACGCACGCCACCGAGGGCGGGCGCAAGGTGTACTCGCTCACCGACGCCGGACGCGCGGAACTCGCCGGCCGCAGCGGCGAACTGGCCGACCTGGAGCGGGAGATCCGCGACTCGGTCTCCGAGCTCGCGGCCGAGATCCGCGACGACGTGCGCGGCGCGGCGGGCACACTGCGCCGCGAGATGCGGGCCGCGGCGGGCGAGACCCGTACGCCGCCGGCCGGGGGCGACGACTGGGCGGCGTGGCGCCGGGCCAAGCAGGAGTGGAAGGACCAGGCACGCCGGGCCAAGGACGAGTCCCGGCGCGCCCGCGAGGACGCGCAGGCGGCGCGCCAGGAGATGCAGCGGATCGCCCAGCAGGTCCAGGACCATGTGATGCGGGGCGAGGGCCTGGCCGACCTCGCCGGGCGCCTGGGCGGCCTGCTCGGCGGCGCGGCCCCTTCGACGCCGCCGGAGTGGGCCCACGACTCCGGCACGTCCGCCGACCCGGCGCGCGACCTGGAACGGCTGCTGGACCGCTTCCGCGACGACATCCGCGACGCGGCGCGCGACCACGGCGTCACGGCCGCCCAACTCACCGAAGCCCGCCGCCACCTCTCCACGGCGGCGGCCCACATCGTCGCGCTGCTGCGGGGCGCCAAGGAGTGAGCGGGGCAGCCCCTCTCAGGCGTCGTCGGGCAGAATCCGGAAGTGTGCGTAGGTGCGGCTGATCGGCCGCACGGTCCGGAAGTCCCGGATGTCCCGGGTGAGCACGGCGTCGGTGTCGTATTCGGCGGCCAAGCAGACGTTCACCGCGTCGACGAGGTCCAGGTCGAGATCCTTGTACCTGGCCCGTACGGCCAGGGCGGCGTCGAGGAGCTCCGCGGTGGTGTCGGGGAGGAGCAGCCGCATGGACTTCGTCCGTGCCGACAGCGAACGGAGGATGCTGTCGGCGGCGGACCTCCCGGCGAGGGAGGTCGCCACCTGGTGCACCTCCGTGAGCGCCAGAGGCGTGGCGACAAGGAGGCTGCATTCGTCTGCGGCCTTCCTCGCCGCCGTGTGAGCCGGATCCGCCCGGTTGAAGAGAGTGAGCAGCCCCGAGGTGTCCGCGATGACGATCACGAACGCGGCTCCTGATTGCGTCGCTCACGGGCGTCGAAAGCGTCCGTCACGGCGCGGCGGATGTCGTCCGCACCGATGGGGCCACCGAGATCGAAGGTCTCTTCGTCCTCGATGAACGGCTCGTCCCAGATGCGGGTGGCAAGGGCGATGCGGTGAATGCCTTCGCGGATTATTTCGGCCTCCGAGATGCCCCGGCGGGCTGCCGTCTCCTTGATCAGGGCGAGATCACGGTCATCCGCGTAGACGTTGGTGCGCTTGAGGGCCATACCCAAATGGTACAGGAGCTGTACCACGTCCGGGCGGGGGCACTCAGCTCGCCTGCGCGTCGCCGCCCGCCGCGGACATCGCCCGCTCCAGCGCCCCGTACGTCGCCCCGTGGTCCGCGAGGACGTCCGCGACGACGCCCGGGCGGGCCGCGAGGGCCAGCAGGAGGTGCTCGTCGCCGATGTGGCGGTCGCCGCGGCCCAGCGCCACGCGGAGGGACTGCTCCAGGGTGTCCTTCGCGGGGCGGCTGAAGGACCGGTGGCCGGACCACCACCGTTTCGACGTCCGGTCGCCCGCCAGCGCGCCCTCCCCGTGGGCCGCCTCGACCTTCGAGACGATCTCCGTCACGTCGATCCCGATGCCCGCCAGCGCGTCCGCGTCCGCCCGCGTCAGGCCGCCGCGCCGGCGCGCCTGGGCCAGGGCGGACTCCACCGAGGCGCGCCGGTCGGTGATCCCGAGCGCGGCGAAGGCGGCGGCCGACGGGGTGCCCTCCAGGTCGAGCAGGGCGAGCAGCAGGTGCTCTTCGGTGACGGAGCCGGCGTCCGCCCGTTCCGCGTGAGTCACGGCCCCCTTGACGACGTTCCGGGCAGCCTCGGTGAATCGCTCGAACATCAATGCCTCCCGTACTTCTTGTGTACGGCCTGCCGGCTGACGCCCAGCTCGGCCGCGATCTCCTGCCACGACCAGCCCTGGGCGCGGGCGCTGCGGACTTGTACGGCTTCCAGCTGCTCCAGCAGCCGCCGCAGCGCGGCCACGGCCCGCAAGCCCACCCGGGGGTCGCGGTCGCCCGCGCGTGCGGCGAGATCGGTTGCTTCGGTCATGCCGTCAACTTACGTTGACAAGCGAGGCGCGTCAACCCCGGTTGACGACGACCGTGACCGTCGCGCCCGGCACCGCCCGTACCACCACCCGCCCCGCCGGGCTCGGGACCACCCACGCCCGCCCCTCCACCGCCACGCGCCAGCCGCTCGGGCTGGGGGGCAGGGAGAGCTCCGTGGCGCCACCGCGTCCGGCGACATAGGTCAGCCGCGACGGGGTCTGCGTGACCACCCGGCCCGCCACCGCCTCCGCGTACGGCGCCGCCGTCTGCCCCTTGTTCGTACGCCAGGCGCCCGAGCCGTCCACCGCGCAGTACCCGCCGCCGTAGCACCACACGTAACCCGCCCACCCCGAGCTGTAGCGGTTCAGGGACGCGAGCGCCTCGCGGTAGAAGCGGCCCATGTTCGGCAGCGAGTTGTTCAGCGGGCCCCACTCCCCCACCACGATCGGTACGCGGTACTCCTTCGGGTAGGCGGTGACCGCCGCCTCGTACGACTCGATCCAGCCCGCCGACGGGTCGTAGTCCGCGCCCGCCTCCATCGCGGTGTTGTAGAAGTGCGGGGCGTAGACGACCTTGTGGTCCTTGATCCTGCCGAGGCCGGTCGGGACGCCCTCGCCCACGATCGGGGTCGGCTCGACGAACAGCCAGTTGTCGTCGTCGACCGAACGGACCGCGTCCGCGAGGCGGTTGTACAGGGGCGTGAGGTGGTCGCGCTCGATCCGCCGGGCCGCCGTCGGCAGGTCCTCGCCCTCGCGCAGCTCACCCATCGGCTCGTTGATGAGGTCGTAGCCGAGCACGGCCGGGTGGTGCTCGAAGCGGTCGGCGAGGACGCGCCACATCCGGGCCTGGGCGCGCCGCAGGTCCTCGTCCTCGTAGAGGTGGGTGAAGGCCCGCTGCACGGCCGGTTCGAAGTACTCGGCGAACCAGTCGTCCGGGTGCGGGGTGAACGGCAGGCCGTCGGTGCGGGTGGCCCACTCGGGGATGCCGCGGTGGCCGAAGGCCGGGCCGAAGACGTCCTGGTGGGCGTCGATCAGGACGTACATGTCGTGCTTGTGCGCCCAGTCCAGGATGCGCTCGATCTTGCGCAGGTACGACTGGCTGTACTGACCGGGTCGCGGCTCCAGGTCGTCCCAGAAGACCAGCAGCCGGGCGAAGTTGAAGCCCTGGGCCCGCATGTCGCGGAAGTGCTTCTCGGTGATGGCGGACAGGGCCGCGTCACCGCGGTTCCTCTTGTCCTCGACGTTCCAGCCGCGCAGCGTCAGGACGCGGCCCCGGTCGTCGGTGAGGCGGGGTATGTCCGGCTCGGTGGACGCCGCCTGGGCGGACGGGGCGAGGGTCAGCAGGGCGGAGAGCGCGAGAGCGACGGCACGCATGAAGGGACCTCCGGCACGGTGGACAGTGCCGGAGATCCCATCAGTGGAACTGACGGACCATCAAGAGGTGGTAAGAACAATCTTGCCGAACAGGTCGCCGGCCGCCATCTTCTCGAAGCCCTCCCGCGCCCGGTCCAGCGGCAGCACCTCGTCGATGACCGGCCGCACTCCGGTCGCCGCGCAGAAGGCGAGCAGGTCCTCCAGCTCGTCCTTGGTGCCCATCGTCGAGCCGACGACCTTCAGCTCCAGGAAGAAGATGCGGGTCAGCTCGGCGTGCGAGGGCCGGTCGCCGCTCGTGGCGCCCGAGATCACCAGCGTGCCGCCGGGGCGCAGTGACTTCACGGAGTGCGACCAGGTCGCCGCGCCGACGGTCTCGATGACCGCGTCCACCCGCTGCGGCAGCCGCGCGCCCGGCTCGTACGCCTCGACCGCGCCCAGCTCGACCGCGCGCTTGCGCTTGGCCTCGTCGCGGCTGGTGGCGAAGACCCGCAGCCCGGCCGCCTTGCCGAGGACGATGGCCGCCGTGGCGACCCCGCCGCCCGCGCCCTGAACGAGGACCGAGTCGCCGGGGCGTACGCCCGCGTTGGTGAAGAGCATGCGGTACGCGGTGAGCCACGCGGTCGGCAGGCAGGCGGCCTCCTCGAAGCTGAGCTCCTTCGGCTTCGGCAGGACGTTCCACACCGGTACGGCGACCTTCTCGGCGAACGTGCCCTGGTAGCGCTCGGTCAGGATCGAGCGGGGCTCGTTCGGGCCGACGCCGTGGCCGCTCTGGCCGATGACCGAGTGGACGACCACCTCGTTGCCGTCCTCGTCGAGGCCGGCGGCGTCGCAGCCGAGGATCATCGGCAGCTTGTCCTCGTCCAGACCGACGCCCCGCAGGGACCACAGGTCGTGGTGGTTGAGGGAGGCGGCCTTGACGGTGACGGTGGTCCAGCCGGGAGGGGCCTCGGGCGCGGGGCGTTCGCCCAGCTCAAGTCCGTTCAGGGGCTGGTCGCGGTCGATTCGGGCGGCGTAGGCAGCGAACATGACCTTGACCATAGGACGGACCGGTGCGCGGCGGTACCGCGCACCGGTGTGACGTACGTCAGTCCCGGCGGTACTGCGCCGGGCTGTTCTTGGTCGCCGGGTCCTCGTAGGAGCCGGTCCTTCCCCGGTCCACGTGGAAGGTGGTGAGGGTGGAGACCGGTGAGAGCGGGTCGCGGCGGTCGGCGATCACCCGCATATGGGCGCTGAAGCGTTCCGGCGTGACCTCGTAGACGTCGTATCCGTACCGATTGCCCTCGAAGTACTTCAGGTGCGGGTTGGCCTTGCCCATGAGGGGGCCGTTGGTCGCGTTCCAGTCGGCGGAGTACGCGCCCGAGGTCACCGAGTGGGCCGTGAACTCCGTACCGACGAGCGGCGAGGACGTGTCGTCGAAGTCGGTGCGGATGTCGTCGACGAACGCCGAGTGCCAGTCGCCGGTGATGACGACGAGGTCTTCGAGGCCGCTGGTGTGGACGTGGTTCAGGACCTCCTTGCGCTCGGCGAGGAAGCCGTCCCACTGGTCGGTGAACATGTACGAGCCGCCCGGCCGGCCGCGCAGCTGGCTGAGCATGATCGAGTTGGCCCACACGTGCCAGGAGTCGGGCGCCCGGTCGATGTTCCCCTTGAGCCAGGTCTTCTGGGCGGTGCCCAGGATGGTGCCGTTCGCCAGGTTCTGGGCCGACCGGTAGGAGCGCAGGTCGAGGACGGTGAGCTCCAGCAGGTCGCCCCAGCGGCGTACCCGGTGGATCTCGGGGTCGGGCAGCGCGGCGGTGGCGGAGTTGTCGCGGTGCGGCATGTTCTCGTACCAGGCCTGGTACGCGGCCGCCCGCCGCTGCATGAACGGCGCCCCGCCGCCCGTACCGCTGTAGTCGTTGACGACCTCGTGGTCGTCCCACGTCAGGAACCACGGGTGGGCGGCGTGCGCCTCGCGCAGGGAGGCGTCGCCCTTGTAGAGGGCGTGGCGGCGCCGGTAGTCGGCCAGCGTGAGGATCGCGGGCCCCTCATGGTCACGGACGTGGTCGCCTCCCACCGGCCCGTGCTCGTAGATGTAGTCGCCGAGGTGGACGACGAAGTCGACGTTCTCGCGCGCGATGCCCCGGTGGGCGGCGTAGTAGCCGTCGTGGAACGCCTGGCAGTTGGCGGCGGCGAACCGTACCCGCGAGACGCTGCCGACCGGCGCGGTCTTCGTCCGCCCGACGCGGCTGGTCTTCCCCAGCGCCTTGAAGGCGTACCAGTAGTGGCGGCCCGCTTGGAGGCCGCCCACGGGTACGTGGACGCTGTGGCCGAGCGTCGCGGAGGCGGGGGCCGTGCCCCGGGCCACGACCCGGCTGAGGGCCTGGTCCTCGGCGACGACCCACTCGACCTCGACGACCTCGGGCAGCTTCTGCTCCGCGGCGAGCGGCTCGGGCGCCAGGCGCGTCCACAGCACGACACCGGAGGGCTGTGGGTCGCCGGAGGCGACGCCGAGCGTGAAGGGCGCCGGGTCGTATTCGGCGCCGAGCGCCTCGGCCGCCTCGCGCGCCTGTGCGGGCGAGAGGCCCGCGCTGAGCGGCCAGACGACGTTCAGGGCTCCGACGGCTCCGGCGGCCTTCAGCAGGCCGCGTCGATCGAGCGTCACTTCTGTACCCCCGTGAGCGTGAGTGTGATCCCGTCCGCGTAACCGTCGTTCGAGGTGCCGCTTCCGGTACGGGTGAAAACGAGGAGCACGCGCGCGGTGCGGGCGCCGGGCGGTACGGCCGACCCGGCGGTGCGCTGGAGCAGTCCCGTACGACTGCCCCGCTCGGCGGCCGTCACGGGCCCCAGCACGCTCAGGGCCACCGGGGTCCCCTTGCCGTCCCGGAACTCCACCGACAGCCGGGCGCCGTCCTCCTGGGACGCGTATCCGCCGAGCCAGGCGCCCACCGCGTACCGCACCTGGCCGGCGTCGACGGCCGCGTGGCCGGTCGTCCCGGTGGCGGGCAGGGCGATGTCCTGCAGCAGGGCGGTGCGGGGCGAGTTCCCGCCGGAGAAGAACCGGCTGCCGCGCTGCGCGGGACCCGGGTCGGAGGCGGTGGGGTAACCCCCGCCATGGGTGTACGCGATCAGGGCGGGCGCGCCCTGCACGACCTGCCAGCCGGTGACGGTCCCGACGGGCTCGGCGGTACCTCCGGGACCGCTCTCGGCGTCGCCGTTGACGACCAGATTCACTCGCGCCTCCTGTGTTCGGTTGTCCGTGGGTGGCCTGGCGCGCTGCATCACAGCAGCCCCACATGAACCTCCGGAAGAGCGGCGGCGAACATTGCGCGGGCGGTCCAAGGACCCGTACGGAAAGTCCAACCGGGACCCCCCACCGGAGGCCCGGGCACCCGTCCGCACCCCCCACCCGAGGCCCGGGCACGCGGAAGGGCCCCGTTCCGGCTCCCACAGGAGCCGGAACGGGGCCCTTCCGGACACACGCACCCCGCCGGGTGCACGCGGCGAGCCACGCACCCCGCACGGGGGGCTAGCGCCGGGCGACGCCCTCCGCACGCGCGGCAGCGGCCACCGCGGCCGTCACCGCCGGGGCGACCCGCTCGTCGAACGGCGACGGGATCACGTAGTCGGCGGCCAGCTGGTCACCGACCACGTCCGCCAGCGCGTTGGCGGCGGCGATCTTCATGCCCTCGGTGATCCGGGACGCCCGCACCTGGAGCGCGCCCGCGAAGATGCCGGGGAAGGCGAGCACGTTGTTGATCTGGTTCGGGTAGTCCGACCGGCCGGTGGCCACGACCGACGCGTACTTGTGCGCGACGTCGGGGTGGACCTCCGGGTTCGGGTTGGCCATCGCGAAGACGAAGGCGTTCGGCGCCATCGACGCGATCGCCGGCTCCGGCACCGTACCGCCGGAGACGCCGATGAAGACGTCCGCGCCGGCCAGCGCGCTCTCCAGGGAGCCGGAGAGGCCCGCGCGGTTGGTGAGCTCGGCGAGCTCACGCTTCACCGGCGTGAGGTCCTCGCGGTCCCGGCTGACGATGCCCTTGCGGTCCGCGACCGCCACGTCGCCGAGGCCGGCCTCCAGCAGGAACTTGGCGATGGCCACACCGGCCGCGCCCGCGCCGGAGATCACGGCGCGCAGGTCGCCGAGGCCACGCCCGGTGAGCTTCGCGGCGTTCCGGAGGGCGGCCAGGGTGACCACGGCGGTACCGTGCTGGTCGTCGTGGAAGACCGGGATGTCGAGCCGCTCCTGGAGCTTGCGCTCGATCTCGAAGCACCGGGGTGCCGAGATGTCCTCCAGGTTCACGCCGCCGAAGGACGGCGCGAGGCGGACGACGGTCTCGACGATCTCGTCCGTGTCGGTCGTGGCGAGGGCGATGGGCACCGCGTCCACGCCGCCGAACTGCTTGAAGAGGATCGCCTTCCCCTCCATGACCGGGAGGGACGCCTCCGGGCCGATGTCACCGAGTCCCAGCACGGCCGTGCCGTCCGTCACGACGGCGACGACCTGGGACTTCCAGGTGTAGTCGTGCACGAGCTCGGGCCGCTCGGCGATGGCGCTGCACACCTTGGCGACACCGGGCGTGTACGCGAGGGACAGGTCGTCCTTGTCACGCACCGGCACCGTCGCCTGGACGGCCATTTTGCCGCCCCGATGCAGCGCGAACGCCGGATCGAAGGGCTCGTCGGAGGCACTCTCGGTGCTGTTGTCACTGTCGCTGCGAGGATTGACGATCTCCGCTGCCATTTGTTGACCCCTTAAGTCATTTCGTTCGAGGGTGGCCACTCCTGGTTGAGGAGGGGTGGGCGGGCACCGCGTCCGTGCCTGCGCGAGGCGGTTGGCCCGCCCTTGCAGGGAGAGGTACGTACGCGTCGGGCGCGCCGCACACGCGCCCTGAGCCCCGGATGAGGGGTGTAAGGATCCTTCTTACCGGACGGACCGCTCTGTCGACGAGTCGGTATCTCATATGAGCCTGGACCCCGGCCACAGCACGGATCAGGTGACGTGACGCATGGCCGGTTTTCTGGACAAGTCCGCACGCGCCCCGGTTTGCGGCCAGTATCCCGTCCGAATCACGAGATCGACCGGAGATTTTCCGGCGAAAAGAAGGCAACCCCGCAGAAGGTCCGGCCCTGATGTACCGGCCTGTTGGGGTTCGGGGGTCTCCCGTTATCCGATTTTGACATGCGCGGCCCCCTGTTTGGGCCAGTCCGAATGGCAAGATGCCGTAATCACACGCAGTCGCGACACCCGATGGTGCGTGCGCGACCGCTTGGCAACTCCCTCACCCGCCGGAGGAACCCGACCATGACCGCAAGCACCACCCGCTGTACGACCGCCGCGAAGACCCGGACGCCCCGGACGTCCCGGATTGCCGCGGTCGCCGCGATCGCGGTCGCCGGCTCCATGCTGCTGACCGCCTGCGGTGACCAGACCGACAAGCCGGTCAAGACGGATCAGGCCACCGGCAAGCCCGCCATCGCCGCCCCGCTCGCGGACCGGCTGCCCCAGGCCATCCGGGACAAGGGTGAGATCAAGGTCGGCTCGGACATCGCGTACGCCCCGGTCGAATTCAAGGACAAGGACGGCAAGACGGTCGGTATCGACCCCGACCTCGCCGACGCCATGAGCAAGCAGCTCGGCGTGCGGTTCGTGTTCGAGAACGGCACCTTCGACACCCTGATCACGGGTCTGCGCGCCAAGCGCTACGACATCGCGATGTCGGCGATGACGGACACCAAGGACCGCCAGCAGGGCATCGACTCGGAGACCAAGAAGAAGGTCGGCGAGGGCGTCGACTTCGTCGACTACTTCAACGCCGGTGTGTCGATCTATACCAAGAAGGGCGCGGACAAGGGCATCAGGACCTGGGCCGACCTGTGCGGCAAGAAGCTGGTCGTGCAGCGCGGCACCGTCTCCGAGGACCTGGCCAAGGCCGAGTCCGCGCGGTGCGTGAAGGCGAAGAAGGCCAAGATCGCGATCGAGGCCTTCGACACCGACCAGCAGGCCCAGACCCGACTGCGCGCCGGCGGCGCCGACGCCGGCTCCTCGGACTTCCCGGTCGCGGCGTACACGGTCAAGACCTCGGGTGGCGGGAACGACTTCCAGATCGTCGGCCCGCAGGTGGAGGCCGCTCCGTACGGCATCGCCGTCGCCAAGGGCAACACCCAGCTGCGTGACGCGATCAAGGCCGCGCTGGACGCCGTCATCGCCAATGGCGACTACAAGAAGATCCTGGAAAAGTGGGGTGTCGCCGCCGGTGCGGTGACCGAGGCCAAGATCAACGGCGGTTCCTGATCCCCGGCCACCAGCGCCACGTAGGCCCCTGAAAGGCACCACCTTGACTACTGACATCAAGAAGACGGGCCCGGAGGACGCCACGCCGCCCGGCGGACCGGAAGCCATCAAGGCGATCCCCGTCCGCCACTACGGCCGGTACGTCACCGCCGTCGTCGCCATCGCGCTCTTCGCCGCGATCATCTACGCCTTCGCCCAAGGCAAGATCAACTGGGGCGCCGTCCCCGACTACTTCTTCGACGACCGGATCGTCGAAGGCATGGGCCAAACCCTCCTGCTGACCGTCCTGTCGATGGCGATCGGCATCGTCGGCGGCATCGTCCTCGCGGTGATGCGGCTGTCGAAGAACCCGGTGACCTCGTCGATCGCCTGGTTCTACATCTGGTTCTTCCGGGGCACCCCGGTCCTGGTCCAGCTGTTCGTCTGGTTCAACCTGGGCCTGGTCTTCGAGTACATCAACCTCGGCCCGGTCTACAAGGACGAGTGGGCCGACTTCATGACGCCGTTCCTGACGGCGCTGCTGGGCCTGGGCCTGAACGAGGCCGCGTACATGGCCGAGATCTGCCGCGCCGGTCTCCTCGCGGTCGACGAGGGCCAGACCGAGGCCTCCCACGCCCTCGGCATGAGCCACGGCAAGACGCTGCGCCGGATCGTGATCCCGCAGGCGATGCGCGTGATCGTGCCGCCCACGGGCAACGAGGTCATCAACATGCTGAAGACGACCTCGCTGGTGGCGGCCGTACAGTATTACGAGCTGTTGCGCAACGCGCAGGACATCGGCCAGACGTCCGGTGCCCCGGTGGAGATGCTCTTCCTCGCCGCCGCCTGGTACCTGATCCTGACCTCGATCCTCAGCGTGGGCCAGTACTACCTGGAGCGCTACTACGCGCGCGGCTCCTCGCGCCAGCTGCCGCCGACCGTGCTCCAGAGGATCAAGGCCAACGTGTTCTCCCTGTCCAACCGACCGGCCGCGGGAGGTACCGCATGACCGCCATGGTGAAGGCCGAGGGCGTGCACAAGTCCTACGGCGCGGCCCACATCCTCAAGGGGATCGACCTGGAGGTGGCGCCGGGTGAGGTGTTCTGCCTCATCGGCCCGTCCGGTTCGGGCAAGTCGACGTTCCTCCGGTGCATCAACCACCTGGAGAAGGTCAACGCCGGCCGGCTGTACGTCGACGGCGAGCTGGTCGGCTACCGCCAGAAGGGCGACAAGCTGTACGAGCTGAAGGACAGCGAGGTCGCGCTCAAGCGCCGGGACATCGGCATGGTCTTCCAGCGCTTCAACCTGTTCCCGCACATGACGGCCGTCGAGAACGTCATGGAGGCCCCGGTCCAGGTCAAGGGCGAGGCCAAGGCCGTGGCCCGCGAGCGGGCGCTGAAGCTGCTGGACCGGGTGGGGCTCGGCGACAAGTCCGGCAACTACCCCTCCCAGCTCTCCGGCGGCCAGCAGCAGCGCGTGGCGATCGCGCGGGCGCTGGCGATGGAGCCGAAGCTGATGCTCTTCGACGAGCCGACGTCGGCGCTCGACCCGGAGCTGGTGGGCGACGTGCTGGACGTGATGCGGGACCTGGCCGAGTCGGGCATGACGATGGTCGTGGTCACGCACGAGATGGGCTTCGCCCGTGAGGTCGGCGACTCGCTGGTGTTCATGGACGGCGGCGTGGTGGTCGAATCCGGCAACCCGCGCGACGTGCTGTCCAACCCGCAGCACGACCGGACGAAGGCGTTCCTGTCGAAGGTGCTGTAACCCGCACAGGAGAAGGGGCGGTACGGGCCACACCCGTACCGCCCCTTCCGCACGTACCCCCGGCTACTTCAGCGCCAGCACCAGCGCGTCCGACGGCGACGACCACACCGCCCGTGCCTCCGCGAACCCGGCCTCGCGCAGGGTGCGCGCGTGCCACTCCAGGGACGGGGTGTCGCCCTCGGCGTGCTCGCCGTAGATCGCGAACCGCTCGGCGGTCGGCGCGGCCAGGAGCGGGTCCTCGGCGGCCAGGTCCCACCAGGCGGTCCAGTCGAGGGCGCCGCCCGCCTTGGCGCGATCCATGGCGGCGTGCCGGTGGGCGCGCTCGGCGGCGTTGATCCGGGGCGTGGACTCGTCCCTCATGTGGTCGGCGTTCATGAAGACGCCGCCCTCGCGGACGACCCCGCCGAGCTGCCCGTACAGCGTGGCGAGGGGCTCGGTGCGCAGCCAGTGCAGGGCGGTGGCGGTCAGGACGGCGTCGTACGACTCGTACGGCAGCGCCCGCGCCCACTGCGGGTCGGTGAGGTCGGCCCGTACGAAGGTCACCCGGTCGTCGCCCGCGAAGTACCCCTCGGCGATGGCGAGGAGCGCGGGGTCGAGGTCGACGCCGGTGCTGACGGCGTCGGGGAACCTCTTCAGCAGCCGGTCCGTGATACTCCCCGTACCGCACGCGAGGTCGAGGACCCGCGGCGCGGGGCCGGTGAACGCCTCGACCATGTCGAGCATGACCCGGAACCGCTCCTCGCGGTCGGGCATGTACCACTCCTGCTGCCGGTCCCAGCTTTCCTGCCACGCGCGCCAGTCGGTTCCCGCAGTCGTCTCCGTCAACGCGACCTCCGTAATACCCTCGTATCAGACCTGTCTGTTACTCGTTCCGTTCCCGACCCTAGACCGCCGCCGTAAGGACTACAAGTGGAACTGGCCTATTACTCGGACTATGCCGTACGTCTGGTGAACACCGAGGAGCCGGCGCGCAACAAGGACTCCCTCACCTCCGTGGAGGCGGTCCGCGAACTGTTCGGCGAGGCCTCGCAGATGGCGCGGCGCGCGACCGACGCGGACGTCACCCGGTTCCGCTCGGTACGGGCACGGCTGCGGGCGGTCTTCACCGCGGCCGACGCGGGCGACCAGGCGCACGCCGTGGACCTGCTCAACTCACTGCTGCTGGAGTTCCCGGTCAGCCCGCAGATCTCCGGCCACGAAACCCTCGACGACGAGGGCCGGCCGCGCTGGCACATGCACCTCGCGGACCACCCGTCCAACGCGACCGCCGGGTACGCGGCGATCGCCGCGATGGGGCTGGCCTTCCACCTGACCGAGTTCGGCGCCGACCGGCTCGGCCTGTGCCAGGCGGCCCCGTGCCGCAACGCGTACCTGGACACCTCCACCAACCGGTCCCGCCGCTACTGCTCGGACCGGTGCGCCACCCGTGCGAACGTCGCCGCCTACCGGGCGCGCAAGCGCCTGGAGACGGAACGGTCGGCGAGCACCGGCCGCACCGCCGACACCAGCCAGGAGAGCACCACCCCGACCGACCGCTGACGCCCGGGCCGTATCCCCCGGTACCGCGCCCGCACCCGGCCCAGCACCAGATCCTCCGGTACGGGGCCGAAGGAGCGGCTGTCCACGGCCTCGGCGGCCCGGTTGTCCCCGAGCACCCACCAGCCGCCGTCGCGCCGCTCCACGAGCCGCTTGACGATGTGCAGGTCCTGCTGCAACGGGTGCCGCAGCACCACCACGTGCCCCGCGCGCACCGGTGCCCCGTAGTGCACCAGCAGCTGGTCACCGTGGTGCAGGGTGGGCACCATCGACGGCCCGGACACCTCCGCGACGCCGAACGGCGCCCTCGGCCCGCGCTCGTGCTCGCGCCCCTGCTCCGTCATCCGGCACACCTCCTGGACCTTCCTGGACCTTCCTCCACGAGTCCCATGGTCACCCTGGACTTTTGTCGTAAGCCCATGGGGGCACCCGCGAAAACCCGTCTGTCACGGAGTAATGTCCCACCTGAGAAGACGATCACGAGGAAGGACAGCTCAATGCTCTCCCGCCTGTTTGCCCCGAAGGTGAAGGTCAGCGCGCACTGCGACCTCCCCTGCGGTGTCTACGACCCGGCCCAGGCCCGTATCGAGGCCGAGTCCGTCAAGGCCACGCAGGAAAAGATGCAGGCCAACGACGACCCGCACTTCCAGGCGCGCGCGACGACCATCAAGGAGGAGCGCGCCGAGCTCGCCAAGCACCACGTCTCGGTGCTGTGGAGCGACTACTTCAAGCCGCCGCACTTCGAGAAGTACCCGGAGCTGCACCAGCTGGTCAACGACGCCCTGAAGGCCCTCTCGGCCGCCAAGGCGTCGACCGACCCGGCGACGGGCCAGAAGGCGCTGGACTACATCGCGCAGATCGACAAGATCTTCTGGGAGACCAAGAAGGCCTGATCTATGGCTAGGCCATCTGACCTGCGGTTTCGCAGGTCGCAGCGCCTACCTGTCCGCACCCGGTCCGCAGGCCTCCGAGAACGGCGTCCATGACGGTCCGGGTGCGGTCTTCTTCGCCCGGCCACAGGTGGGCGTAGATCCGCAGCGTGATGACGGCGGACGCATGGCCGAGGACCAGCTGGACCTGCTTGACGCTCGCCCCGCCAGCGATGAGGGCGGAGGCGTAGAAGTGGCGCAGGTCGTGGGTCACCATGTGCGGCAGCTCGACGGGCTTGCGGCCCTCGCGCTCGGCCGTCTCGTTCTCAGCCTCCTGGAGCGTCCTGCGGGCGCAGTTCCACTCCGTCTTCCAGCGGCGGTAGTTGAGGGGCTCGCCCTCCTCCATCGCGAACAGCCACTCCTTGGAGGGGCGTGCGGCAAGGTGCGTGAGGAGTGCGTCGGTGACCACTTCGCCGACCGGGACGGCACGCCGGGACTTGGCCGTCTTGGGCGGGCCGATCTTTCCGGACTGGAGACGCTGGCACTCGACGCGGATGGTGCCGGCCTTGAAGTCGACGTCCGACACCTTCAGGCCGAGCAACTCGCCTATTCGCAAGCCTGAGCCGGCGAGGGTGACGATCGCCGCGCGGATGTACGGCGGCATCACGCGGGCCATGGCCTCGACTTGCGCGACCGTGGGCGGGGTGACCTCTTCATCCGGCATGGGCGGGAGGGTGATCCGGCGGCACGGGCTGGACGCGATGACCTTGTCCTCGACGGCCGCGGTCATGAGGCGTACGAGGACGTCGTAGACGTTGCGCACTCTGCCGGGGCCGAGCAGCTCGGACAGGCTCTTGAACAGCACCTGGAGGTCGTTGCGGCGTATCGCCGCCATCGCGCGGGAGCCCAGCGCCGGGACGAGGTGCAGCCGCAGCGCGTTGTCGGTGATGCGCTCGCCCGCCTCGCTGGCGATGAGTGACGCTTCCCACTTCTTCGCGTTCTCGGACCACGCTTCAGGAGCAGTTCCACTCCTCGCTGGGCAGCGCGTGCCACAGGTCGAGCCAGTCGTGGAGCAGGAAGAGGGGGCGGGTCAGGACGACGTCGCCGGCCCGCTGGGAGCGGATCGCCAGGCCGAGGTCGGCGAAGACCGGATCGCCGGCGACGCTGTACGCCAGGCTGCCGGGCCGTGTTGTGCGGTGGACGAGCCAGTCCTCCACGTGGGAAGGTGCGCAGCCGGTCAGCGGGGCTGCGTCCAGTCTCACCTGGGGGCCGGTGAGGGCGTCTGCGGCGACGCACCCCAGGCGGCCGTCGTGGAAGAGGGCCCTGATCCCACTCTCAGTGAAGTCGGCGTAGTTGAGCTGCTGGTCTTCGCCGTGGTGGGAGTAGGACGAGACGGCCGGTCCTTCGCCGAGGACGCGGGTGATCTCCTCCAAGGTCATCCCGAAGTGCAGGGGGCCGACTCCTACGTACGGCGTGAACGTCCACTCGGCGCGCTCCTCCTCCCGGGCGATCCGCCACGGGCCGCGGTACCCCGCCCCGCTTCCTGGGGCGGCCACGGGCGGCTCGGGTGCCGGCTCCTGCGGGGCGGCCGGGCTGGGCGCGGTCCGGTCCTTCCGCCGGTGGCCGAGTCGTTCCGGAGCCGCGGTGTCCTCGGGTTGCTCTTCCAGCCAGCGGATCGCCTGCTCCTGGTCCTGGCCGAACGGGTCCTCCGCCAACTCGCCTGCCCGGTCCAGGGACGTGTGGCGCTCCTCCTCCGCAGTGACGAGACCCGTGACGTCCTCACCCCAGACAGCCAGCCGTTCCCGGGCGATCCACCGGTAGTACGAGTCCGCGCTCACGGCAAGGACCTCGCGAACGGCGGGCGCGTACCGGGGTACGGACGAGGCGAGGGCGGGGTCGGCCAGGAGCAGGGCGGTGGCCGCGAGCGCGGCCTCCCTCACCAGTGGATCGTCGTCGTCGCAGAAATCCGCGATGCGGTCGTGGAGTATTGGCCTTGCCGCACGAGCGGCAGCCAGATCCTGCGCCGTGCCGACGCCGTCCTCGACGTCCAAGCGGGCGATGTCGGCGAACGAAGCCAGCCAGTTCAGCAGTTCGGCGCGAAGCGACCGCCGACCGGCCCTGCGCTCCCACCGGTCTTCGGCGAGTGTGCGCGGATCGTCGAGAAGACGAGCGAGGACCAAGGCCGCCGGAGCGGTCGCCGGAAACACCTGCTCCCGATTGAGGAGCAGCCGGTACAGATCCCCCACCGCCCGCACCCGGCGGGCCGGGTCGGTGGCGAGCACAGCGCCGAGGATGTCCGGTGTGTCAGGCACACTGTGCTGGCCCGTACAGACGTGCGGCAGCTCCTCCCAGGCGGTGCCGGCGAGCTCTGCCTGTGCTCTGGGTGGCAGGGAGCCGGCGGGAGCATCAGGAAGGTCTGGGGTCATCTCGTCGATCACGGCCGCAGTGTTCCAGCCGACTCCGACATCAGCGCCGCCGATACGTGCCACAGACCGCAGACGGCTCACGCTCAAGCAACACTCTGATGCCCTCGCTGCTCGTGGCAGCGAGGGCATCAGTCGTCAGACGACGCGGGCTGTGGGTAACTGCGCAACCCACCTCGTGACCTCGGTCAGGTGCTCGGGCTGTAGACCGAGGTGCGGGTCGGGCTGAATGAGGAGGGTCGCCGTTCCCTTCGCAGTGCGCTCCACCGCCCATTCATGGTCGAGGCCGGTGAAGTCGTCGTCGATCCAGACGGCGGGGGCGTCGCCCAGCCAGGCGTCGACGTGGTCACGCTTCCACAGGTAGCCGTTGGGGTGGCTGGTGGTGATCTGTGGACGCGGGAGATCGACGTACGACAGAGACGGGAGGCCGAGGAGCGGTCCGATCAGGGTGGTGGCGTCGTGCCGCCAGCTGGTGCACCAGACGGGGGTGACCAGGCCGCGGCGGATCACGTCCATGAGCATGGGGCCGTGGGCGAGGTCGAGCCAGACGGTGACTGGGTTGTCGGCGCTCCGGCCGGTGGGGACGACGTCGTGGCGGGCGTGGGTGGCCGGGGTCGAGCCGTCCGTGTTGGGGAAGGGTATGAGGACGCCGTCGATGTCGAGGAGCAGGTAGGGAGGGTGCATCGGTTCCTCCAAGGGAAGCCGGGACGAATGGCTGGTCAGAGCTTGCGAGCGCGGATCAGCAGGGTGGTGGGCCAGTGGCCCATGCGCGGGTCGTTGAACTCCTGGGCCGAGGTGAGCCAGAAACCTGCCTGGCTGAGGTGCTTCTCCCAGCGGTCGATGCCGAACTCCCATCGGGCGATGGGGAGCCGGGTGCGGTCGGGCAGGGTGACGTGGTCTCGGCGGGGCCGGTCGTCGCCGGAGGGGCTGCGGCCGCCGCGCTGCGGGTGCGGGACGGAGAAGGCGAGCACCCGGCCGGGCGTGAGGTGCTGGGCGATGGCCGGGAGCAGGAGCTCGGGGGCGACGAGGCCGACGGCGCCGAAGACGGAGTAGATCGCGTCGAACTGCTCGTCGGAGGCTTGCAGGTAGTGCAGGGCGTGGCCGGCGACGAAGGTGAGGTTGTTCAGCCGTCCGTAGTGGGAGCGGGCGCGGCGGACCTGGAGGCCGACCAGGTCGACGCCGGTGACATGGGAGCCGTGGCGGGTGGCGAGGTGGGCGGCGTTGTGGCCGGGGCCGCAGCCGAGTTCCAGGAGTCGCTTGCCGTGCAGGTCGGGGCCGAGGATCTCTGCGCCGGGACCTTGGCCGGGTCTCGTGGTCCATTCCATCCGGGCAGGCACGGCCAAGGGTTCGGCGAGTCCGGCGGCGGTGCGCTGGATGGCGTGGGCGTGCCACGGCGAGGTCTGCGCGAGCACGTCAGATCTCCAGGAGGTGGAGCACGTCGGTGAGGTGCCGGCGGACGACCTTGACGTAGCCGGGGTCAGTGGCCGGGTCGTTGATCCAGCGAACCGACTGCTCCATGAACCACTCGACGGCCCACATGCGGTGCCAGCCCAGGGCCCAGTTCTCGGCGGTGAGCCCGCCGCGCGGGGCGAGGGCGTCGGGGGTGCCGCCGGCGGTGACGTACTGCTCCAGGAAGACGCGCAGCCGCAGCGGGTGCGGGGGCTCGATGGTGCCGTGCCAGCTGGCGAGGTCGAGCAGGCCGGGGCCGGTGAAGGCGCGGGCGAAGTCGAGCAGCCGCCAGCCGCGCTCGCCGACGTGGAGGCTGGTGGGGTGGAACTCGGAGTGCACCCAGCCGAACGGTTCCAGCGTCGCTCCGGCCGAGCGGGCCTCGGCGGCCTGGGCGATCCGGTCGAGCGCATCCTCGACGTCGTCGGCGTCCTGCCACCGGTCGACCTTGCGCAGCCGTTCGAGATGCTCCAACGCCCGGGCCGGAAGCGTCCGCAAGCGCTCCTGGCCGAGGACGGGCAAGGGCGGAGCCGTACGGGTGCAGTGCAGGACCACGGCCGCAGCGACACCGTCGAGGTCGTCGGCCTCGCGGACGGACGGTCCGAGGTCCTCCATGAGCATGCCGAGCCATCCGTCCAGGACGGCGGAGGCGTGGACCAGGGGGACGGGGACGCCGAGTGTGTGGGCCAGGCGGAGGGCCTGGTCCTCGCTGTCGAAGGGCTTCTTGGCGTACTTGAAGATGGCCGTGGAGCCGTCGGGGGAGGTCACGCGCTCGACGCCGGACATGGACCATACGCGTACCTCATTCCGTGCGGCGGTGGTCTGGCCGGTCGCGGTGAGCAGGTTGTCGAGGAGTTCGGCGCTGGGGTTCGTGGTCACGGGAGGGCTCCGGGGATGGGTGGTGGCGTCCGGGGCGGGCGAGGGATGCCGGCCTGCCCCGGAGCCTGATCGGGTGGGTTACGCGGCGGGGTTCACGCGGTGGGCGTAGACCTGCTCGATCCAGCCCGCCTTGAACGCGGCGAGATCGTCACGGAAGTTCGCCATCGAGGCACCGTAGGGCGCGACCACTCCGCCGGACTGGTCCGGCACGGACTGGCAGCCGTGCACGAGCCGGCCGCCGAGGGCGGCGTGGGCCTTGATGGACTCGATCCGGCGGTGCTCGTTGAACCAGCCGCCGTGGTAGACCTCGTCGAGCATCCCGCCCATCTCGTCGTCCAGGTCGAAGACGACGGACGTGGCGGCGGGGAAGAACCAGCACGGGCCGACGTTGGAGATGTGCCCGTCCAGCTCGACCTTGTTGAGCCCCATGAGCGTGGCCGCCTCGCGGAGCATCCGCAGGTGGTCGGCGGTGATCTGCGGCAGGCCGAGGCTGGCCAGGTGCTCCTCGCGGAAGAGGTACGCGTACACCTCGTACGCGGTGGCCAGGACGCGGGCCGCGTCGGACGTGGACTCGCTGTGCTGCTTGATGAAGTCGAGCGCGAGCTGCTCGACCGCGCTCTCGGTCGTCTCATCCACGTTTAGGAGCTGGGACTTGACCAGCTCCCAGTCGGCGACGAGCCACGTGTTCGACTCGAAGCGGAAGAAGTACTCGGCCGGGTCGATCGTGATGCGCCGGCCGTCGACCTGGATGCCGGGCAGGCGGTTCCAGCGCGGGTCGAACGCCTCGGGCAGCTCGACCGTGATGGCCGTGGTGTCGATGGTGGTCACCGTGTCTCCGTCTCTGATCGGCCGGGTTCGGGCACAGGAATGCCCGAGCCCGGTGTGGGTGTACGGAACTTCGGGGTGCCGCCCGGTCCAAGGGGAGCCTGGATCACGGTTGCGCCGTTCCGGGCGGCTGCTGATAAGTGAACCGGTGGTCACGCTCAGTGGGTACGGTGGAAGGCAGTTGAAGCGGTATACGCGGTTTACAGCTCCAGGGCGGAGGCGATCGTGGCGGCGCCGAGAGAACCCAACTCCCGTCTGCACGATGTCATCGCGGCGGTCGACTGCACCTACGAGGCCCTTGCCAGAGACGTGCGGCGTATCGCCGCCGAGAACGGCGAGATCCTCCAGACCAACAAGTCGGCCATCTCGCACTGGGTGAACGGCATCCGTGCCCCTTCGGGCCGGGTAGGTCAGTACCTCGCCGAAGCACTGTCCCGCCGAGCGGGGCGCATGATCACCCAGACCGAGATTGGCCTCCAGGCCGGTGATGACGATGCGCCGGCGGAATCCGACCCCGTCCTCGCGGTCACCGACCTGGGTCGTGCCGACGTCGAGCGCCGCCGCTTCCTCGCCATCGCGGCCTTCACCACTGCCGGCGTCGCCATGCCGCTCGGCTACGACCACGAAGCCACCGCCCGCATGCTCCGCGCCCGCACCGGCACGTCCCTGGTCGGGGCAGAGGACGTGGACGTCGTACGGCAGATCACCGCGGCCTTCAGCGCCGCCGACGAGCGCCTCGGCGGCGGGCACGGCCTGACCACCGTCACCGCGTACCTCGCCGACACAGCCGCCCCCATGCTGCGCGGACGCTTCCCCAGCGAAGCCTTACGCCGGGCAGCCTTCGGCGCCGTCGCCGAACTCGCCTACCTCGCAGGGTGGAAGCACCACGACCTCGGCCAGGAAGGGGCCGCCCAGCGCTACTACCAGGTCGGCTACAAGCTCGCCTGCGAAGCCGACCCCCACGGCCACGCCGCCTGGATGATGCGCGCCCTCGCCCACCAGGCCCTGAGCCTTAAGCAGCCCCACCACTGCGTCGCCCTCGTCGAAGGCGCCCTCCGCACAGGTCTCGGCCACGTTGACGGCCAGACCGAGGCGCTCCTCCACATCACCCACGCCCGCGCCTACGCCGCCACCGACGAGCACCCCTTGGCTGCGCGGGCCCTGCTCGCTGCCGAAGACGCCCTCCTCCGCGACGACGGTCCCCAGCCCAGCTACTCCCGCGTCAGCGGCCCGGCCACCGGCACCGTGGCCAGCCACACCGCCCGCACCCTGACCGACCTCGCCGACCACATCGGCACCGAACAGCAGCACCGAGACGCCCTCACCCGCTGGGACCCGGAGAAGTACAAGCGCGTCCACGCCCTCACCCACGCCGACCTCGGCGACAGCCTCGCCGCCCAGGCCCGCGCAGACGAAGCCGTCGCCGCCTGGACGCAGGCCCTCGTTCTCATGGAAGGCATGACCTCCGACCGCACGCGCAAGGCGATCAACTCGATCCGCTCCACCCTCGCGGTCTACCAGCGCCGCAAAGTGCCCGGTGCGGCCGATCTCGCCCGCCGCGCCCGCGAAGCCCTCGCCTAACATGCCCAACAACCCGCCCGACGAAGGGAACACCGTGGCCCAGCAGACCGACGAGCAGCCGAAGGCCCTCAAGCCGGCCCGGGAGTCCATGACCCTGCTGGTCGCCGCCGTCATCGTCCACGACACGGCCACCAACCGCGTCGTTCTCCTCCAGCGCAGCGAGAACGCCAAGTTCGCCCAGGGCCTGTGGGACCTCCCAGTCGGCAAGAGCGAGCCGGGCGAACCGATCACCGAGACCGCCGTCCGTGAGCTGTACGAGGAGACCGGCCTCACGGTGAAGCCCGAGTCGCTCAAGGTCGCCCACATCATCCACGGCGCCTGGGGCGTGGAGGCCCCCAACGGCTTCCTCACCGTCGTCTTCGCAGCCCACGAATGGACCGGCGAACCCGAGAACCGCGAACCCCGCAAGCACTCCCAGGTCCGCTGGGTCGACTCCGACGCCATTCCCGAGAACTTCGTGGACACCACCTCAAGCGCCCTCCACCGGTACCTCACGGGGGGCCCGGAAGTCTCTCTCGACGGCTGGCGATAGAAACACCAATGGCGCTCCAGCTAGAGGACGGCCTCCCCCAGGTTCGACCGGACTACCGGTGGGTCTTCTGATTTGAATGCACCGATCGGGCTCCCTCGAGGCTGACTCGCTGCCCCGGCGACATCTGGCTTCTTGTCGCTCATGTCGCCGACGACGAGACGGCTACGATTTCCCCATGTCCCATCCGATCGATCGAGCGGCGGTGTCTTGGCCGCGCCGTACAGGAGGAACGCCTTGACGCAACACCACCTCCGTTTCGCCCCGGAGATCCTCGCCCGCCTCGGTGAAGAACTGGTCCCACACTCGGATTTGGGCATCATGGAACTCGTCCGCAACGCTTACGACGCGGATGCCACGCTCTGCCGACTACAGATGAGTGAAGCCGAGCAGCCAGGCGGGACGCTCATCGTCTCGGATGACGGCGACGGAATGACGGCGGACCAGCTGGCCAATGGCTTTCTCCTCATAGGAAAGTCCGGAAAGTCGTCCAACACCCACACCCGGACCGGTCGGCGAAAGGTGGGTGAGAAGGGGTTGGGCAGAATTGCCGCCCTGCGCCTCGGTACCCATGTCACCGTACGCACACGCTCCTTGGACGAGCCGGGCATCGAGCACACGCTGACCATTGACTGGGACCGCATCGACGCGTCCGACGCGGTGGAAGACGTCCCGCTGGCAATCAAGAGCCAGAAGAGCGAGGGAGATACCGGCACGACCGTCGAGATCACGGGGCTCCGCCAAGGAATCGCCCAGCAGGACGCAGACCGTCTCGCTCGATCGGTACTCATGCTCACGGGCCCCTTCGCCGATGGCTCGGCGTTCCGCGTAACCTGTGACTCCCCGGAGTTCGAGAACTTGGCCAAGGTGATCACTGCGGATCTGCTTCAGTGGGTCGAGTTCCGTCTCGTGGCCGGGCTGGACGAGCAGGGCAAGGCTTCCGCGACCCTCTACAACTGGCGTGGTGAAGTCATTAAGTCAGCGGGCCACGACGATGTGGGCAGGAAACGCCAGGGGCGTGGCAATCGCGATGCGCCCCTGACGTTTTCCGCGCCGCCAGCCACGTTCGAGATGTGGATGTTCAATCTCAACCCCGGTGCTTCCAAGGAGGTTCGGTTCGCGCAGCAGCCCACAGCGGAGATCAAGGAGTGGCTCAAGCAGGTAGGCGGGGTTCACCTATACCATCGGGAGCTCCGCGTGCAGCCCTACGGAGACGTGGGGAACGACTGGCTGATTATCAACCTGCGGCGTGCAGCGAGCCCCGAGGGTCGCGCGTCCACGAACAACTCCGTTGGCCGCATTCAGGTGGAGGACCCTGACGAGCTTCTCCAGCCCAAGACAGATCGCAGCGGCTTCGTCGACAACCTGCAGTTCCTTGAACTGCAGGAGTTCGCAAAGCGCGCCTTGGACTGGTCGGCGGAGCAGCGACTTGAACTGCGGGAGCAGCGTCGCATTGGCGCGTCGCCCAAGGCGCGCGACCGGGTCAAGGAAGCCGAGAAGCAGTTCCGCAACCTCTTGGAGGCCATCAGCCCGAAGGATTCCGAAGCGCCAACTCTGGACGGAGTTGCTGATTCCGCGGTATTGGAGTCCTTCACCGCCGGAGCCTCCGAGGTATTCGACTCTCAACGTCAGGAAATCGAAGCGCTCCGCGAAGACCTCCTCTTGTACCGCACCCTGGCCACGGTCGGCACCAGCACCGCCGTCTTCGCGCACGAGGCGATGAAGCCGGCGGCCCGCATCATCAACGAGGTCAAGACGGTCAGTCGCCGGGTCAAGCAGCACGTTTCGGAAGACGAATACAAAGAAAGGTTCCACTCGTCGGTCGAGAACTCGATCGACAGCGCCAAGACCCTGGAGACCTTCGCCCGTCTCCCGTTGACCCTCCTGACGAAGAACAAGCGACAGATCACCGACGTCGACTTCGACCGAGAGTGCCCGGCGATCATCCGGCTCTTCTCTCGCTACCTCGACGAGCGCGGAATCCAGGTCGAGTATGACCTTGACGCGGGAGGCGCGATCGTCCGCAGCACGATCGCCGACATCGAGTCGATCCTGTCCAATCTGATTGTGAACGCCGCACATGCCTTCACACGCACGGATGCCATCCGGCCAGAGCGCGCAATCCGCGTCAGAACGCGCTTGGTCGTGGAAGGAGACACACCTCGCCTGAGTCTCTGCGTTGATGATTCGGGTCCCGGAATCAAGGACATCTCGCTGAGCGCGATCTGGCTGCCGGGCAAGACGACACGCGACAATGGGACCGGCCTGGGCCTCACGATCGTCCGGGACATCGTCGCTGACCTCGGAGGCACCCAAGAGGCCCGTGGGCACGGCGAGTTGGGTGGAGCACGTATCATGGTCTGGCTTCCGGCCCAAGTCGCCGGAGGCCAAGGGGCATGAGCTGGGGGCCAAGTGAGCGTACGTCCGTTGGCAGAGGGATCGTCGGTCGTGGTCATCGACGACGACTTCATGGACGCGAGCAGCATCACGCATCCACTCCAGGACGCGGGCTTCCGCACGGAGATGATCACCGAGTTCGCACCCGGCCAGGACGCCGACACATTCCTTGCCTCTCTCGGCGATCGCTACGACGCCGTGGTGTGCGACCACATCCTCGGCGGGCGGGGTAATGCCCGCTTCACGGGCGCGGAGCTGGTGTGCAAGGCCAATCGGAGAGCGGGCACGCCGTTGCCCGCCGTCCTCATCAGCAGCCACGTCAACACCGATCAGAACGGGGCGATTCTGCGCTGGCGCGAGGGCATTCCGAGCGTTGTCGACAAGAGCGACGCCTCCGATGCGGTGGTCGACGCCCTCCGATACACGCTGGACGAGCTCGCGGGAAACCTCGCGCGGGAACGGCGTGCCTTCGCGACTCCGATCGAAGTCCTCAGTGTCCGGTCCGAGGGCGAGGAACCACAGGCGAAGGTGGTCGTGGTCGGCTGGAAGATCGACTCCTCCGTCTGGATGCCGTTGCGCCCCATCGAGGAGGCCACAGGTCTGCATCCGGAAGAGCTTCCCGGCCGGTGGCTTGAGGCCGAGGTGAACTGCTACGCGAAGGAAGCCTCCGCCCTCTTCTATCGCAACATCATTCTCGCTCCCGATCTGCCGCAGGAGTGGCTCACCGCATGACCGACCTGACTACTCCCACCGAACTGGCGCTCAGCCAGCAAACAGAAGCAGACTTAGCTGTCACTGTCCTGGACGTTGGGCACGGCAACTCCGCTGTCGTGCGTGATGGTTCGACATGCGCAGTCATCGACGCGGCCCCCGGTGACATCGTCCAGCGCGAACTGGATCGTGTCGGATGCGAGCACATCGAGCACCTGATCATCTCGCACTCGGACCAGGACCACGCCGGTGGCGGCCCACAGATTCTGCTCGATCCGCTGCGCACGGTGGGAACCGCCTGGTTCAACCCGGATGCGAAGAAGAACAGCCGGATCTGGGAACGATTGATCCGAGCCGTTCATACACGTCACAGGCGCGGCGGCTTCGGCGGGCACCAGATGCTGCACACGGAGACTCCTCAGACGCTGTACTGCGGCCGGGCAAGGCTCGAAGTCTGCCACCCCAGTTTCCTGATGGCCGGCACCGGCCCGACGGATGCCTCCCCGACCTTCGGCAAACTGGACACAAACACTGTGTCCATTGTGGTCCGCGTACACCTGGAGGAAGAGCCCGCCGTCCTCCTCGCGGCTGACATGGACGCGGTGGCACTCAAGCACGTTCAAGAGAACGGCCATCAGCTGTCGGCGCCAGTCCTCGTCTTCCCCCACCACGGAGGACTCCCGGGCAAGGCCGATCCGCAGTCCTTCGCCAAGGACCTCACGGGGCTGGTGGCCCCTCGACTGGTCATCTTCTCCATCCGGGGCGGACTGCGCCCCGCTAATCCTCATCGGGAGATCATGGCGGGTGTGCGACTGGCGGCACCAGACGCCCACATCGCGTGCACGCAGTTGTCCGTCCACTGCCATGAGGAAAAACAACTCGTCACCGACCGGCATCTGGCAGTCATCCCGGCAGCGGGCCGCAAATCTGGCCGGTCCTGTGCGGGCAGCGTGACCGTGACACGCGTCGAGGCAGGACTGCGCTTCGACCCGCCGCTGGAGACCCACCGGTCGTTCGTCGACAGCGGTACCGTAGCCAGCCCGCTCTGCCGACTCCCCATCCCCGGTCCGCGCAAGGCTCCCGACATCATCGGCCTGGAGGAAGTGGCTGATGGGACATAGCGCGACGGGATTCGGTGATCCGTTCCCAACGCCCTTAGCGCTGCTGCAGAATGACACCGCAGCCAATCCAAACACTTGATCCAGGACGTCATCCCTTCCGGATCAGCAGGAGGGGGACACATGAGTATTGCTGCCTACGAGACGTACGCACGTCAGCTTGAGACCTTGGTGACCGACGTAGCCTCAGGTCATTGGCGCCGTGTGGCGGACGACGTGACACATGCCCTCAACGGCCAGGCGTCGGCGGAACTGCGACGCACAGTTTCACGAGCCGACCGCCGTGCCACCGGATCCTTCTTCACGACAGGAAGAGTCCTGCAGTCGTACGAGGGACTGTTGGCGCGCAGCACTGCATCCGGACGGACACCCGTGATCTGGGACCCCACGTGTGGCGGCGGAGACCTGCTCATCGCCGGCACGGCACAGTTCCCACTAGGGGCGACACCAGCGGAGACGCTCACCCTGTGGAACCGCCGAGTGAGGGGCCACGACCTTCACGATCCCTTTGTAACAGTGGCGCGCATGCGGCTGGTCCTGGCCGTGCTGGAACGTCATCGCGCTGTCGGATCCGAAGCCCCGCTCATGGAACACCGGTGGCGCACCGCCTTCCCGCGGGTGCAGGTCGGCAACGGTCTGCAGGCGTTGCGTGAAGCTTCCGAAGGCCGTGGCTTCGGAGGCCGACTGCTTCTGAACCCCCCCTACGGCACGGATGCGGCGCTCCCCGGCTGTACATGGTCGACGGGCAAGACTTCCTTGGCAGCGACGTTCACAGCTCAGGCGGCAGCCGCGATGGCCCCTAGCGGGAGGCTCTTCGCCGTCCTGCCCGACGTACTACGCAGCGGCAGCCGCTACCAGGCTTGGCGAGGCCAGCTCGCCAAGCGGCTGGAAATGGAGGAGATCCGCCCGCACGGCCTCTTCGACGACCACACCGACGTAGACGTCTTCCTGCTCTCCGCCGTACGGAGAGCAGACGGCCACCCAGGCGCGGTCGCCTGGTGGCCGCCGTCCGCCGTCACCACGGGCAGCGCCATAGGCGACCATTTCCGCGTTGGAGTCGGCCCTGTCGTCGACAACCGAGACCCCCACGACGGACCAGTGGTTCCCTATCTCACGGCGAAGGAACTGCCTGGCCAAGGCGAGATGGGCCTTCCACTGCGCAGGCGCCGCTTCGGTGGGCGTTTGCTTGATCCCCCGTTCGTGGTCATGCGCCGTACATCCCGGCCAGGGCAAGGGGCTAAAGGAGGCGCCCGTGGAACAGGGATTCTCATTCAAGGCGACCAGTCGGTGGCCGTGGACAACCACCTGATCGTGGCGGAGCCGCTGACAGGTGGCGCGGCACGCTGCCAGGAGCTGCTGAAAGTGCTGGACGGACCGAAGGTCGTCCACTGGCTCGACGAGCGTATTCGCTGCCGCCACCTGACCGTCACCGTAGTCCGATCACTCCCCTGGGGCTGACCTGCGCAACGGGTGGGGAGTTGGAAGACGGCCGGCCCCGGACAGGTGATCGGATACGGCACGAGGGCGAGACGGCGAGACGGCGAGACGGCAGTAACGACAAGTCCGTGATCACGGAGACAATGCCAAGCTGGCATCAGTCCGCACACAGTCCGCAGGACACCCGATCACGACCGTCGCACCCCATCGCCAGCCATCAGCAAAAGGCCAGGTCAGCGCCCCGCAGGGAAGATCCCCGCAGGTCACCGCCCCGGCCCATTACTAGGAGACGAAGAAGGCCTGATCCTCGATCACGCTCCTCCTGACCGCACCCGGCCCGCAGGCCGCCGAACACGGCGTCCATGACGGAGCGGGTACGCACGAGCGGCTCGCGTGAGGTTCGGCGGAGCGGAACAGAACGACGGCCCGGCCAGGCGGCATACGCCATGGCTGGGCCGCCGTGCGTTTCCAGTCATCCTGCCGGGGCGTGCGAGCCGTCGGGGACGGGGAGGGTGTAGCGGAGCTTCTCCTTGGCCTGGGCGCCCAGGCGGTCGTAGAAGCGGATCGCGCCCTCGTTCCAGGCGGGGGTCTGCCACTGCACTTCCGTCAGGCCCAGGGCGTGCGCCTCGGCGAGGACGGCGTTCATCAGCATCGGGCCCGCCCCGAGGCCCCGTTGGCCGGCCTCCAGGAACAGGCAGTCCAGGTGGAGGTATTCGCGGCCGTCCCAGGTGGAGAGCTCGGGGGCGCAGGTGGCGTAGCCGACGAGGTGGCCGTCGCCGGGGTGTTCGGCGACCAGGCAGCGCAGGCGCGGGGCGTCAGTGGCGAAGAGCAGCGCGGCGAGCCGGTCGGCGAGGCCCGGGGCGGGCGGGGCGGCCTTCTCGTACACCGCGTGCTCGACGGCCAGTTCGGCGACGCGTGGCAGGTCTGCGGGGCGGGCGTGGCGGATCGTGAGGGAGGGCGGAGCAGCGGGTGTCATGGGTACATCCTGACCGGCGGGGCGTCGTGGGCCCATGTCAGGAGCGTGTGGGTGCGGCCGTTGCTCCGTACCGTCTCGGGCGGCTCGTCCGTGAGACGGAAACCGGCCGCGCGGGCGACGGCCGTGCTGGCGGCGTTGTCCGGTTCGATCTGGAGGATCACCCGCGGCAGGCCCAGCACCGCGTGGGCGTGGCCGGTCAGCAGGCGGGTGGCGCGGGAGGCGAGGCCCTGGCCCCGGTGGGCGGCACCGACGGCGTACCCGAGGGCGCCTTGGACGAAGCCGAGCAGGACCTCGCCGAGCGGTGCGCCGCCGTCCTTGGTGATGGCCAGGTGGAGGCGGGTGCCGTCGGCGCGGGTGCGGCGGATCATCGTCAGGTACGCCCTCGCCGCGGCCTCGTCGAAGGGCGAGGCGAGGGGCGTGCGGTACGCGACGGCGGGTTCGTCGAACAGCGCGGTCATGGCGGGGACGTCCGCGTCCGTCCACTCACGCAGCACGATCCGGCCGTCGGTGAGGGTGAGGGGCGGCGTGGTGGGCATGGGTGCCTTTCGTGGAGGGTGTCAGGCCGCTTGCGCCAACGGGCTGCCGTGGCGCAGCAGCCACTGCCGGTACGCCGAGGTCCGCAGCGCCACCTCGCGGTAGGCGGCCGCGAGGTCCGCGTACGCCGACTCCGCGCACCCCGCGTCGGCGCTCGCCCCGGGGCCGCTGTAGAGCAGCAGGCGCACCGCCAGCGGGTCGCCCCGTAACGGCCGTATCGCCATGTCGTCGCGCGGGCCCGACGTCGGCTGGCAGGGCGCGACCACCTCGCCGGCCACGATGAGGGACGCCGCCGTGTGGTAGTCCCCGTGCAGCACGGGCGGGTCGATCCCGGCCGCCCCCAGCACCCGGCGCAGCCCGTCCCACTCGCCGTCCACGGTCGGGTCGACCATCCAGCGGTCACCGGCCAGGTCGGTCAGCGCCACGACGGGCGCGGCGGCCGCCGGGTGGTCGCGCGCCATGGAGACGAACTGGGGCTCGCGCTCGACCAGTACGCGCCGCTCCAGCCCGTCCGGTACGCGCAGCGGGCAGCCCTCCACCTCGTGGACGAACGCCACGTCGAGCTGCCCGGCCGCCAGCGCCCGCAGCAGGGCACCCGCCGAGACGTCCATGTGCAGCGAGATGTCCGTGCCGGGCAGCCGGTCCCGCAGCCGGCGCAGCCAGCCCGCGAGCGCCCGGCTGGCGGTGGAGCCGACGCGCAGCCGGGCGCCGTCGGCGCGGGCGGCGGCCGCCCTGGTCTCGGTGACGAGCACGGTCATCTGGGCCACGAGGGGGCGGGCGCGGCTGAGGACGGCATGGCCCAGCGGGGTCGGGCGGCAGCCGGTCCGTTCGCGTGCGAACAGCTCGGCGCCCAGGGCGTGTTCGATGCGCCGCAGCTGGGTCGTCAGGGACGGCTGGCTGACGCCGAGCAGGCGGGCCGCCTTGTGCAGGCTGCCCGTGTCCGCGATGGCGCACAGCGCCCGCAGGTGCCTCACCTCCAGCTCCATGTCCCGAGGGTAGGACCGGCGCTGTGCGTAACACCAGACGCGGCAAGGGACTTGGGAGGCGGGTGATGCGCCGGTGCTATCGCCCGTTGACATCATCCGTACGGCGCGCCGGCTCCTCGACACTCTCCCCAACCGAACGGCCCACCCAGCCGTTCAGGATCACGAGGAGCCCCCCATGAGACACCCCAAGGCCGTGCTGGCCGCTGCCCTGAGCCTCGCCGCCGCCCTGGCAGCCGTACCGGCCGCGACCGCCACCGCCGCCGCACCCACCGCCGCACCCGCGACGGCGTCGTACGCCTCGTACGCCGGCTCCGCCGAGGACGCCCAGGCCAACCGGGCCTTCTTCGAGGCCGTGTTGGAGTCGGTCGCCGAGAAGCGCGCCGCCGACCCCGGTGCGCAGGCCGTCACCGTCGTCTACTCGGCGGCCAACGCCCCGAGCTTCCGCACCCAGATAGCCCGCTCCACACAGATCTGGAACAGCTCCGTCAGCAATGTGAAGCTCCAGGAGGGCAGCAACCCGGACTTCCGGTACTACGAGGGCAATGACTCCCGCGGCTCGTACGCCAGCACCGACGGCCACGGCCGCGGCTACATCTTCCTCGACTACCGCCAGAACCAGGTCTACAACTCCACCCGCGTCACCGCCCACGAGACCGGCCACGTCCTCGGCCTGCCCGACCACTACTCCGGGCCGTGCAGCGAGCTGATGTCGGGTGGCGGCCCGGGCCCGTCGTGCCAGAACGCCCAGCCCAACGCGCAGGAGCGCGCCCGCGTCGACTACCTGTGGCGGGCCGGCCTGGCCGCCGCCCTGGCCAACGCCTCCTGACCCACCCCCACCCCCCGTCGGGCCACCCAGGCCCGCCGGGGCCCCGGGACCGCCGGAGCCGCCCGGGCCACCCGGCCGCCGGGGCCCCGCCGGGCCTCCAGGGACAGGAGGCGCCGGGTGCGTCACGCCGCGGCCTCGGCGCCCTCCAGGAGCTTGCGGCCGAAGCGGGTGCCGGGCGGCAGCTGGCGCAGGATGCGATCGAGGGCCTGGTCGAAGTCGCCACCGGCGAGGCCCGATTCGTACGCCGCTCCCCCGCAGTGCAGGGTCAGCTGAAGATCCACTCGCTCGGGTGAGCCGTCGGACAGGGCTTCACCCAGTGCCAACAGACAGCTGAGGGTGGCCTGTTGGGTGGTGCCGTCGGTGAGGACCGGCAGCGGCAGGTCCCACTCCAGTACGCAGCCGGCCAAGGGCAGGCCGCCGTTCTCCTCCGCCGCGCGCAGCCCGTCAAAGCTCGCGCCCGCGTACTCCACGCCCCTGATGCGGGTGGCGATCCGCCGCCCGTCCGCCGCGATCACGATCGATTCCGCACCGCGGCGGTCCCGGTACCAGCCGGTCCAGACTTCCGTCGACTCCGATGACATGGCGCGGACTGTAGCGGTAGGACCGCCTGCCACGTGCGGCCGGTCACCCCTGGAGCCGGACTTCAGCCGGTCTCGGCGTTCTTGCCCGGCTCGTCCTGCGGGCCGCCCCGCGGATCGCTCTGCGGGCCGCCCCGGCGGCCGTCCTCCGGGTCGTCCTTCAGCTCGTCCGCGTACCGCTCGCAGCCGGGGTTGCGGCATGGCCCGGGCTCCCACACGGGGGCCCAAACGCCGAGGATCTTGCGTCGCTTGAGGACCGTCCCCACAGGCTGTCTGCAGGTGGGGCACTGACGCTCGGGCCCTGCCTGCGGGCGGCGGACGGTCCGGCGTCCTTCGCTGCTGCCCATGGCCCCAGGATATGGCGGTTTCGGCGGTCCGGACAGTTCCTGGAGCCGGGCGGGGGGCAGCGGTCAGCGCTTCCTGCCGTACCAACGGACCACGACCCCGTTGTCGAAGGCCCGCAGCGCATCCAGGGTGAAGTCGGTGACGGTGAAGCCGCTGCCGAACATCGGCATGCCGGAGCCGTACACCTGCGGGTAGGTCTTGATCACCAGCTCGTCGATCTCGTCGAGGAGCTCGCCGGCGATGCGCGAGCCTCCGCAGAGCCAGATGCCCAGCTCGCTGTCCTCGGCCTTGAGCGCGCGGACCCGGCCGACGATGTCGTCGGGGACGATCTCCACGTTGGGGGGCGGGGACTTCTCCAGGCTGCGCGAGGCGACGATCTCGCGCAGGTGCCCGTAGGGGCTGGGTATGCCGGCGTCCAGGCCGAGCTGGTAGCTGCCGCGACCCTGGATGACGGTGTCGAAGCGCTTGTTCTCCGCGTCGGCGATCCCGATCGCCGCGCGGGCCTGGACGGGCAGCGCGTCGGGGTACTCGGCCGTATACCAGGCCAGGTACTCGTCCCCGGCGAACTGGACCATCGAGGAGGCGTCGCCGTTCGGGTCGCCGATGAAGCCGTCGATGGAGCAGGCGACGAGGTAGGTGAGCTTGCGCATACGGATGTCCCCCCGTGGTCGGTGGTCGAAGTCGGGCTGCGAGGACGCAACCACGACGGCTATAGTGCTTCAAGCGTAGTGGTTGCGCAAGAGCTTTTTTCAGGAGGCCGCCGCATGGCGAGGAATCCGGAACGCAGAACGGCGCTGCTCGATGCCGCGATCGACGTCCTGGCGCGGGAGGGCGCGCGCGGGCTGACCTTCCGGGCGGTCGACGCCCAGGCGGGGGTCCCGGCGGGTACGTCGTCCAACTACTTCGCCAACCGCGACGACCTGCTCACCCAGGCCGGCTCGCGCATCCACGCGCGGATGGTCCCCGCGCCGGAGAAGGTGGACGCGGCGATGCGGCCCGAGCCCAGCCGGGAGCTGGTCACCGAGCTGATGAAGTGGCTGGTGCGGCGGATCGCGGCGGAACGCACCGGCTACCTGGCGATGCTGGAGCTGCGGCTGGAGGCCACCCGGCGGCCCGCCCTCCAGGCCGAGCTGACCCGGGCCGTCCGGGCCGACCTCGACGAGAACATCCGCTTCCACCTGGACGCCGGGCTGCCGGGCGACGCGGACACCGTGCTGGTGCTGTACCTGGCCATGACGGGGGTGTTGCTGGAGCACTTCACCCTGCCCGGGACGCTCTCCGGTCAGGAGCTGGACCGGGTCGTGGAGACGGTGGTGGACAGGATCGTGCCCGCCCGGTGACACACCCGGAGGTACGCCGGTGGCGGCGGAGGCCCCGGACGGCTCGCCGCCCCCGCCGCCACCGGGGCGTCACCGCCAGCGGCTGACCTCCACGTTCTCCAGCACCCCGAGCGCGTCGGGCACGAGGATCGCCGCCGAGTAGTAGGCGGTGACCAGGTACGAGATGATCGCCTGCTCGTCGATGCCCATGAACCGGACCGACAGGCTCGGCTCGATCTCGTCGGGCAGGCCGGTCTGGTGGAGCCCGATGACGCCCTGGTCCGCCTCGCCCGTACGCATACAGATGATCGAGGTCGTGCGGGCCTCGGAGACCGGGATCTTGTTGCACGGGAAGATCGGTACGCCCCGCCAGGCGGGGATCTGATGGCCCGCCACCTCGACCGTGTCCGGGACGAGGCCCCGCTTGTTGCACTCGCGCCCGAAGGCGGCGATGGCGCGCGGGTGGGCGAGGAAGAGCTTGTTGCCGCGGCGGCGGGAGAGCAGCTCGTCCAGGTCGTCGGGGCCGGGCACGCCGTCGTGCGGCTGGAGCCGCTGCCCGTAGTCGCAGTTGGACAGCAGCCCGAACTCCTTGTTGTTGATGAGCTCGTGCTCCTGGCGTTCGCGCAACGCCTCGACGGTGAGCCGCAACTGCTGCTCGGTCTGGTTCATCGGCTGGTTGTAGAGGTCGGAGACGCGGCTGTGGACCTTCAGCACGGTCTGGGCGACGCTCAGTTCGTACTCGCGCGGGGAGGCCTCGTAGTCGACGTACGTGTGCGGGACGACCGCCTCGCCGACGTGACCGGCCGACAGGTCGATGGCCTTCTCGCCGTACGTGTTGGTGCGCTGGTGGGGCAGGGACGCCAGCGCCTCCAGGTGCCCGGCCAGCGACTCGGCGCGCTCCGCCAGGTTCGTCACGTCGGCGCGGGTGAGCTCCAGCACGGTGCACGCGGTCGCGGCGCGGGCCGTCCACTCCCAGGTGGCGTCCCGGTCGACCAGGGAGTGGTCGCCGAAGTAGGCCCCGTCGGCGAGGACACCCAGCACCGCCTCGTCGCCGTACGGACCGGTGCCGATCTGCTCGACCTTGCCGTGTGCCAGCAGGAACACCCGGTCGGTCTGCGTGCCCGCCTCGGCGATGACCTCGCCGGGTGCGAACTCCCGCTGCGTGCACCGCTGCGCCAGCTCGGTGAGCGCCGCGCCGTCCTCGTACGAGCGCAGTGCCGGCAGCTCCCGCAGCTCGTTCGGGATCACGGCGACCCGCGCGCCGGTCTGCACGAACGTCACGCGCCCGTCGCCCACCGAGTAGCTGAGCCGCCGGTTCACCCGGTACGTACCGCCCTGCACCTGCACCCACGGAAGCATCCGCAGCAGCCACCGGGAGGTGATCTCCTGCATCTGCGGAACCGACTTGGTGGTGGTCGCCAGGTTCCGCGCGGCGGCCGTACCGAGACTCTGCTGCGGCGGTGCCTGCTCCATGCGGGTTTCCTCGCCAACCGAACCAACCGACATGAACATCCCTCTCGATCATGGACTGACCTTCAGAGGAAAAGCCTTTCAGCACAGGGCGTAGTGACACCATTACACAAATGAGCGAGACTGGATCTTCACTCACGGGGCATGACAGGTGTTTCCCCGTCCTCTCCAGCCCCACTGCGCGGTTGTCCGGATCGGCTCGCACGCCGTACGAACACACAAGCCGCCCCGGCCCATCGGGTACTACCGCGACAGGCACAACCACGAAGGAGGCGGCATGGCCCCACCCATGTCCGCGAACGGCTTTCTCGACGCGCTGCGCGACGAAGGCCTGACCGTCGTCGAGGTCGGCGACTGGCGTCACCACAACCGCAACCACAAGGGCCCCTGGGGGCCGGTCCACGGCGTGATGATCCACCACACCGTCACCAAGGGCAGGGACTACACCGTCGATCTCTGCCGGAAGGGCCGCCCGGGCCTGCCCGGTCCGCTCTGCCACGGCGTGATCACCAAGGACGGCTGCGTCCACCTGGTCGGCTACGGCCGCGCCAACCACGCCGGCAAGGGCGACCGCGACGTGCTGCGCGCCGTGATCGCGGAGAGGACACTCCCCCGCGACAACCAGGCGAACGTCGACGGCAACCCGCACTTCTACGGATTCGAGTGCGAGAACCTCGGCGACGGGAAGGACCCGTGGCCCGAGGCACAACTGCTGGCCATCGAGAAGGCGGCGGCCGCGGTCTGCCGCCGGCACGGCTGGACCGCAGGCTCGGTCATCGGCCACCTGGAGTGGCAGCCGGGCAAGGTCGACCCGCGCGGCTTCTCCATGAAGACGATGCGGGCACGCGTCGCGGAACGGCTGACGTGACAATGGCCGGGTGAACCCGCTCGGCCTGTCCTCCCTCGACCCGCTGCTCCCCTCCCCCCTGGAGCCGGTCGAGGACGAGCGCTTCACCCGGCACGGCGTGCGGCTGCTGCTCAAGCGCGACGACCTGATCCACCCGGACCTGCCCGGCAACAAGTGGCGCAAACTCGCTCCGAACCTCATCCGCGCGGCCGGGCGGCCCGTCCTCACCTTCGGCGGCGCCTACTCCAACCACCTCCGTGCCACGGCCGCCGCCGGCCGCCTGCTCGGCTTCCCCACCACCGGGGTCGTACGCGGTGACGAACTCGCCGGCCGCCCGCTGAACCCATCGCTCGCGCGGTGCGCGGCGGACGGGATGCGGCTGCTGTTCGTGGACCGCGCCACGTACCGCGCCAAGGGCGACCCCGAGGTGCTCGCACGCCTCCTGGACGACGCTCCGCCGGGCAGCTTCGTCGTCCCCGAGGGCGGCAGCAACGCCCTCGCGGTTCGGGGCTGTACGGAGCTGGGCCGGGAGCTCCGCGCCCAGGGCGCGGACGTGGCGGCGGTCGCGTGCGGGACGGGCGGCACGCTCGCGGGGCTGGCGGCCGGGCTCGGCGAGGACCGGCGGGCGATCGGCGTACCGGTCCTCAGGGGCGGGTTCCTGGCGACGGACATAAGAGCCCTCCAGGAGGCGGCGTTCGGCGGCCCGGCGGGCGACTGGAGCCTCGACGAGCGGTTCCACTTCGGCGGCTACGCCCGTACCGCACCCGCCCTGGAGGAGTTCGCCGCCGACTTCGAGGCGCGGCATGGACTCGCCATCGAGCGCATATATGTCGCCAAAATGGTGTACGGACTCGTCACCCTCGTCCAGGAGGGGGCCTTCCCGCCCGGAACCGCCGTCGCCGCCGTGATCACCGGCCGCCCGGATCCCGGTCAGCCGTCGGCCGCCTCCCGGTAGGCGGCAGCCTCCTCCAGGTCCAGCCGGCGCAGCAGCGTGCGCATCATCTCGTCGTCGATGTGCCGCTCGTCCCGCAGCCGTACGAACACCTCGCGCTCCGCCGCGATCATCTCCCGCGCGAGCCGCCGGTAGGTGTCGTCCGCGGACTCGCCCGTGACCGGGTTGGCCGCGCCGAGCCGCTCCCACACGGCGTTGCGTCGTCGCTCCAGCACCGCCCTCAGCCGCCCTGCCAGCGGCCCCGGCAGCGTGTTGCGCTCATCCCCCAGCAGCTCCTCCAGGCGCTGCTCGGCGGCCCGGGACGCCTCGTTCTGCGCCTGCGCCTCCGCCAGCGTCTCGGCCTGTACGTCCCGTCCCGGCACCTTCAGGGCCCGGATCAGCGGCGGCAGGGAGAGACCCTGCACCACCAGGGTGCCGATCACGGTGGTGAACGTCAGGAACAGGACCAGGTTCCGCGCGGGGAACGCCTCCCCAGCGGTGGTCACCGGGATGGAGAAGGCGATCGCGAGCGACACCACGCCCCGCATCCCCGCCCAGCCGACGATCACGGGCGCGGTCCAGTCGACGCCCGGCTCCCGCTCCCGCACGCGCCGCGACAGCGCACGCGGCAGATAGGTCGCCGGAAAAACCCAAACGAACCGCACAACCACCACCGCGGCGAACACCCCCACCGCGTAAAGGGCGGCCTCGCCCGTCCCGTACGTACCCAGCTCCCGCACCACATGGGGCAGCTGCAACCCGATCAGCGCGAACACGGCCGACTCCAGCACGAAGGCGACCATCTTCCACACCGCCTCCTCCTGGAGCCGGGTGGCGAAGTCCACCTGCCACGCCCGGTGCCCCAAATAGAGCGCCACCACCACAACAGCGAGCACCCCGGACGCGTGCACCCGCTCAGCGGCCGCGTACGCGACAAAAGGAATCAGCAACGACAGCGTGTTCTGCAGCAGCGGCTCACGCAGGCACCGGCGCAGCCAGTGGATCGGCACCATCAGCACCAGCCCCACCCCGATCCCGCCGACCGCCGCGAGCGCGAATTCCCCGATCCCGCCGGCCCAGCTGATGCCCTCCCCGACGGCCGCCGCGAGCGCCACCTTGTAGGCGGTGATCGCGGTCGCGTCGTTCACCAGGGACTCGCCCTGCAGGATCGTGGTGATCCGGCCCGGCAGCCCGAGCCGCCGGGCGATCGCGGTGGCGGCCACCGCGTCCGGCGGCGCGACGACGGCGCCCAGCACCAGGGCGGCGGTCAGCGGCAGGTCCGGCACCATCAGATGCGCCAGGTACCCCACGGCCAGCGTCGCGAAGAGCACATACCCGACCGACAACAGAGCAACGGGCCGGACATTGGCCCGCAGGTCCAGGTACGAGGAGTCCAGCGCGGCCGTGTGCAACAGCGGCGGCAGCACCAGCGGCAGCACGATGTGCGGGTCCAGGGTGTAGTCCGGCACTCCCGGTACGTACGAGGCGGCGAGCCCCGCCGCCACCAGCAGCAGCGGCGCCGGAACCGGCGTCCTGCGGGCCACCCCCGCGATCGCGGCGCTCACCGCGACCAGCGCCACCAATGGCAGTGCGTCCATCGTCTCCCCACTCTCGCCCGCGCCGCGCCCGTCGTAGCCTGGCCATCATGCGCGAATGCCCGCACGTGGCCGAACTGCCACGGCCCGAGCCCACCCCCCTGTCCGAGACGTGTCCCGAGTGCGCCGCCGACGGCACGCACCCGGTGCAGCTGCGCCTGTGCCTGATGTGCGGACACGTCGGCTGCTGCGACTCCTCGGCCGGGCAGCATGCCACCAAGCACTTCAAGGACACCGGTCACCCGGTGATGCGGACCTTCGAACCCCGGGAAAAGTGGCGTTGGTGCTTTGTCGACGGTTCGATCGTGTGACGTCTGGGTACGTCAACCCTCCGCCGGTTTCTCGCGATTGGGCCCCGCAGACCCCTAGCCACTGTGCGTACTCATATGCTTACCATGAGTGACAGGCGCCGGACCGGGGGTCCCGGCGACACGGCACCATGGATCGCGATAGCGTCACGGCGGACTACGCACACCTGCGTACCGCACCGGTTCGGGGGAGATCTCCCCTCCCCGAGCCCCGAAAGAGCTTGTGCCACCTTGGAGGTGAGGGTGTCCCAGATCGCAGGCGAGCCCGGGACCCAGGACTTCGTGGAAGTCCGGCTGCCCGCTGCGGGTGCCTACCTGTCCGTGCTGCGTACGGCCACGGCCGGCCTGGCGGCGCGTTTGGACTTCACCCTCGACGAGATCGAGGACTTGCGCATCGCGGTCGACGAGGCGTGCGCGATCCTGCTCCAGCAAGCGGTGCCCGGCTCGGTCCTGAGCTGCGTGTTCCGCCTCATCGACGACTCCCTGGACGTCACGGTCTCGGCGCCCACGACCGACGGCCGGGCCCCGGAGCGTGACACGTTCGCCTGGACGGTGCTCTCGGCGCTGGCCGGCAAGGTCGACTCGTCCGTCGCCGACGACCGGACGGTCTCCATCAGCCTGTACAAACAGCGCGGCGCGGGACCCGGGCCGGCGTGAGGAACGGGGACGGTCCGGTGCGAGACGAGGAGCGCGGCCCACGGGTGTTGAGCTCGCCGGAGGGCATCCCGGAACAGCAGGCGCGGCCGCACCCGGTGGACGGTCTTTTGGATGCGCCGGAGCAGGCGCAGGCGGAGCGGGCGGCCCAGATGAGCGAGCAGCAGAACCAGCACCACCACCACGATCCGCACGACCGCAGTGGTGCGCGGGCGATGTTCATCCGGCTGCGCACGCTGCCGGACGGCTCGCCCGAGCGGGCGGAGCTGCGCAACCAGCTCGTACGGATGCACCTGCCGCTGGTCGAGCACCTCGCGCGCCGCTTCCGCAACCGGGGGGAGCCGCTGGACGACCTGACGCAGGTCGCCACCATCGGCCTGATCAAGTCGGTCGACCGATTCGACCCCGACCGCGGCGTCGAATTCTCCACGTACGCCACTCCCACCGTGGTCGGCGAGATCAAGCGCCACTTCCGCGACAAGGGCTGGGCGGTACGGGTCCCCCGCCGCCTCCAGGAGCTGCGCCTCTCCCTGACCACGGCCACCGCCGAGCTCTCCCAGCTGCACGGCCGCTCCCCGACGGTGCACGAGCTGGCCGAGCGCCTCGGCATCTCGGAGGAGGAGGTCCTGGAGGGCCTGGAGTCCGCCAACGCGTACTCGACGCTCTCCCTGGACGTCCCGGACACGGACGACGAGTCCCCCGCCGTCGCGGACACGCTGGGCGCGGAGGACGAAGCCCTCGAAGGAGTCGAGTACCGGGAGTCCCTCAAACCGCTCCTCGAGGACCTCCCGCCCCGGGAGAAGCGGATCCTCCTCCTCCGCTTCTTCGGCAACATGACCCAGTCGCAGATCGCCCAGGAGGTGGGCATCTCCCAGATGCACGTCTCGCGCCTGCTGGCCCGGACGCTGGCGCAACTGCGCGAGAAGCTCCTGGTCGAGGAGTAACCCCCACCCGCAGTCGGCCACCGGCCGGGGGTGGGGCCGTGCAGGGTCGTCCCCGCAGAGGTTGGCGGCGCCGTAACGGCTCCCTTAGGCGTACCCAAGGCCGCCGGCCTCGAGGAGACGAGCCCGGAGGGGCCGCGCCCCCACCCCCCGGCAGGCGCCGAGCCGCACCGCGCCACCGGCGGGGGCACCGCCCACGGGACGAACCGGCAACGGTCACCGCCCCGGGAGGAACCGCCGCAAAGGCACCGCCCTGGTTCCGTTGTGCCCACCCGTTCCGCCTGCGGAACGGCTGCCCACAACGGGTGAGGGAGCCGCCTCTGCGGAACGACTGCCCACAACGGGTGAGGGAGCCGCCTCTGCGGAACGACTGCCCACAACGGGGAGGGCTGGGCCCTCCGGCGACTGCCCACAACGGGCGGGGAGGCGTCGCCCAAAAGCCTGTCCTCACAGCGGTGAGGCCCCGACCCGCGATGACGCGCCGCCCCGGGGGGTCAGGCGCGGGGGCGGATGCCTAGGGCCTGGGTGGTTTGGGGGTGGACCAGGAGCACCAGGCCGGCGACCGCCGCGACCGCGAGGGCGATGCCCCCGGGGATCGCGGCGCTCGACGCCTGCAGGAGCGTCCACGCCACCGGGAGGGCCATCAGCTGGGTGATGATCGCCGGGCCGCGGCTCCAGCTGCGGCACCGCAGCAGTCCTCGCGCGGCCAGCAGCGGAATCAGGCCGAGCGCGAGGAGCGTCGCGCCGCCCGTCAGGGCCTGCGTCAGGTCGTCCGGCCGGCCCGTGAGGCTCGTCACGAGCAGGTACGCGCCTCCGGCGAAGAGGGCGAGCGCCTCCAGGCCGGCCACGACCGCGGCGGCGGTCACACGTGCGGGCCGCGACGCGGCACCCGGGGCGGAAGAGGGGGTCTCGGCGGGGGTCTGCTCCGTACTGCTCACCCCCGCAGGGTAACGGCCGGCCCCGTCCACGGGCCGGGCCGGGGCTGGGCCCGGTACCGCGCGGTAGGTAACCTGGCGGGCATGCGCGCACTTCTCGTGGTCAATCCGGCAGCCACCACCACCAGTGCCCGCACCCGTGACGTACTGATCCACGCGCTGGCCAGCGAGATGAAGCTGGAGGCCGTCACGACCGAGTACCGGGGCCACGCCCGTGACCTCGCCCGCCGGGCCGCCGAGTCCCGGGACGTCGAGCTGGTCGTCGCCCTCGGTGGCGACGGCACCGTCAACGAGGTCGTCAACGGTCTCCTGCATCACGGCCCCGACCCCGACCGGCTTCCGCACCTCGCGGTCGTGCCGGGCGGGTCCACCAATGTGTTCGCCCGCGCCCTGGGCCTGCCGAACGACGCCGTGGAGGCGACCGGCGCGCTGCTGGACGCGCTGCGGGAGCGCCGGGACCGCACCGTCGGTCTTGGGCTCGCGGCGGGCACGCCCGGCACGGAGGACGAGTCCGTTCCGGCCCGCTGGTTCACGTTCTGTGCCGGTTTCGGCTTCGACGCGGGCGTGATCGGCCGGGTCGAACAGCAGCGCGAACGCGGCAAGAGATCGACGCACGCGCTCTACATCCGGCAGGCCATGCGCCAGTTCCTGGACGAGCCGCACCGCCGGCACGGCAAGATCACGCTGGAGCGCCCGAACGCGGACCCGGTCCACGACATCGCGCTGTCGATAGTCTGCAACACCGCCCCCTGGACCTACCTGGGCAATCGTCCGGTGTACGCGTCGCCCGGGGCATCCTTCGACACGGCCCTCGACGTGCTCGCGCTGAGCCGGCTGTCGACCGCCTCCGTGGCGCGGTACGCGACCCAGCTACTGACGTCCAGCCCGGAGCGCGGCCCGCACGGCAAGCACGCTCTCTCGCTGCACGACCTGACCGACTTCGCCTTGCATTCGAAGGTCCCGCTGCCCTTCCAGATGGACGGAGACCACCTGGGCCTGCGCAGCAGCGTGACGTTCACAGGCGTTCGTCGTGCACTGCGTGTGATTGTGTGAGTGGAAGGGCCCTTGGTCCTTTATCTCGAACGTATGGGCCAGGGTCCACCCCATAGAAGTACGGCTGTGACCTAGCCGACACCGAGGAATCAAAAAAAACTTTCCGGAAGGGGTTGTATCCGCCGCCGAGGTTTGCGAATCTCTACATGGCGATCGGGACGGCCCGCAGGACCGGCCTCCAGTGAGAGCCAGAACCCCTCCTCAAATCCAGGACCACACCAGTTCATCTGGCGTTCGGCCCTTCACTTGTTGAGGGATTCGTGAAAGCGTTCACATTCACAAGCAACTTGCATGCAACACCAAGGAGAGGTAGCAGCCATGGACTGGCGTCACAACGCCGTTTGTCGTGAGGAAGACCCCGAGCTGTTCTTCCCCATCGGCAACACCGGTCCTGCGCTGCTGCAGATCGAGGAAGCCAAGGCTGTCTGCCGTCGCTGCCCCGTCATGGAGCAGTGCCTGCAGTGGGCGCTTGAGTCCGGCCAGGACTCCGGCGTCTGGGGTGGCCTCAGCGAGGACGAGCGTCGCGCCATGAAGCGCCGCGCCGCCCGCAACCGGGCGCGTAACGCCAGCGCCTGAGCGACGCCACCGCTACGAGCCTGAAGCCAGGCGGCGCGTACAGCGTGTACGCACTGACCCGCCTCCCGAGCCGCAGCGCGCAGCAGTAACCCAAAGCGTTCGAGCCCCGGACCGTCTCCACGGTCCGGGGCTCGCTGCTATTTCTGTGCCTGTACGGGAACGTCGAGGACCACGCGCGTACCGCGCCCGGGGGCGGGCTGCATGTCGAACGTACCGCCCAGTTCCCCCTCCACCAGCGTGCGGACGATCTGGAGACCGAGGTTGCCGGCGCGCTGCGGGTCGAAGCCCTCGGGCAGTCCGCTGCCGTCGTCCTGAATGGTGATCAGCAGCCGGGCGTCGCGGGCGCGCGGGTCGCCGCGTACCGCCGAGACCTCGACCGTGCCGTGTTCGTTCGGGGCGAAGGCGTGCTCCAGGGCGTTCTGGAGGATTTCGGTGAGGACCATCGACAGCGGGGTGGCGACCTCGGCGTCGAGGATGCCGAAGCGGCCGTTGCGGCGGCAGGTGACCTTGCCCGGCGAGATCTCGGCGACCATCGAGATCACCCGGTCGGCGATCTCGTCGAACTCGACGCGCTCGTCGAGGTTCTGCGAGAGCGTCTCGTGCACGATGGCGATCGAACCGACGCGCCGCACCGCCTCGTTCAGCGCCTCGCGGCCCCGGTCGGAGTCCATCCGGCGGGCCTGGAGGCGCAGCAGGGCGGCGACGGTCTGGAGGTTGTTCTTCACCCGGTGGTGGATCTCCCGGATGGTGGCGTCCTTGGTGATCAACTCGCGCTCGCGGCGGCGCAGTTCGGTGACGTCGCGCAGCAGGACCAGCGAACCGATCCGCGTGCCCTTGGGCTTGAGCGGAATCGCCCGCAGCTGGATCACTCCCCCGTTTCCCTCGACCTCCGCCTCGCGCGGCGCGTATCCGCTGGCCAGCTTGACCATGGCCTCGTCCACCGGGCCACGGGAGGGGGCGAGTTCGGCGGTGATCTGGCCGAGGTGCTGGCCGACCAGGTCGGCGGCGAGGCCGAGGCGGTGGTACGCGGAGAGGGCGTTGGGCGAGGCGTACTGGACGACGCCGTCCGCGTCGAGCCGGATCAGCCCGTCGCCGGCGCGCGGCGAGGCGTCCATGTCGACTTGTTGACCGGGGAAGGGGAAGGTGCCGGCGGCGATCATCTGGGCGAGGTCGGAGGCGGACTGGAGGTAGGTCAGCTCCAGTCGGCTGGGCGTACGGACGGTCAGCAGGTTCGTATTGCGCGCGATCACTCCGAGGACGCGGCCTTCGCGGCGTACGGGGATGGACTCGACCCGTACCGGGACCTCCTCGCGCCACTCGGGGTCGCCCTCGCGCACGATGCGGCCCTCGTCGAGCGCGGCGTCCAGCAGCGGGCGGCGGCCGCGCGGGACGAGGTGGCCGACCATGTCGTCCTGGTAGGAGGTGGGGCCGGTGTTGGGCCGCATCTGGGCGACGGAGACGTACCGTGTCCCGTCGAGGGTGGGCACCCACAGGACGAGGTCGGCGAAGGAGAGGTCGGAGAGCAGCTGCCACTCCGAGACCAGCAGGTGGAGCCACTCGAGGTCGGACTCACTCAGAGCGGTGTGCTGGCGTACGAGGTCGTTCATGGAGGGCACATGTGCGAGCGTACCTGTGCTGCCGGACCGGATGAACCTGGCGTTTGGCCGGTCCGTGGTGGAGGATGGGCGCGTACATATGGTCTGTCGTACGGATGGACAGACCGATTGGTCTAGTCCAGACTGAATCAGTGACACACTAGGACCTCCATCCTCCCCGCACAGGAGGGTGGATCGAGGAACCCGGCGCTCTCTGCCCTGACTGCGCCGAGTCCTCCACACGGCCGCGGGACCGCACACCCGACGGCCGGGCAACTCCGGGCTGCGGTGCCGGACGGGTTGAGGGTCCCGTCCTGGCGCCGCGGCCCGCGGGTTTTTCCGGGGCCTCCAGGGCTGGGCTCAGTGGGTCTCGGTGACCTTGGCCAGAGCGCGGGGCGCGTCGGGGTCCTGGCCGCGGGCGATGGTGACCTCGTAGGCGAGGAGCTGGAGCGGCAGGATCTCCAGGATCGGCTGGAGCTCCTCGGGGAGCCCGTCCGTGGGCAGCACGAAACCGGCCGAGGCGGCCTCGACCTGCGGGCGCGGGCCGATGACGACCAGGTCCGCGCCGCGGCCGCGGAGGCGGTCGAGGACCGGCTGGAGAGCGGCGCCGCCCTTGCCGTCCGGGACGACCGCGATGACCGGCGAGATGTTGTCCACCATGGCGAGCGGGCCGTGCAGCAGGTCCGCGCCCGAGTAGGCGAGGGCGGGGATGTAGCTGGTCTCCATCAGCTTCAGCGCGGCCTCCTTGGCCGTGGGGTAGCCGTAGCCGCGTGAGGTGATCACCATGCGCTCGGCGAACCGGTAGCGGCCGGCCAGGGCGCGCACCTCGGCGCGGCGGTCCAGGACCTGGGCCGCCAGGTCGGGTACGGGACCGGCGGCCGCGCTGCCGCCGTCGCCGCGCAGGCCCTCGACGAAGAGGTAGAGGGCGAGCAGCGAGGCGGTGTACGTCTTGGTCGCGGGCAGCGCCCTCTCCGGCCCGGCCAGGATGTCGATGTGGTGCTCGGACACCGCCGCGAGCGGCGAGTCCGCGTTGTTGGTGACGGCGAGCGTGACCGCGCCCGCCTCGCGGGCCGCCTTGGTGGAGGCGACGAGGTCGGGCGAACCGCCGGACTGGCTGACCGTGACGACCAGGACGTCGGTGAGGTCGGGCTTCGCCCCGTAGGCGGTGGTCGTCGACATGGACGTCAGCCCGCAGGGCAGGCCGAGCCGGATCTCCAGCAGGTACTTGGCGTACAAGGCGGCGTTGTCGGACGTACCGCGTGCCGTGAGCAGGACGAAGCGGGGCCGCCGGGCCGCGACGGCTTCCGCGACGGTACGGATCGCCGGTGCGCCCTGCTCCAGGATCCGGCGCAGCACGGCAGGCTGCTCCGCCATCTCGCCCGACATGATCCGGCCCGGCTGCTCGCTCATGGCCAACAGTCGAGCACGGGCGCCCGAGAAGCCGCCAGTCGGGAGGGCCATTCTGCTAGATTGGTCTATACCACATACGTACTCCGAGATCGGCAGGCCCAGCGTGGAAGTTGTCATCGTCCAGGACGCCAAGGCAGGCGGCGAACTCATCGCCGAGGGCATCGCCGGCCTTCTGCGCCGCAAGCCCGACGCGCTGCTCGGCGTGGCCACCGGTTCGACCCCGCTGCCCATCTACGACGCGCTGACCGCGAAGGTCCGGGCGGGAGCCGTGGACGTCTCGCACGCCCGGATCGCCCAGCTGGACGAGTACGTGGGACTGCCGTCCGGGCACCCCGAGTCGTACCGCTCCACCGTGCTGCGCCAGGTCGTCGAGCCGCTCGGGCTGAGCCCCGACGCCTTCATGGGACCCGACGGCTCCGCCGAGGACGTCCAGGCGGCGTGCGAGGCGTACGACAGGGCGCTGGCCGAGGCGGGCGGCGTGGACCTCCAGATACTCGGCATCGGCACCGACGGGCACATCGGCTTCAACGAGCCGTGCTCCTCGCTCGCCTCCCGCACCCGCATCAAGACGCTGACCGAGCAGACCCGTATCGACAACGCGCGGTTCTTCGAGGGCGACATCGACCAGGTGCCCCACCACGTCATCACCCAGGGCATCGGCACCATCCTGGAGGCCCGCCACCTGGTCCTCCTCGCCACCGGCGAGGGCAAGGCCGAGGCCGTGGCGCAGACCGTCGAGGGCCCGGTCGCCGCCCTCGTACCGGCCTCCGCGCTCCAGCTGCACCCGCACGCCACGGTGGTCGTCGACGAGGCGGCCGCGTCCAAACTGAAGCTCGCGGACTACTTCCGTCACACGTACGCCAACAAGCCCGCGTGGCAGGGCATCTGAGCGTTCCGGGGGAACCGCGGGCACGCGGAAAGGGCCGGTACCCGAGTCGGGGTACCGGCCCTTTCCCGTACGGCTACGGTTCACGCGCCCGCGATGACCTCCGCCGCCGCCGTCCCGCACACCCGCGCCGCCCCGTACGTCGCGATGTGCAGCGCCCCGCGCGCCGGGGCCTGGTTCACGCCCATCTCGACGACCACCGTGTCCGGGCGGGCCGCCAGCAGGCCGTCCAGCGCCTGGTCCATCCACGGGTGCCGGTGGACGTCCCGTACGACCGCGACGATCCGCCGCTGCCCCGCGTCCCGCAGCACCCGGTCCACGGCCACGTCGGCCGCGTACGTGCCCGTCGTCGTCCCCGGCAGCAGCCGGGCCAGCTCGGGGCCGACGCCCCACGGGGTCTCGTCGCCGACCGCGATGTTGGCGACCGGGGTGAACGCGGCGACGTGCCCCGGGGCGGTGAGCGGCACGCGCGAGCCGGTGACGCTCAGCGCGCGCCGCGCGGCCACCAGACCGATGCCGGTGCCGGGCGCGGCCCCCTCCTCCGGAACCGCGCCCGGCACCGTCCCGGCCCCCCCGGCCCGGTGCGCCCGGGTCCACGACGCCAGCGCGCGTACCCGCGCCGCCGCGTCGGCCAGCCGCTCCTCGGGCAGTTCGCCGGTCCGTACCGCGTCGACCAGCGCGTCGCGCAGGCGCAGGACGGTCTCCTCGTCGGCCAGGCCGCCGCCGACGCACAGGGCGTCGGCGCCCGCGGCGATCGCGAGGACGGAGCCGCGCTCGATGCCGTACGTGGAGGCGATGGCCTGCATCTCCATGCCGTCGGTGACGATCAGGCCCTCGTAGCCCAGCTCCTGACGCAGCAGACCGGTGAGGATCCGCGGGCTCAGGGTCGCCGGTCGGTCCGGGTCGAGCGCGGGAAGCAGGATATGCGCGCTCATCACCGATTTCGAACCCGCGGCGAGCGCGGCGCGGAAAGGTACCAGCTCGCGGGCGTGCAGCGTGTCCAGGTCCACATCGACGCGGGGCATCGCGAGGTGCGAGTCGACATTGGTGTCGCCGTGTCCGGGGAAGTGCTTGGTGCAGGCGGCCACGCCGGCGGACTGCATGCCCTCGACGTACGCCACGGTGTGGCGGGCGACCAGCTCCGGGTCGGCGCCGAAGGACCGTACGCCGATGACCGGATTGCCAGGGTCGGAGTTGACGTCCGCGGAGGGGGCCCAGTTGAGGTCGACGCCGCACGCGGCGAGCCGGCGGCCGAGCTCGGCGGCCACGGCCCGGGTCAGGGCGGTGTCGTCGACCGTGCCGAGCGCGAGGTTGCCGGGGAAGGACGAGCCGGTGTGGACCTCCAGGCGGGTGACGTCGCCGCCCTCCTCGTCGATCGCGACGAGCACGTCGTCCCGCTCGGCCCGCAGCCGGGCGGTGAGCGCCGCCAGTTGGCCGGGCGTGGCGATGTTGCGGCCGAACAGGCCGACGGAGGAGAGCCCTTCGCCGATGCGGCGCAGCAGCCAGTCGGGCGGGGTGGTGCCGGTGAATCCCGGCTGGAGGACGGCGAGCGCGTCGCGGGTGAGGGTCCCGGGACGTACGAGAGTCGTCATGAGTGCCGTTATCCCTTCACTGCGCCGGCGGTCATGCCGCCGACGGCCCGGCGCTGGAGGAACAGGAACACGATCAGAACGGGGAGGGCGAAGAGCGAGGAGGCGGCCATGGTGGCGCCCCAGTCGCTGCCGAAGGCCGTCTGGAACTGGGTCAGCCACAAGGGCAGGGTCTGCGCGGTCTTCTCCTTGTTGAGGATCAGCACCATCGCGAACTCGTTCCAGGCGGTGATGAACCCGAAAAGCGAGGTGGACATCAGGCCGGGCGCCAGCAGGGGGAAGATCACCTTGCGGAAGGCCTGGCCACGGGTGCAGCCGTCGATCTGGGCGGCCTCCTCCAGCTCCACCGGGACGGCGGCGATGAAGCCGCGCAGGGTCCAGATGGTGAAGGGCAGCACCATGACGAAGTAGATGGCGGTGAGCAGCGGGATGCTGTTCAGCATGTCGCCGTCGCGGGCGATCATGTACATCACGATGACCATGACCTCCCAGGGGGCCATCTGCGCCATCATGACGCCCAGCACCAGGCCCTTGCGCCCCCGGAACTTCATCCGGGCGATGGCGAAGCTCGCCGCCAGGGCGACGACCAGGGCCAGGAGCACCGCGCCGATCGTGACGGTGAGGCTGTTGCCCACGTACGTCCAGAACAGGTCGACGCCGGTGGCGGTCGGGTAGTTCTCGAACGTCGGCGTGAAGAGGAACACCGGGTCCTTGGTGAGGATCTCGGACTGCGGCTTCAGCGACGAGCTGAACATCCAGTAGACCGGGAAGACGAACAGCACGGCCAGGACGAGCGCGGTGAGGTTCTTGGCGATGGTCCCGGGCCGCAGCGGCTTCCTCCGGCGGAGGACCTGCGGGGTCTGGGTGTGGGTGGTGCTCACTGCTCCTCCTCCTGCTTCAGAATCAGGCGGAAGTAGAAGGACATGGCCGCGACCAGCATCAGGATGGTCAGTACGGAGATGGCGGCGGCGAGGCCGTAGTGTGCCTGGCCCTGGCCCTCGATGTAGGCGAAGACCGGCAGGGTCTCCGAGCCGCGGTCGGGGCCGCCGAGGTTCATCGCGTACACCTGGGCGAAGACCTTGAAGACCCAGATGATCTCCAGGAACGTGCTGATCAGGAAGAACGGCTTCAGGTTGGGGAAGACCACGGACCAGAACGTCCGCCAGCCGTTCGCGCCGTCCATCTTGGCGGCCTCGTACAACTCGGTGCCGACGGTGGTGAGACCGGCGTACATGTTGAGCGCGACGAACGGGATCGAGCCCCAGACCACCAGGAGCGTGACGATGACGAGGGTGGAGAATCCGGTCTGGAACCAGTTGTGCTGCTCGTAGCCCGAGAAGCCGAGTGTGCGCATCAGCCAGTTGGCGACGCCGAACTGCTCGTCGAACAGCCAGCGGAAGACGGTGACGGAGGCGACGACCGGCATGGCCCAGGCGAGCATCAGCGACAGCGACAGGACCAGGCGCATCTTCTTGCCGAGCCGGTTGAGCAGCAGGCCGGTCAGAGTGCCGATGATCATGATCAGTACGACGTTGGCGGCCGTGAAGGCGACGCTGCGCAGGACGACGGCCCAGAACTGGGAGTCGCCCAGCAGCTCCGTGTAGTTCTCGACGCCGATCCACTCGGGTTTGCGGGTGATCAGTTCCTTCCGGTTCACCTGCTGGAAGGAGAGGATCACATTGCGGATCAGCGGATAGAGCAGCAGCACCGCCATGGACAGGATGGCGGGGGCGATCAGCAGGTACGGCAGCACCCCGCTGGGCAGGGAGCGTCTGCCGCGAGGAGGCTTCAGGACGTGCTTCGAGCCGGACGGGGGTGGCGGGGTCTTCGACGTCCCCGCCGCCTTCCCGGGCGCGTCCGAAGGAGCGGTGCTCACCGCTCCCTGGGAGTCCACGGTCATGGTCTTCATTCCTCGCGGTTCTGGGCTGACCGGGTCAAGGCCCGGTGGTGCGACCGGCGTGGGGTTACCGGTCGCACCACCGGGGGCTACGGCGGTTACTGCTGGTTGACGCGCTCGGTGATCACCTTGTCGGCCGCCTCGGCGGCCTTCTTGGCGTCCTCACCCTTGAGCACCTTGGTCATGTAGTCCTTGATCGGGTTGGGCGCGGTCTCGACGTTCGCCCAGCCCGGGGTGACCGGGGTGATCTTGCCGACGGGTGCGGCCTTGGCCATCGCCTCGGCGAACGAGCCGGCGGCCGGCGTGAACTGCGCCGCGTCGTTGTTGGGGAGCAGCGCGCCCTGGGTGGCCTCGGCGTACTTGGCCATGTGCTCCTTGCCGGCGGCCAGGGCCAGCCACTCCTTGGCCAGGTCCTTGTTCTGCGAGCGCTCGGACACCGCGAGGTTCGAGCCGCCGAAGAAGACGGAGCCGGGCTTGTCGGCGGTCTTGCCCGGGATCGGGAAGTAGCCGAAGTCGGCGGTCTTGCCGGCCTTCTTCATCGCGTCGATCGCGCCGCCGGCCTCCCAGCCGAGGCCGATCCAGGACGCCACGCCGCCCTTGGGGACGATGTCGGTGGACTGCTGCGGGGTCGCCTCGTCCTTGTCCTTCGGAGCGGTCGAGTACGACTGCAGCTCCTTGTAGAAGTTCATGGCGGCCACGGCCTCGGGGGAGGACAGGCTGCCCTTCCACTTGTCGCCGTCCTTGACGGCGAGGTCGCCGCCCTCGTCCCACACGAAGCCGGCGTAGACGTACCAGCTCTGGCCGGGCAGATAGATGGGCTGCGACTTCGGGTCGGACGCCTTGAGCTTCTTCAGGCCGTCGATCCACTCGGCGCGGGTCTTCGGCGGGGTCACGCCGGCCTTCTTGAAGGCGGCCTTGTCGTAGACGACGACGCGGTTGGCGGCGTACCAGGGGGCGGAGTAGAGCTTTCCGTCCAGCTCGTTGGAGGCGAGCATGCCCTTGTTCCAGCCGTCGGCGCCGAGCTTGGCCTTGTCCTCGGTCAGGTCGGCGAGGCCGCCCGTGGCCGCGTAACCGGCGGTCTGGGTGTTACCGAGCTCCAGGACGTCCGGCGGGGCGTCCTCGGAGAGGGCCGTGGTGACCTTCTCCTGGATGCCGTTCCACTGCTGGATCTCGACCTTGACCTTGACGCCCTTGTGCTTGGCCTCGAACTCCTTGTTGACGTTCTTGATCCAGGCGTCGGGAGCCGAGCCGTCCATCACCCAGACGGTGAGGGTCTTGTTGCCACCGGCGTCGGTGCTGCCCCCCTTGCCGTCGTCCGAGCCACACGCGGCAATGCCGACCATCATGCCCGCGACGCCTATCGCCGCGATGAGCTTGCGCTTCACGCCACCCTCCTCAGGGATGCCTGCAAACCCTGCCCCCACCGCGAAGCCATACCGGTGTACTGCCCGTGCTGCCCGTGGGACTGGGACCTGATCTTTAATGGTTTAGACCAGTAACCCGGAGCTTGGCCTAGACCTTTAGGGGTGTCAAGAGTGTATAAGAAGGGCAGTCGGGTCCGTTACCGGACCGACACCTGAGGGAGGGCGACGACCCGTGACCGGTCCGTGCCACCATGTGAGCCGCAATAGACGGAGGAGCCGGTGACGGCAACAGCACAGGAGTCGGGAAGGCGGGCCATGGCCACGGATGGGGGCGGTACCGAGACCGAGAGCGGGAGCGCCACCCGCACCGCGCGCGTGCCCAAGTACTACCGGCTCAAGCGGCACCTGCTGGACATGACGGAGACCATGCCTCCCGGTACGCCGGTACCGCCGGAGCGCACGCTCGCCGCCGAGTTCGACACCTCCCGCACGACCGTGCGGCAGGCGCTTCAGGAGCTGGTCGTGGAAGGGCGCCTGGAGCGCATCCAGGGCAAGGGCACGTTCGTCGCGAAGCCGAAGGTCTCGCAGGCGCTCCAGCTCACCTCGTACACCGAGGACATGCGCGCGCAGGGCCTGGAGCCCACCTCGCAGCTCCTCGACATCGGGTACGTGACGGCCGACGACACCCTCGCCGGGCTGCTCGACATCTCACCCGGCGGGCGCGTGCTGCGCATCGAGCGGCTGCGGCTGGCGAGCGGCGAGCCGATGGCCATCGAGACGACACACCTGTCCGCCAAGCGCTTCCCGGCGCTGCGGCGGTCGCTGGTGAAGTACACCTCGCTCTACACGGCGCTGGCGGAGGTGTACGACGTCCACCTCGCCGAGGCCGAGGAGACCATCGAGACCTCGCTGGCCACCCCGAGGGAGGCGGGCCTGCTCGGTACGGACGTGGGCCTGCCGATGCTGATGCTCTCCCGCCACTCGCTGGACGAGAACGGCGAACCGGTGGAGTGGGTGCGCTCGGTGTACCGGGGCGACCGGTACAAGTTCGTCGCGAGGCTGAAGCGGCCGAACGGCTGAGAGCGCCGCCCTGACGCGGCGTCACCCAAAGCGTTGCCGTACCGATATGCGGACGGGGGGTGACGCTGCGCGAGGCACTCCCCTAGATTTCCTGCGCATTACAGGTGATCAGCGAGGGGACGTGCACCATGCCAGAGCCGTCGGCACCACCGAACACTTCACGGACGGGCCTCGCCCCGAAGTCGATCGTGATCTGGTCGCTCGTCGCCCTCGCGGGGGCGGCCGGCTGGGGCATGCTCGCGCTGTCCCGGGGCGAGGAGATCTCGGCCGCCTGGATGCTCGCGGCCGCGCTCGGCTCGTACGCGATCGCCTACCGCTTCTACTCCCGCTTCATCGCGAACCGGGTGCTCAAGGTCGACAAGACCCGCGCCACTCCCGCCGAGCGGCTCGACAACGGTGTCGACTTCCACCCCACCGACCGCCGGGTGCTCTTCGGCCACCACTTCGCGGCCGTCGCGGGTGCGGGCCCGCTGGTGGGCCCCGTGCTCGCCGCACAGATGGGCTACCTGCCGGGCACCATCTGGATCATCGTCGGCGTGATCTTCGCCGGTGCCGTCCAGGACATGGTGACGCTCTTCTTCTCCACCCGCCGCAACGGCCGTTCGCTCGGCCAGATGGCCCGTGACGAGATCGGCCCCTTCGGCGGGGCCGCCGCGCTGATCGCGGTCTTCGCCATCATGATCATCCTGCTGGCGGTGCTGGCCCTGGTCATCGTCAACGCCCTGGCGCACTCGCCGTGGGGCGTCTTCTCCATCGGCATGACCATCCCGATCGCCCTCTTCATGGGCGTCTACCTGCGGGTGCTGCGGCCCGGCCGGGTGACCGAGGTCTCGGTCATCGGTGTCGCGCTGCTGCTCCTGGCCATCGTCGCGGGCGGCTGGGTCGCCGAGTCCTCCCTCGCGGAGACCTTCACCCTGGAACCGGGCACGCTGGTCATCTGGATGGTCGTGTACGGCTTCCTCGCCTCCGTCCTGCCCGTGTGGCTGCTGCTCGCTCCGCGCGACTACCTGTCGACCTTCATGAAGGTCGGCACGATCGCGCTGCTCGCCCTCGGTGTCTTCCTCGCCCTGCCGACGCTGAAGATGCCCGCCGTCACCGATTTCGCGAGCCGTGGCGACGGTCCCGTCTTCGCCGGCTCGATGTTCCCGTTCGTCTTCATCACCATCGCGTGCGGCGCGCTGTCCGGCTTCCACTCCCTGGTCTCCTCGGGCACCACCCCGAAGATGGTCCAGAAGGAGACCCAGATCCGGATGATCGGGTACGGGTCCATGCTCACCGAGTCGTTCGTCGCCGTGATGGCGATGATCGCGGCCTGCATCATCGACCCCGGCCTCTTCTTCGCCGTCAACTCGCCCGCGGGTGTGGTCGGCACGACGGTGCAGTCCGCCGCCGAAGCGGTGTCGAACTTCGGCTTCACCATCTCCCCCGACCAGCTGGCGAAGGCAGCGGCGGACGTCGAGGAGGCCTCACTGCTGTCCCGGACCGGCGGCGCGCCGACGTTCGCGCTCGGTATGTCGGAGATCTTCTCCGCGGTGGTCGGCGGCAGCGCCATGAAGGCGTTCTGGTACCACTTCGCCATCATGTTCGAGGCGCTGTTCATCCTGACGACGCTGGACGCCGGCACCCGCGTGGGACGCTTCATGCTCCAGGACATGCTCGGCAACGTCTACAAGCCGTTCAAGCAGGTCAGCTGGAAGCCGGGCGTCTGGTTCGCCAGCGCGGTCGTCGTCGGCGGCTGGGGCTACTTCCTGTGGGTGGGCGTGCACGACCCGCTGGGCGGCATCAACCAGCTCTTCCCGCTGTTCGGCATCGCCAACCAGCTGCTGGCCGCCGTGGCGCTGGCCGTCTGCACGACGCTGCTCGTCAAGTCGGGCCGCCTGAAGTGGGCCTGGGTCACCGCCGTCCCGCTCGCCTGGGACGTGGCGGTCACGCTCACCGCCAGCTGGCAGAAGATCTTCTCGGACGACCCGCGGGTGGGCTTCTTCGCCCAGCGGGACAAGTACCAGGCGGGCATCGACTCCGGGCAGGTGCTGCCGCCCGCGAAGTCGATGGACGACATGCACACCGTCGTCACCAACTCCACGGTCGACGGCGTCCTTTCCGCCCTCTTCGCCCTCCTCATCATCGTGGTGATCGCGGACGCGGGACGGGTCTGCTACAAGGCCATCACCAACCCGGCCGGCGTGAAGCTCTCCGAGGCGCCGTACACCGAGTCGAAGCTCATCGCCCCGGCCGGGCTGTTCCCCACGGCCGAGGAGAAGGCCGAACTGGTGGCGGCCGGGCTCGGCCCCGAGGGCGGCATCCGCAAGGACGGCGGCACCGGTGAGGCGGTACCGGCCGGGAGCGGCTCGAAGTGAGCGCCTCGGTGGCCACCGGGCCGGGCGGCCGGCTGCGACGCGCCGTCGGCTGGGTCCGCTGGTACGTACGCGAGGTGTCCGGCGAGGCCGCGTACGACACGTACGTCGCCCACGCCCGCGCCTGCGACCCGGACGCCGAGGTCATGACCCGGCGCGAGTTCGAGCGGCGGCGCACCGACGCGCGGGAGGCCGACCCCCGCGACGGGTTCCGCTGCTGCTGAGCGGGTGACGGCACGACGGGCCGCCGTGTTTCCGGGGACGGAAATGCGGCGGCCCGTCGCCGTGCGCGTCCACACTCGGACCATGGACATCACCATCAGGGCGGTACGGCCGGAGGAACACGACACGCTCGCCGAGGTCACGGCCCAGGCGTATCTCGGCGACGGGCTGCTGGACTTCGGGGAGAGCGACGAGTACCTGATCGACCTGCGGGACGTGGCCCGGCGGGCCGCCGAGGCGGAGGTGCTGGTCGCGGTCGGCGAGGACGAGCGGGTCCTCGGCGGCGTGACGTTCGTCGCGCGCGGCGGCGGGCCGTGGGCCGACCTCGCGCGGGACGGGGAGGCGGAGTTCCGGATGCTGGCGGTGGCGCGGGACGCGCGCCGGCGGGGCGCGGGCGAGGCGCTCGTACGGGCGTGTGTGGAGCGGGCGCGGGCGGTGGAGGGGTGCCGGCGGCTCGTGCTGTCGTCGCAGGCGTCCATGCGGGCGGCGCACCGGATCTATGAGCGGCTGGGGTTCGTCCGGACCCCGGAGCGGGACTGGCAGCCCTTTCCGGGCGTGACGCTCTTCACGTACGGCCTGCCCCTCTGACACTCCGGCGGACACAACATGTGGGGGGTGCCTCAACTGGCGCCCCCCACATGTATGCTCGTGCTCGCTGTCGCCGCAGGGGAATCCGGTGCAAATCCGGAACTGTCCCGCAACGGTGTGTTGGTGTGCCTTTGTGTACGTACGAGTCCGAAGACCTGCCGACAGCGCGCCCGGACCGTCCGGCCCGGGTGCCCAGACGTCCGGGCCTCGCGGAGTGGGCCGGTGGACGCGGTGCCCTGCGCCCTTGTGCCCGGGCGTGCCCGCTTCCCCTGCCCGCGACCCGCGGTGGCCCCGAGCCGAGCGAGGGAGAGCCCCCACGTGACCATCGCGCCAGCCGATCCGGTTTCAGCGATCGAGAGCGACGGAAGCGGCGGAAACGACGGCAGCGACGGCAGCGGCGGACCCGGGACCGTGCTGCTGCGGACCCTGACCGACCTCACCGCCGATCTGCCCGACACCGACCCGGGCCGGGTCGCCGCCGCCGCGCTGCGGGGCCGGCACGCCGGTTCGGACGAGGCCGAGCTGCGCGAGCTCGCCACCGAGGCGGCCGCCGGGCTGATCGCCGAGGACCCCGCGTACTCCCGGCTCGCGGCGCGGCTGCTGACCCGGACCATCGCGGAGGAGGCGGCCGGGCAGGGCGCGGTGGCGTTCTCGGCGTCGGTGGCCGTGGGGCACCGGGAGGGCCTGATCGCGGACCGTACGGCCGCGTTCGTGACGCTTCACGCCGACCGGATGGACGCGCTGATCGACCCGGCGGCCGACGACCGGTTCGGCTACTTCGGGCTGCGGACGCTGTACTCGCGCTACCTGCTGCGGCACCCGATCACCCGCAAGGTGATCGAGACGCCCCAGCACTTCATGCTGCGGGTGGCGGCCGGGCTGGCCGAGGACGACTCCGTACGGGCGCTGGACGAGGTCGCGGCGCTGTACCGCCTGATGAGCCGGCTGGACTACCTGCCCTCCTCCCCCACGCTGTTCAACTCCGGTACGCGCCACCCGCAGATGTCCTCGTGCTACCTGCTGGACTCGCCGCTGGACGAGCTGGACTCGATCTACGACCGCTACCACCAGGTGGCGCGGCTGTCGAAGCACGCGGGCGGCATCGGACTGTCGTACTCCCGCATCCGGGCGCGCGGTTCGCTGATCCGGGGCACCAACGGGCACTCCAACGGCATCGTGCCGTTCCTGAAGACGCTGGACGCCTCGGTCGCGGCGGTGAACCAGGGCGGGCGGCGCAAGGGCGCGGCGGCCGTGTACCTGGAGACGTGGCACGCGGACATCGAGGAGTTCCTGGAGCTGCGCGACAACACGGGTGAGGACGCCCGGCGTACGCACAACCTGAACCTGGCGCACTGGGTCCCGGACGAGTTCATGCGCCGGGTGAACGCCGACGCCGACTGGTCGCTGTTCTCGCCGGCCGACGTGCCGGAGCTGGTCGACCTGTGGGGCGAGGAGTTCGACGCCGCGTACCGCAGGGCGGAGGCGGCGGGGCTGGCCAAGAAGACCATGCCGGCCCGCGACCTGTACGGCCGCATGATGCGCACCCTCGCGCAGACCGGCCAGGGCTGGATGACGTTCAAGGACGCCTCCAACCGGACCGCGAACCAGACCGCCGAGCCCGGCACGGTCGTGCACTCCTCCAACCTGTGCACCGAGATCATCGAGGTCACGAACGACGGCGAGACGGCCGTGTGCAACCTCGGTTCGGTCAACCTGGGTGCCTTCGTCGCCGGCGGTGACATCGACTGGGAGCGGCTGGACGAGACCGTCCGTACGGCCGTCACGTTCCTCGACCGGGTCGTCGACATCAACTTCTACCCGACCGAGCAGGCCGGGCGGTCCAACGCCAGGTGGCGGCCGGTGGGCCTGGGCGCGATGGGTCTCCAGGACGTCTTCTTCCAGCTGAAGCTGCCGTTCGACTCGCCCGAGGCGCGTGCCCTGTCGACGCGTATCGCCGAGCGGATCATGCTCGCGGCGTACGAGGCGTCCGCCGACCTCGCCGAGCGCAACGGCCCGCTGCCCGCGTGGGAGAAGACCCGCACCGCGCGCGGCGTCCTGCACCCCGACCACTACGACGTGGAGCTGAACTGGCCGGAGCGGTGGGAGGCGCTGCGCGCCCGGATCGCCGAGGTCGGCATGCGCAACTCGCTGCTCCTCGCCATCGCGCCGACCGCGACGATCGCCTCGATCGCGGGCGTGTACGAGTGCATCGAGCCGCAGGTGTCGAACCTCTTCAAGCGCGAGACGCTCAGCGGGGAGTTCCTCCAGGTCAACTCCTACCTGGTGGACGAGCTGAAGCGGCTCGGCGTGTGGGACGCGCAGACCCGTGAGGCGCTGCGCGAGTCCAGTGGCTCGGTGCAGGGCTTCACCTGGATCCCGGCCGAGGTGCGCGAGCTGTACCGGACGGCGTGGGAGATCCCGCAGCGCGGCCTGATCGACATGGCGGCGGCGCGTACGCCCTTCCTGGACCAGTCGCAGTCGCTGAACCTGTTCCTGGAGACGCCGACCATCGGCAAGCTGTCGTCGATGTACGCGTACGCCTGGAAGCAGGGCCTGAAGACGACGTACTACCTGCGCTCGCGCCCCGCGACCCGGATCGCCCGCGCCGCCCAGGCGTCCATCCCCGTTCAGCAGGCCGCCGATCCCGAGGCCGTCGCCTGCTCCCTGGAAAACCCCGAGTCCTGCGAGGCCTGCCAATAATGTCCGACGCCAAGAACCTTCTCGACCCGGGCTTCGAGCTGACCCTGCGCCCGATGCGCTACCCGGACTTCTACGAGCGCTACCGGGACGCCATCAAGAACACCTGGACCGTGGAGGAGGTCGACCTCCACTCCGACGTCGCCGACCTCGCCAAGCTCACGCCGGGCGAGCAGCACCTGATCGGCCGCCTGGTCGCGTTCTTCGCGACCGGTGACTCGATCGTGGCGAACAACCTGGTGCTGACGCTCTACAAGCACATCAACTCCCCCGAGGCGCGGCTGTACCTGTCGCGGCAGCTGTTCGAGGAGGCCGTGCACGTCCAGTTCTATCTGACGCTGCTCGACACCTACCTCCCCGACCCGGAGGACCGCGCGGCGGCCTTCGACGCCGTCGAGAACATCCCCTCCATCCGCGAGAAGGCACAGTTCTGCTTCCGCTGGATGGGCTCGGTGGAGAAGATCGACCGGCTGGAGACGAAGGCCGACCGCCGCCGCTTCCTGCTGAACCTGATCTGCTTCGCCGCCTGCATCGAGGGCCTGTTCTTCTACGGCGCCTTCGCGTACGTGTACTGGTTCCGCTCGCGCGGTCTGCTGCACGGCCTGGCGACCGGCACCAACTGGGTGTTCCGCGACGAGACGATGCACATGAACTTCGCGTTCGAGGTCGTCGACACCGTCCGCAAGGAGGAGCCGGAGCTCTTCGACGACGCGCTCCAGCAGCAGGTCACCGACATGCTGAAGGAGGCCGTGGAGGCGGAGCTGCAGTTCGGCCGCGACCTGTGCGGTGACGGCCTGCCGGGCATGAACACCGAGTCGATGCGCCAGTACCTGGAGTGCGTCGCCGACCAGCGCCTGACGCGCCTGGGCTTCGCCCCGGTGTACGGCTCGGAGAACCCGTTCTCGTTCATGGAGCTCCAGGGCGTCCAGGAGCTGACGAACTTCTTCGAGCGCCGCCCGTCCGCCTACCAGGTGGCGGTGGAGGGTTCCGTCGACCTCGACGAGGACTTCTGAGGTGCTCGGTACGCGGTGGGCGGCCTGTGCCGCCGCCGCGCTGACCGTCGCCGCGGGCCTGGGTGTCCGGTCCGCGGCGACGGGCGCCGTCGCGACGTACGCCGGGGACGCGCTGTACACGGTGCTGGTCGTCGCGCTGGTGGTGCTGGTCGTGCCCCGGCTGCGGCCGGTGGTGGCGGCCGGGATCGCACTCGGGTTCTCCTGCGCGGTGGAGCTGTTCCAGCTGACGGCCGTCCCGGCCGCGCTGGCCGCTCACAGCAGGCTGGCGCCGCTTGTCCTCGGCACCTCGTTCAACGCCCCGGACCTCTTCTGGTACGCGGTGGGCGCGGCGGCCGGCTGGGGGGTGCTCGCCGGGTGCTCCGCCCTCCGCAGTTGCCGGTCGATGGCTCGGTCGCGGGCGTGCCAGACGAGTGAGGGAAGCGTGACGAGGAGGAAGAGCCCGGTGAGTCCGAGGTAGTTCAGGAATGTGGTCATGTCCTCCACTGTCGTCGTTCCGCACGCGAAAGATCAGTGGCAGGACTGTCACCAACCATCGAATTGCTGCCACACTCATGGCATGTTGAGGAATGTGGCCGCTGTCCTGCTGGAGGGTGTGCACCCCTTCGAACTCGGGCTGATGTGCGAGGTGTTCGGCCTCGACCGCAGCGACGACGGGCTTCCCGTCCACGACTTCGCCGTGGCGTCCGCCGAGGGCCCTTGGCTGCGGACCCACGCCGGTTTCACGATCGGCGTGGAGCACGGGCTGGAACGGCTGGCGGAGGCGGACCTCGTCGCGGTCCCGGCCGGCGGCGGGTATGTGAACCGCCCGTACCCCGAGCCCCTGCTCGCGGCGCTGCGCGATGCCGTCGACCGCGGGGCGCGGGTGCTGTCCGTGTGCACCGGCGCCTTCGTGCTGGGCGCGGCGGGGCTGCTCGACGGCCGCCGCTGCACCACGCACTGGCGGCACGCGGCCGAGCTGGCCCGGCGCCATCCGCGAGCGCTGGTGGACCCCGATGTGCTGTACGTCGACGACGGCCCGGTCATCACGGCGGCGGGGACGGCTGCCGGGATCGACGCCTGCCTGCATCTCGTACGGCAGGAGTACGGCTCGGAGGTCGCCAACACCATCGCCCGCCGCATGGTGGTGCCGCCGCACCGGGACGGCGGCCAGGCCCAGTACATCGACCGGCCGCTGCCGCGCAGCCGGTGCGACACGGTCGGGGAGGTGCTCGACTGGATGGAGCGGCACCTGGACCGGGAGATCACCGTCGAGCAGTTGGCGGTACGCGCGCACATGTCACCGCGCACCTTTGCCCGCCGGTTCCAGCAGGAGACGGGGACGACGCCCTACCGCTGGCTCCTGCGCCAGCGGGTGCTGCTGGCGCAGGAGTTGCTGGAGGCCACGGACGACACGGTCGACGCGATCGCCGGCCGGGCCGGTTTCGGGAACGCCGCCGCGCTGAGGCACCACTTCCTCCGCACGCTGGGGACGACTCCGAACGCGTACCGCCGTACGTTCCGGGGTCCGCTGCGGGGCGTGGCCTGACCGGTCAGATGCCGCAACCGGAGGCGGACCAGTAGCGGCTCGCGCGGTGGTCGAGGTGCGTGTGGTCGCCGTGCCCGGGGTAGCCCGGGCCGAGGATGCCGTTGAAGCCGTGGTTGCGGGCCTGCTGGGCGAGCCTGCACAGCGAGTGCGGCCCCGCGCCCAGGTCGGCGGCGTCCCCGTACAGATGGCGGCTGCCGGATGCCCCGCCGACCGCGTCATTGCAGGCGTACGAGCGGAAGCCGCTGGTCACGGTGATGGGCTGGTCGCCGAGCGCGTGCCGCATGGCCTCCAGCTTCCACATGGTGCGCAGCGCGTTGGACTTGGCCGTGGCGGCGCTGACGGCTCCGCCCTCCCAGGTGGTGTTGCAGTCGTTGAGTTCGGCGTAGCCGAAGTGGACGGGCGTGCAGTCGTCGTCCTGGAGGGCGTAGAGCTTGCTGAAGGTGGCGCTCCCGGCGATGCCGTCGGCGTTGAGTCCGTACGCGGCCTGGAAGCGTTTGACCGCGGCGGTGGTGGCCGGGCCGTAGTCGCCGTCGATGGCGAGGACGCCGCCGTAGCCGGGGTAGCCGGCGACCCGGATCTGGAGCTGGGTGACGTCGGCGCCGGAGGCGCCCTGGGAGAGGGTGCGCGACCAGGTGTAGCAGCCGTCCGCGTGCGCGGTGCCGGCGGTCGCGACCACACCGGCCAGCGTGGCAGTCATGAGCATGACAATCGACAGCAGGAGTCGTGCGGTCCGTCCGAGCATCGGGCCTCCATCGTCGTGAGGGACGCCCATGAGACTGACCGGCGGGTCCACGCGCGTCAACAGGGCACGGACACCCGTCATTTGTCGGCCCATTGGCGGTGGGGGGCGCGTCATGCGAAGGCCCCGTCCCGGTCACCGGGACGGGGCCTTCCGGCTGTGTCGGCCGTGTCAGTCGTTCGGGACGACCGGGTAGCGGGGCGTACCCTCGGCCATCTGCTTCAGCGCGTCCTTGCGGTCCCGCTTCGAGAGCCGGTCGATGTACAGGTACCCGTACAGGTGGTCCGTCTCGTGCTGGAGGCAGCGGGCGAAGTACCCGGTGCCGCGCACCTTGATGGGGTTGCCCTTGACGTCCTGGCCGCGCACCACCGCGTAGTCGGGCCGCGCCAGCGAGGCGTACGCGCCCGGCACGGACAGGCACCCCTCGTTGGAGTCGTCCAGGACGCGCCCCTCCACCGGCAGCTCCTCCAGCACCGGGTTGCACACCACGCCCACGTGCCGCACGCCCTCGTCGTCCATGCAGTCGTAGACGAAGACCTTCAGGTCGACGCCGATCTGGTTGGCGGCCAGGCCCACGCCCTCCGCCGTCCGCTGGCTGGCGAACATGTCGTCGACCAGCTGCGCGAGCTCGTCCCCGAACTCGGTGACGTCCTTGCACTCCTTGTGCAGCACCGGGTTGCCGACCACCGTGATCGGGCGGGAGGTGCCGCGCTCGCGGTACGCGCGCTCGCGCTCCTCGCAGTCCTCCGTGTCGACGATGAAGCCCTCGTCGTCGACCTGCTGAGCCGTCTCCTGCTGCGCCATGTCCGCTTCTGCGCCTTCCTGAGTACCCGATGCCGCGCCGTACCCGTACAGCACGCCGCGCGTTGTGCCCGTACAGCCTACGGGGCGCCGGTGACAGGGGTCAGCAGACTTCCTCGAGATCCCGCCACTCACGGCTGTCCGGGCTGTCCGCCACCCAGCCGTCCAGCAGCCCCCGCACCAGCCCGGCGGGCGCCGCGATGCCGCACTCGCGCTCCGGCACCCACAGCTCCCCCGGCGACCGGTGCCCCAGCGGCCCCGGGTGCCCCGGCTCGCTGTGGTCGTGCGGGTCCAGGTGCTCACCCTCGCCCTCGGCGCTGGGCATCCGCGACTCGGAGCAGGCCCGGCACAGCAGCCGTACCGACGAGGACCAGTCCTCGGCGGCGAACCCGGCGTCGGCCGCCAGCCGCTCCAGGGCGTCCCGGTCGGCCTCGGTGGCCGCCTCCAGGAGCACCACCCAGGTCGGGACGGGGGACGGCGCCCACAGTTCGATCTCGTCGAACACGGGGAAGCTGTGCCCCGACGACGTGGTCCGCTCGCCGTTGGGGACCCCGTCGTGCAGCACGACCTCGCCCCAGCGCCGCCCCGAGGACGGCAGCGGGATGGACAGCACCTCTATCCGGGCCGGGTCGAGCCTGCGGCCCCACACCACCTCGGCCTCGCCCTCCGGCGACAGCCGTACGGCGGCGCTGCCCAGCTCCATCCCGGTCGGCTCCCCGCCGGCCGCGGCGGCCCCCGGCACCTTCAGCCCGTACGCCTGCCAGGCACGGCGGGCCAGCGGCCAGTCCTGGAGCGCGGTGGCGGCGATGCCGACGTTCCACCAGTCGGGGGCGCCGGTCTCCTTGTCGAGCAGGGCGACGGCCCGCAGCCCCGCGGTGCGCGCCTGCTCCCAGTCGTGCCGGAACTTGTGCAGGAGCGCCAGGTTGAACCAGGACTCCGAGAGCCAGGGCTCCAGGTCCGCCGCACGCGTCAGCAGCGCGCCCGCGTCCTCGTACCGCCCGTCCCCGATCAGCGTGAACGCGCGGTCGGTGGCCTGCCGCCACGAGGCGGAGGGCCGATGCCGTACCTTCCCGAAGATCCTCACGATTCCCGCCTGCCGGTCTGCCGGTCGCTGAAGGTCTCTGCCCCCGGACACCCTCTTGTTCGCATCCAACCATGCCGGGTCGCACGCCCGCTCATTACCCATGGGTTACCCAGGGGCCGGGCCCGTGACGCCGCCGCGGGCGAGGACTCTGGCGAGTGACTCCACCACGTTCGGGTGATAGTCCCGCGCCGTGCCCAGCCGCAGCCGCTCCAGGGCGCACAGCGCCCCGTCCGGATTCTCCGCGCCTTCCCTGGACAGCTCGTCGTACGCGTTGACGGCGCGGACGATCCGCGCGGGCAGCGGCTGCTCGTGGTACGGGTCGGCCTGCCGCTCCACGACGACCGCGACGGCCGCCGGTACGCCGGTCTGGCGCACCACGGCGCCGCCCAGCAGCGCGATCCGGCGTTGCTGGGCCTCCGGGAGGCGGGCCGTGGCGCCTTCCGGTACGGGGTCGACCAGGGACAGCTGTCCGATGTCGTGCATCAGTGCGGCGTACTCCAGAACGGTCAGATCGGGCCCCGACAGTCCCAGCTCGCGCCCGACGGCACGGCTGAGCGCCGCCACCCGGTGGGCGTGTCCGGGGGACGTGTAGCCGGCGATCTCGGTGGCACGCGCGAGGGAGGCGATGGTCTGGCGGTACGTGTCGCGGACGGTGGCGTACCGGCGGAACGACAGCTGGGTGAGCAGCAGCGGTACGCAGAAGACGGGCAGCGCCCACAGGCCGGCGACGGCCACGGCCAGGGCCATGACGGCGCCGGTGGCGCACACGGCGGAGCCGATGCCCGGCAGGGCGCGCAGCTGGTCGCGCAGCAGCGGGCCGTAGGGGTGGCCGGTGCGGGCGCGCAGCAGCAGGGCGGCGAGCACCGCGTCGCACAGCGCGGTCATGACGAGGAGGACGAGGAGGAACAGCGCGTAATAGTGCCCCCGTCCAACGGTCCTCAATAGCTCGCCCGAGTTGTACAGGGGCTGGAAGCAGACGGCGGCGAAGCCGACCGTGAGCACCCGACGGGTCACCTGGTCGAGCGCCACCCCGCGCCCCCGGGCGACCTGCGGTACGGCTCCGACCAGGGCAGCCGCCACGACGACGGCGACGATCTGGGCGGCACCGTGGGTGGTGGGCCGCCCGGCGCACTCGCCGAGCAGCGCGTACGCGAGGGCGCCGGCCGCCGCGAGGGGCGCGGGCTCCCTGGAACGTGGCTCTTCGAGCCCTGATGGCACCCCCGCGCCCGGCCGGGCTCCGCAGCGGGTGAGTTCACCCACCGTGATGAGGACTCCGAAGGCCAGCGCGGTCCCCGGCTGGGCCATCCCGTGCCACAGGGTCCAGCCGAGCCCGGCCGCGGCGACCGTGCCGGCGGCGGTGTGGAGGAGCCCACCGGCGGTGACGGACACCCCGCGCGGTCGTGGCCGTGGCGTCACCGCGGGTCGTGGCCGTGGCGTCACCGCGCGCCGCCCCGGGCCGGGCCGTGACCGGGCGCCGGGCGCCACCCCGCCGGGACGTTTCCGCGCGGACGCGCCGGGGTATCGGGGGCGGCGTTCGCGGACCGCCCGGAGCCCTTGCCGGGGGCGGCCCCACCGGTCGGCACCGTCTCGTCGGCCGTGACCGCCGTCCGCCAGCCGTGCCGGTCCAGGGCGCGCACCAGCGCCCGGACCATCCGCGGGTCGAACTGCCGCCCCGCGCACCGCTCCAGCTCCGCCACCGCCGTCGCCACCGGCCGGGCTCTCCGGTACGAACGGGTCGACGTCATGGCGTCGAACGCGTCGGCGACGGCGACCACGCGTGCCGCCTCGGGGATCCGTTCGCCGCTCAGCCCGTACGGGTAGCCGCTGCCGTCCATCCGTTCGTGGTGGTGCAGGATCGCGGCACGCGCCTCGCCCAGGAACCCGATGCCGCGCACGATCTCGTGCCCGTACTCCGGGTGCAGCTCGATCACCCGCCGCTCCTCCGGGGTCAGCGGCCCGTCCTTGCGCAGCACGCGCGTCGGGACGCCGAGCTTGCCGACGTCGTGGAGGATCCCGGCGAACCGGATCACATCGAGCCGTGTCTCGTCCATGCCCAGTTCACGGGCGATGAGCACCGAGGCGTGACCGACCCGTTCGCTGTGCCCCCGGGTGTAGGTGTCCTTGAGGTCGACGGCCTGGACGAGCGCGCGGATCGTGGCCTGGTGGGCGGCGCGCTCCCGGTGGTACTGGGCGTACACCCAGCAGGAGATGTACATCGGCAGCAGGACGAACAGCGCGGCCGGCCAGCCGTACGGGCTGCGCCACAGCACCGCCATCATCAGCCCGGCCAGCCCGTGCACGGCGTGCGGGGCGAGTGCCCGGGGCAGCAGCCCGCGCCAGGCGCCGCGCACCGGCACCCGTTCGGCGGTGGCCAGGATGCCGCCGTCGAGGGCGGTGACCACCAGGCAGAAGGTGAGCGCGGCGGCGCCGGCGGGCAGCAGGACGTACGGGAAGTCGGAGGCGGCCACCGCGGCGGGCCCGTCGAGGAGCAGGGCGGCGTGCGCGGCGGCCCACGCGGCGAGGGCGAGCTGCGCGGCGCGCCAGATGCGGCGGGGCGGGGCGGGCCGCTGCTCGACGTGGGAGACCAGGGCGCCCGGTACGGCGACGAGGGCGGCCGCGGCGGGTGGCAGCAGCAGGGCGGCGGCGAGCAGCACGGGAAAGAACGATCCGGCACCCACCGGGACGGAGCCGGTGTCGAGCACGCGGCCGAGGAGAGGGCAGCGGGCGGGCCACTCGCACACCGCGTAGAGCGCGGCAAGGAGCGCGAGGGCGGGCCAGGGGGTCCGGGCACCGGGGCCGAGCGCCGGGAGTGCGAAGGTGACGGCGCACAACACGGCTCCCGCGATGTACGCGCGCGCCGCTGCCGGAATCTCCACCACCGTCTCCCCGCCGTCTCGTCGGCCTCGTGTCTCGGCCAAGTGGACCGTCAGGCTAACCAGTTGGCTCCGGCGCGGCGGCGGGACGAATCCGATTAGCACCTTCGGGTGACGGGAGGAATGACGCGGGGAAAACGGGGCCCGGCGAACCGCCCCGGGAACACGGAGCACGGGCGCCCCGCCGCACCGCGCCCGGAAGCGGCGAAGGGGCCCGCCCGGAAACGGCGCCGCACCACGCCCGGAAACGGCGGAGGGGCGCGCCCGGGAACGGCGGAGGGGCGCGACACACCGACGTGGCGCGCCCCTTCTCCCGCAGAGCGGCGGGTGTTACTCCTGGGTGGCGGCCGTGATGTCGTGGTCCGGCACGGCCTCTCCCGACCGGATCAGCTCGATCCGGCCCATGACCTTGGCCCGCAGGTCGGCCGGGACGTCGTCATGCCCACAGCACCGCTTGACCAGCTTCTTCACGGCCTGTTCGAGCCCGTACTTCTCCAGGCACGGGGAGCACTCCTCGAAGTGCACCTCGAACTTGGTGCAGTCGCTGTCGGGCATCTCGTGGTCGAGGAACTCGTAGAGGTGGTCCAGGACCTCCGAGCAATCCGTCTCGTGCGGCTCTCCGCAGCTCATGAGCCCGAGCCTTTCCCGTTGTTCGACGACTCTCCGGCGCCCGCGGGGACCAGTCCGCGTTCGCGGGCGTAGTCCTCGAGCATGCCGCGCAGCTGGCGGCGGCCACGGTGGAGTCGGGACATCACCGTACCGATGGGCGTACCCATGATGTCCGCGATCTCCTTGTACGCAAAGCCCTCGACATCGGCCAGATAGACGGCGATGCGGAACTCCTCGGGGATGGCCTGGAGGGCTTCCTTCACGTCGGAGTCGGGCAGGTGGTCCAGCGCCTGGGATTCGGCGGACCGCAGGCCGGTGGACATGTGCGACTCGGCACGGGCGAGCTGCCAGTCCTCGATCTCCTCGGCGGCGCTGCGCTGGGGCTCGCGCTGCTTCTTGCGGTACGAGTTGATGAAGGTGTTCGTGAGGATCCGGTACAGCCACGCCTTGAGGTTGGTGCCCTCACGGAACTGGTGGAAGGACCCGTACGCCTTCGCGTACGTCTCCTGCACGAGGTCCTCGGCGTCGGTGGGGTTGCGTGTCATGCGCAGCGCCGCCGAGTACATCTGGTCGAGGTACTCGAGGGCGTCGCGCTCGAAACGCGCGTTGCGCTCGGCCGTGGTCTCCTCGTGGCCGTCGTCGGTCCCTGTGTCGGTCCCAGTGACCGGACCCACCTCCTCCAGCGCTTCGGCGGCGAGACCGAGTGCGGACCCGCTCGAATCGGAGGATAGTCGACCTTCCGGGGACAGGTCCTTCCGATTTTTCCCACCCGGTGTGCGACTCGACAGACCAGGGGCGGTCCTGGCCGCCGGCAGCACGGTCCAGTCCAGCTCGGTGGCGGCCTGCGACCGGCTCGGGCAGATGGTCGAACCCATGCGACGGACTCCCTCTCCTGGCTCTTCTCTCTCACCGACGCTCGTCACAACACCGGCCGGGCCGTCCGTCATTCCCGCAAGGTCTCGACCCACGTGGCGACCCCGTCGGTGATCACCTTCAGGGCCGCCTCCTGGCTGAGGGGCGCCCGCTTCGGCACCGCGAACCCGTGATCGCCGAAGGGCACCTCGACCAGCTCGTGGTCCCCGTCGGGGAACTCGGCCGGCCTGCCGAAGGGGTCGTTGCCGCCCTGGACGACGAGCGTGGGCACCCCGGCGCCGAGCAGCTCGTCCGCCCGGGACTTCTCGGGGCTGCCCGGCGGGTGGAGCGGGAACGACAGGGCGAGTACGGCGCGGGCGCCCAGCTCGCGCGCGGTGCGGCAGGCCACGCGGGCGCCGGCGCTGCGCCCGCCGGCCACCACGGGCAGGCCGGGGGCGTTCAGCGCCGGCCACAGGTCGCGCCAGCCCTCGTCGAGCCGCTTGGGGGCTGGGGCGAGCTTCTTGCCCGCGACCCGCCAGGGCTGCTCGACCAGCGCGACGGTCACCCCCGCGGCGGGCAGGGTGGCGGCGAGCGCCTGGAGGTCGCGGGCCTCGATGCCGCCGCCGGCTCCGTGGCTGAGGGCCACGACGAGGCGGGCGGCGGCGCTGTCCGCCTCGTACCAGGTGATACGGGCGTCCCCGAGGCCGGTCGGGACGGTTTCGGTGGTGGTCACGGGGCCATCCTGCCGCGTGCCGGGCGCGCGTGCCGGGCTCAGAACAGCGTTCCCTCCTCGGGGGCGGCGATTTCCTCCAGCAGTTCAGGGCCGTTGTTGCGGACGTTGCTGACGGCGGTGGTCACCGGGTAGGCCCGCATCAGGCCCGCGGGCGGCGGGGTGAGCAGGGCGCGCAGGTCGTCGGTGTCCGTGCGGGCCGGGTCCAGCCAGGCGTCCCACCGGTCGGGCGTCAGCATCAGCGGCATACGGGGGTGGATGTCGGCCAGCGAGCGCGGGCCCTCGGCGGGGGCCACACCCAGGGGGTCCTTGTCGGCGTCGGTGGTGATCACCGAGCAGGTGGCCCACCACGCCTGCGGGTGATCGGGCGGCAGGGTGGGGTCGCGCCAGAACTCGTACAGCCCCGCCATCGCGAAGACCGACCCGTCGGCGGGCGTGACGAAGTAGGGCTGCTTGCGGGGGCGCTTCTTCTTGCCCTGCTCCTCCAGCTGCCGCTCGGCGGCGCCGGTCACCCACTCGTAATAGCCGTCGGCGGGCAGGATGCAGCGGCGCTGGGTGAACGCCCGCCGGAAGGACGGCTTGTCGTGCACGGTCTCCGCGCGGGCGTTGATCATCCGGGCGGCTCCCTCGGGCGTCTTCGACCAGGACGGCACCAGGCCCCATTTCAGGACCCGCAGCTGCCGAACCGGACGGTCGCGATCCGCGTCCTTGTCCTTGAGGGGGCGTTCGAGGACCGCGTACACCTCTTTGGTGGGGGCCACGTTCCAGTCCGGAGCCAGGGTCTCCTTCGGCTCCCATTTCTCTATCTGGAAGAGTCCGGTCAGATCCTCGGGCCTACGACTCGCCGAATAACGTCCGCACATACTTGCCAACACTGCCACGTGCCACTGACACCATGAGGAGCCGTCCGAGAAATGGCCAGCACCGATCTGTTCGGTACCCAGCCCGCCCCGGACCTGTGGCTCGTCGTCGTCACCGCCGTGGCGGCCCTCGCCGTGACCGCCCCGCACCGGGTGTGGCGCGTGGCGCGCAACGCCGTCACCATCGCCCACGAGGGCGGCCACGGGCTGATCGCCCTGCTCACCGGCCGCCGCCTCGACGGCATCCGGCTCCACTCGGACACCAGCGGCCTCACTGTCAGCCGTGGCAAACCCACCGGCCTCGGCATGATCCTCACCGCCGCCGCCGGCTACACCGCGCCCTCCCTGCTCGGCCTCGGCGGCGCCTGGCTGCTCGCCGCACACCGCGTCACCCTGCTGCTGTGGATCGCCACGGCGCTGCTGATCGCCATGCTGGTGATGATCCGCAACGCGTACGGGGCGCTCACCGTCATCGTCACGGGTGCGGCGTTCCTGCTGGTGTCCTGGCTCACGGAGCCGGACGTCCAGTCGGCGTTCGCGTACAGCGCCGTGTGGTTCCTGCTGCTGGGCGGGGTACGACCGGTCTTCGAGCTCCAGGCCAAGCGGCGGCACGGTGCTGCGCCCGACTCGGACGCCGACCAGCTCTCGCGGCTCACGCACGTCCCGGCGCCACTGTGGCTGTTCTTCTTCCACGCCGTCTCGTTGTGCTCCCTGATCGGCGGCGGGCGCTGGCTGCTGGGTCTGTAGCACCAGGGGGCGGTACGTGCGCCGCGTGCCCGGTCCGTGCGCCCGCCGCACGCCTTTGTGAACCGATAGGGGTCCTGACTGCTCGGTCCGTGATCGGCCGTGACCACTTGCCCCGTCTAAAGTGAGGGGCATGACCGAAACCCCCGCGCAGCTCGATCTCTGGCCGGCCCCGTACGCGAGTGGAGCCGTGGACGCGACCGTCACCGTGCCCGGGTCCAAGTCGGTCACCAACCGGGCCCTGGTGCTCGCCGCCCTGGCTTCCGAGCCCGGCTGGCTGCGGCACCCGCTGCGCTCGCGCGACACCCTGCTGATGGCGGAGGCCCTGCGCACGATGGGCGTCGGCATCGAGGAGGGCGTGGGCCCGGACGGTACGGGCGAGCGGTGGCGGGTCATCCCGGCGGGCCTGCACGGCCCGGCCACGATCGACGTCGGCAACGCCGGAACGGTCATGCGCTTCCTCCCGCCGGTCGCGGCGCTGGCGACGGGCCCGGTCCACTTCGACGGCGACCCGCGTTCCTACGAGCGGCCGCTGCACGGGGTCATCGACGCGCTGCGCACCCTGGGCGCCCGGATCGACGACGAGGCGCGCGGCGCGCTGCCGATGACCGTGCACGGGGCGGGGGCGCTGGAGGGCGGCCCGGTGGAGATCGACGCCTCGTCCTCTTCGCAGTTCGTCAGCGCCCTGCTGCTGTCGGCGCCGCGCTTCAACCAGGGCGTCGAGGTACGGCACACGGGCGCCAAGCTGCCGTCGATGCCGCACATCCGGATGACCGTCGACATGCTCCGCGCGGTGGGCGCCCAGGTCGACGAGCCGGAGACCGGCGGCGAGCCGAACGTGTGGCGGGTCTCCCCCTCCGCGCTCCTGGGCCGCGACCTGACCGTCGAGCCGGACCTGTCGAACGCGCAGCCGTTCCTGGCGGCCGCGCTGGTCACCGGCGGGCGGGTCACCATCCCCGACTGGCCGGAGCGCACCACCCAGCCCGGTGACGCGCTGCGGGAGATCTTCACCGAGATGGGTGGCTCCTGCGAGCTCACCGAGCAGGGCCTGACCTTCACCGGAACGGGCACCATCCACGGCATCGACGTGGACCTGAGCGAGGTCGGCGAGCTGACGCCCGGCATCGCGGCGGTCGCGGCCCTCGCCGACTCGCCCTCCACCCTGCGCGGCGTCGCCCACCTGCGCCTGCACGAGACGGACCGGCTGGCCGCGCTCACCAGGGAGATCAACGAGCTGGGCGGTGACGTCACCGAGACGGCGGACGGTCTGCACATCCGCCCGCGCCCGCTGCACGGGGGCGTGTTCCATACGTACGACGACCACCGGATGGCGACGGCCGGATCGGTCATCGGCCTCGCCGTCGAGGGCGTGGAGATCGAGAACGTCGCGACGACCGCGAAGACCCTGCCGGACTTCCCGCAGATGTGGACCGGAATGCTCGGAATGCTCGAGGCCTGACGACATGCGCCGCTACGGCAAGAACCCCGACGAGGACGACATCCGCTCCCGTCCCAACCCCAAGGGCAACCGCCCCCGTACCAACATCCGCCCCAAGCACGAGGACGCCGCCGAGGGCATGGTCCTCACCGTGGACCGCGGCCGGCTGACGTGCCTCGTCGACGACCGGGTCGTCATGGCGATGAAGGCCCGTGAGCTGGGCCGCAAGGCGGCCGTCGTCGGCGACCGGGTCTCCCTGGTCGGCGACCTGTCCGGCAAGAAGGACACGCTCGCGCGGATCGTCCGGATCGAGCCCCGCGCCTCGGTGCTGCGCCGCACGGCCGACGACGACGATCCGTACGAGCGGGTGGTCGTCGCCAACGCCGACCAACTGGCCATCGTCACCGCCCTCGCCGACCCCGAGCCCCGCCCCCGGCTGATCGACCGGTGCCTGGTCGCGGCGTACGCCGGCGGCCTGGAGCCGCTGCTGGTGCTCACCAAGTCCGACCTCGCCCCGGCCGAGAAGCTCCTGGAGCTGTACGGCGCGCTCGACATCCCGTACGTCGTGACCAGCCAGGACGAGCTGTACGACGGGCACACCGCCGCCGACCGGGTCCGCGAGTACCTGGCGGGCCGCACCACCGCGTTCGTCGGCCACTCGGGCGTCGGGAAGACGACGTTGGTGAACGCCCTCGTACCGGAGGACCGCCGGCGGCTGACGGGTGACGTCAACGCGGTGACGGGCCGCGGCCGGCACACCACCACCTCCGCGCTGGCGCTGCCGCTCGACCGCGCGGACGGGTGGGTGATCGACACCCCGGGCGTGCGGTCCTTCGGGCTGCACCACGTCGATCCGTCCCGTGTCATCAACGCCTTCCCGGATCTCGTACCGGGTACGGAGAACTGCCCGCGCGCGTGCAGCCACGACGAGCCGGACTGCGCGCTGGACACCTGGGTCACGGAGGGTCACGCGGATCCGGCCCGGCTGTATTCGCTGCGGCGGCTTCTCGCCACGCGGGAGCGACGCGAAGGCGACTGAGTCGCGCACGTTTGCGGGTACCTCCGCCTGGTAAGTGCATAATCGCACCAAGTGACACAGTGACAGGAAGCAGTCACCGACATCACCGAGGTCACCGACGCGGGAGGCACTGACGATGGCGTGGCTGCTGGTGATTGTCGCCGGGTTCCTTGAGACGGGTTTCGCCGTCTGCCTGAAGCTGTCGCACGGCTTCACCCGGCTGTGGCCGACGGTCGCGTTCGCCTGCTTCGCCCTCGGCAGCTTCGGGCTGCTGACGCTGGCGCTGCGGAAGCTGGACGTCGGCCCGGCGTACGCGGTGTGGACCGGTATCGGGGCGGCGGGCACGGCGATCTACGGGATGATCTTCCTCGGGGACCTGGTGTCGGTCCTGAAGATCATCTCGATCACGCTGGTGATCGTCGGAGTCATCGGCCTTCAGCTGTCGGGCTCGTCGCACTGACGCCCAGTGCGTGACGCAGCAGGGCGCCGAGGTCCTGCGTACCCGGCGCGATCACGTACGAGAGGGCCAGCCGCACCGCCAGTTCGCACGCCCCTTCGGCCTCATCGTGCCCCAGCGCGGCCCGCGAGCGCTCCCCCACGGCCGCCACGAGCTCGCCGGGGGCCGGCGCCCCGGCGTCGGCGCGGCGCTGTGCGGAGGTGCCGGCCGGCGCCCGGGAGCGGGCGGGGGCGGGGCGCGGCGCGGGCAGCCGGTCGCCCCAGCAGCCGGTGAGCAGGGCGCGCAGCAGCGGCCGCTCGGCCGCCTCGCCGACGGTCCACTCGGCGACCGAGACGAGCCGGTCGATGGCGTCGGAGCCGTCGTCGGACCTGTCCTGGGGCCTGTCGTCGAGCCTGTCCTCGGACCTGCCCTCGGACCTGTCCTGGAGGGCGCGTTCGACCCCGTACAGATAGGCGTCGGCCTCGCGCCGCACCAGGGCGCGGGCGAGGCCCTCCTTGCTGCCGAACTCGTTGTAGAGGGTCTGCCGGGAGACCCCGGCCGCGGACGCCACGTCGACCATCCGGACCGCCGACCAGGGCAGTCCCCCGAGCGCCGTCATGGCGGCGTTCAGCAGTGCTTCTCGCGCGGTGGGCATCGTCGCCTCCCAGGCCGTCGCCTCGGCTCTGGGCTCAGAGTTGACGGGCGGCCACGCACTGTCAATAGGCCCTGCTGAAGGAGCCGGTCCTCCGGGATAGAGTCGGCCCATGGCCGACTACCACGATGATCTGCGTCTTGCCCACGTCCTCGCGGATGCCGCCGACGCCGCCACCATGGATCGGTTCCGGGCCCTGGACCTGAAGGTCGAGACCAAGCCGGACATGACACCGGTGAGCGAGGCGGACAAGGCGGCCGAGGAGCTGATCCGCGGCCATCTGCAGCGGGCGCGCCCGCGCGACGCGATCCTGGGCGAGGAGTACGGCGTCGAGGGCACCGGCCCGCGCCGCTGGGTGATCGACCCGATCGACGGCACCAAGAACTACGTCCGCGGGGTGCCCGTGTGGGCGACGCTGATCGCGCTGATGGAGGCGGGCCAGGGTGGGTTCCAGCCGGTCGTGGGGGTGGTGTCGGCACCGGCGCTGGGCCGACGCTGGTGGGCGGCGAAAGGGCTGGGCGCGTACACGGGGCGCAGCCTGACGTCGGCGACGCGCATCCAGGTGTCGAAGGTGGCGGAGCTGTCGGACGCCTCGTTCGCGTACTCCTCGCTCAGCGGCTGGGAGGAGCAGGGGCGGCTGGACGGCTTCCTGGACCTCACGCGCGCGTGCTGGCGGACGCGCGGCTACGGCGACTTCTGGCCGTACATGATGGTCGCGGAGGGCTCGGTGGACATCTGCGCGGAGCCGGAGCTGTCCCTGTGGGACATGGCGGCGCCCGCGATCGTGGTCCAGGAGGCGGGCGGTTCGTACACCGGCCTCGACGGGCAGCCGGGCCCGCACAGCGGCAACGCGGCGGCGTCGAACGGGCTGCTGCACGAGGAACTGCTGGGGTACCTGAACCAGCGGTACTGACACTGACGGCCCGTCATGGCGTGAGTGCGCCAGGTGGTGCACGCCCCCTTGTTGAAGACCGGGCGAGCTGCCACTCTGAGAATCCCCCCATTTGTGAACTTGTGAATTCCTTCTCGTTGAAGGGTTCACCAAGTCGAGGGATTCACCAAGGAGGTGGCTCCATCCATGCTCGTCCGTGACGCCATGAGCACGGTGGTCCTCACCATCGGCCCCGCACACACCCTGCGCCAGGCGGCCGCTCTGATGGCGGCGCGCCGCGTCGGCGCGGCCGTCGTCCTGGACCACGACACCAGCGGCCTCGGCATCCTCACCGAGCGGGACATCCTCGTCTCCGTGGGATCCGGCCAGAACCCCGACATAGAGACGGCGGGCGCGCACACCACCACCGACGTCGTCTTCGCGGCGCCGGGCTGGACCCTGGAGGAAGCCGCACAGGCCATGGCTCATGGCGGTTTCCGGCACCTGATCGTGCTGGACGGCGACGGGCCGGTCGGCATCGTCTCCGTACGCGACATCATCCGCTGCTGGGCGCCGGTGCGGCTGCGCGAGGCACGGCGCGAGGCAACACTGACCGCCGGCTAGCGCCTGCATACGAGAGGGCCGGCCCCCGCGACGGGAGCCGGCCCTCTGTTCACGACAAGCGATCCAGTGCTGTTCAGCCGCGCAGGGCCTGGACCGCGGCCTCCAGCCGCTTGCCGTAGTCCTCGTCCGCCTGGCGGAAGTTGTTGATCGCGCGCTCGGCGATGTCGTCGCGCGACACCTTGGCGATGAAGCCCGCCAGGTTCGCGATCAGGCGCTCCTTCTCCTCCTCCGACATCAGCCGGTAGAGGTTGCCCGCCTGGACGAAGTCGTTGTCCTCGGCGTGGACGGGCGCCTCGTGGTCGCCGGTCACACCGGTCACCGGAACCGGCTGCCACAGCGGGCGGCCGGTCTGGTTCGGGCCGCCGAAGCTGTTGGGCTCGTAGTTCTTCGCACCCTGGTGGCGGCCGTCGTACAGGAAGCCGTCACGGCTGTTCGTCCGCGCCTCGGTGGCGTGCGGCCGGTTCACCGGCAGGTGGTCGGCGTTGATGCCGACGCGGTAGCGGTGGGCGTCGCCGTACGCGAAGAGACGGCCCTGGAGCATCTTGTCGGGCGAGGGGCCGATGCCGGGCACCAAGTGCGCCGGGGAGAAGATCGACTGCTCGACCTCGGCGAAGACGTTCTGCGGGTTGCGGTTGAGCTCCAGCTTGCCGATCTCGATGACCGGGTAGTCCGCGTGCGGCCACACCTTGGTGAGGTCGAACGGGTTGAAGCGGTACGTCGCGGCCTCGGCGGCGGGCATGATCTGCACGCCGACGGTCCAGGACGGGTAGTCACCGCGCTCGATGGCCTCGCGCAGGTCGCGCTGGTGGGAGTCCGGGTCCTCACCCGCGAGCTTGTTGGCCTCGTCCTGGGTGAGGCACTTGATGCCCTGGTCGGTCTTGAAGTGGTACTTGACCCAGAAGACCTCGCCGGCCTCGTTGTTCCACTGGAAGGTGTGGGAACCGAAGCCGTCCATGTGGCGGTAGCTCGCCGGTATACCGCGGTCACCGAACAGCCAGGTCACCTGGTGCGTCGACTCGGGCGACAGGCCCCAGAAGTCCCACACGTTGTCCGCCTCCTGGGAGCCGGTGTACGGGTCGCGCTTCTGGGTGTGGATGAAGTCGGGGAACTTGATGGCGTCCTTGATGAAGAACACCGGGGTGTTGTTGCCGACGAGGTCGTAGTTGCCCTCTTCGGTGTAGAACTTCAGCGCGAAGCCGCGCGGGTCACGGACGGCGTCGGCCGCACCGAGGTTGCCCGCCACGGTCGAGAAGCGGAGGAACGTCTCCGTCTGCTTGCCGACCTCGGAGAGGAACTTCGCCCGGGTGTACTTGGTGACGTCGGCCGTCACCGTGAAGGTGCCGTAGGCACCGGCGCCGCGCGCGTGGACCACGCGCTCCGGAATGCGCTCGCGATTGAAGTGCGCGAGCTTCTCCAGCAGCAGCTGATCCTGGACCAGAACCGGACCGCCGACGCCCGCGGTCTCGCTGTTCTGGTTGTCGGCGACCGGCGCGCCGGCCTCCGTGGTGAGCGGTCCCTGCGTCACGTGCGCCTCCTGCGTGTGTCCTGCCATGTCCTGCACGTCCTGTCCCTTGGCTAATGCCGTTTCCGATCCTACAATGGACATTGTCTAAGTCAAGCCCTCATCCAAAGCCACACCCATTCGGGACTGAGTCCCCTCCCTGTTAGGCTGGTCGTCATGAGTGACCTGTTGGAACGACTGCGCGGACGCGGCTGGCGGATGACCGCACAGCGGCGTGTCGTGGCCGAGGTCCTCGACGGGGACCACGTACACCTGACCGCCGACGAGGTGCACGCGCGCGCGGTGGAGCGGCTTCCGGAGATCTCCCGCGCGACGGTGTACAACACGCTGGGTGAGCTGGTGACGCTGGGCGAGGTCCTGGAGGTCTCCACGGACCGCCGCGCCAAGCGGTACGACCCGAACGCCCACCGTCCGCACCACCACCTGGTGTGCGCCCAGTGCGGCGCCATCCGCGACGTACACCCGACGGGCAACCCACTGGCGGACCTGCCGACCACCGAGCGCTTCGGCTTCACGATCTCGGACGTGGAGGTCACGTACCGGGGCGTCTGCCCGAACTGCGCCTCCGCCTGACGCGTCTCGACGAAAGCCCCCGGCCGCGCGCCGGGGGCTTTTCGTCGTACCGTGCACACGTCGTACCGTGCACACGTCGTACCGTGCACACGTCGTACCGTGCACACGTCGTACCGTGCACACGTCGTACCGTGCACACAGAAAACGCCGAAGGCCCGGATCCATATGGATCCGGGCCTTCGGTTTCAGTAGCGGGGACAGGATTTGAACCTGCGACCTCTGGGTTATGAGCCCAGCGAGCTACCGAGCTGCTCCACCCCGCGTCGATGAACACAACCTTACGGGACCGCGTGGACCAGCGCAAATCCATAAGCAGGCCTTGGACCCACCCCGAGGCGCTCGGCTACGCGGTGAGCTCCTGGTGCAGCGCCTCGCTGAGCCGTGCCGCCCGCTCGGCCACCTCGGCCGGGCCCAGCTCGACCGCGCGGGCGCACCAGCGGCGGCCCTCGGTCAGCTCGCCCCGGCGGGCGGCGAGCAGCGCCAGGCGCAGGGCGGCCCGGCCGTGCCCGGCGCGGGCGGCGCGGGTCCACCAGAGCGAGGCCTCCCTCTCGTTCCCGTCGCGGGCGAGCAGCAGGCCGAGGTTGAAGGCGCCGTTGCGGCTGCCCGCCTCGGCGGCCTCCCGGTACCAGCGGGCCGCCTCCGCGGTGTCCCCGCGGGCGGCGGCCAGCATGCCGACCCGCACCTGGGCGCGCCGGTGGCCCTGCTCGGCGGCCCGCTCGTACCACTCCTCGCACTCGCTCTTGGGTGCCTGCGGCTCACCGAGCGCGGGCGGTCCGGTGGGCGCCTGACGGGCGTCCAGCACGGTGGCGAGGCGGAACGCGGCCTCCGCGCTGCCGCCGCCCGCCGCGCACCGCAGGTGACGCTCGGCCTCCTGCTCGTCGCCGTCCCGGAGGCGGGCGATGCCGACCTGGAGCGCGGCCTCGGTGTGGCCGGCCGCGGCGGCCCGCTCGTACCAGCGCAGCGCCGTCTCGTCGTCGTCGCGACCCGCGTAGAGGATGCCCAGGTTGAACGCGGCGTCGACGCTGCCGGCCTCGGCGGCCTTGGAGAACCAGGGCTCGGCGCCGTTCGGGTCGCCGCTCTGGAGGAGCAGGATGGCGAGCGCGTTGGCGGCCTCGCGGTGACCCGCGTAGGCGGCGCGCCGGTACCACTGCTCTGCCTGGGCGATGCGGTTCTGGGCGGCGAACAGCAGGCCGAGGTTGTACGCGCCGTTCACATCGCCCGCGTCGGTGGCCGCGCGGTACCAGCGCTCGGCCGTCTGGTGCTCGCCGCGGGCGGCGTGCAGGGCGCCCAGCGCGTTGGCGGCGTTGCCGTCGCCGTCCTGGGCGGCGCGCAGCCACCAGATGGCGGCGCTCTCCTCGTCGCCCGCGTCACGGAGCAGGAACCCGAGCGCGCACGCGGCGCGGGTCTCGCCGTCCTTGGCGGAGGTCAGGTACCAGCGGCCGGCCTCCTTGAGCTCGCCGCGCCGTTCGAGGATGGCCCCCAGGTGCAGGGCGGCGCGGCGGTGGCCGCGGGCGGCGGCCTGCCGGTACCACTGCTCGGCGGTCTCGGTACCGGTAGTGGCGGCGGTGTCGTCGGCGGCCCGCGTCTGGGCCTTGCGCTCCAGGGCGCGGGCCAGGCGGTAGGCGGCTTCGCGGTGGCCCTGCTCGGCGGCCGCGCGCAGCCACCGCTCGGCGCCGACGTCGCTGCGGTGCTCCAGCAGGTCGGCCAGGGCGTACGCGCCGAGGGCGTGGCCCTGCTCGGCGGACTGGCGCAGCCAGTACTCGGCCGCCGGCTCGTCGCCGCGCTCGCGGTAGTGGCGGCCCAGGGCGTGGGCGGCGGCCGCGGAACCGGCCACGGCGGCGATGCGCCACCAGCCGGCGGCCTCGTCGGCGTACCCGCGCTGGTGGAGGAGGACGCCCAGGTTGTTGGCGGCGGCGCGGTCGCCGTCGGCGGTGGCGGCGCGCAGGTGGGGCTCGGCGCCGTCGAGGTCGCCGCGGCGCAGCAGCAGGGCCCCGAGGACGCTCATGGCGACGGTGTCGCCGTTCTCGGCGGCGCGGCGGTGGCGCTCCTCGGTCTCGACGGCGTCACCGGTCTCAGTGCTGTCCATGGCGGTGGTCTCCATGGCAGCGTCACCCATCACATCTGCGGCGCTTTCGGCGTGCCGCTGCACAAACCGCCCTGTCTCCAACAGAGTTGCCCTGTCCCCCATAATTCCCATCGTCGCACCACCTGCTACCCGCGTACACCTGGTATACCGCAGCCAGTGAGGTCACTTCAGCGTTTTGTCGACATGCCCACAGGGAGACAAGTCAAACACGTTGCACCCCAACTGCCCCCGTCAGGGCCGTTCTTCACATGAGCCACGGCCAGCCCAGCCACGGCCCAGCTCCCCACGAACACGACAAGGGCCCGGATCCTGGAAGGATCCGGGCCCTTGCTTTCAGTAGCGGGGACAGGATTTGAACCTGCGACCTCTGGGTTATGAGCCCAGCGAGCTACCGAGCTGCTCCACCCCGCGTCGTTGTGTCACTACCGTATCACGGCCCGGAGGTCCCCCCGCCCGCCCCGAGGACGGGCAGGGGGACCGCCCTGATTCAGCCGCCCGACGCGGGCTTGCCGGCGTCCGCCGTATCGGCACCGGGCTTGGCGCCCGCCGTATCGGCACCGGGCTTGGGCTCGGCCGCCCCCGCCGCGGGCTTGTCGTCGGCATTCTTGCCGCCGTCGGCCTTGCGCTGGGCGTCCGCCGCGGCGGCCCGCTGGAGCGCCTCCGCCAGCGCCTCCTGCGCCTTGCCGTACGCCGTCCAGTCACCCTTCTTCATCGCCGCCTCACCGTCCGTGAACGCCTTCTGCGCGTCCGCGATCGCCTGCTGCAGCGCCGCCTCGCCGGTGGCCGGCGGCTTGGTCGGGTCACTCGGCGGCGGTGTGGTCGGCGTCTCGCCGTCCACCCCGAAGACCGCGTTCAGCGCCTTGGCGAGGTTGTCCTCGAACACCGTGGTGTCCTTGGTCGTGTCGCCTTCCGGCTGGTCCGCGTCGACGTACGACACCGCCACCTTCCGCATCAGCGGATACGCGGCGTTGCGGCCCTGCGCGTAGATCGGCTCGACGTACAGGAAGCCGCCGTCGAGCGGCACGGTCAGCAGGTTGCCGTACTGGATGTCGGAGTCGGCACCCTTGAGGTCACGGACGAACTGGGCCACGGAGGGCAGGCTGTTGAGCTTGTTCTGCACCTGCGCCGGGCCGGGCACGTCCTGGGTGACCCTGAGCAGCCTTATCCGGCCGTAGTCCTTGCTGTTGGCGTCGGCGTCCACCGCCATGAAGCCGCCCAGGTTGGGCCGGCCGTTCGGCGTGAACGTCGTCGTCAGCGAGAACTGCTGCCGCGTGTCCCCGGGCATCTTCATGCTCAGGTAGTACGGCGGAACCGCGTTGCCGTTCTTGTTCGTCGGGTCGTCCGGCACCTGCCAGGCGTCACTGCCGCTGTAGAACTGGGCGGCGTCCTGGACGTGGTAGCGGGTCAGCAGCTCGCGCTGGACCTTGAACATGTCCTGCGGGTAGCGCAGGTGCTCCCGGAGGTCGGCCTTGATGGCGCTCTTCGGCTCGACCGTGCCGGGGAACGCCTTCATCCAGGTCTTGAGGACCGGGTCCTTGGTGTCCCACTGGTACAGCTTCACCGTGCCGTCGTACGCGTCGACGGTGGCCTTCACCGAGTTGCGGATGTAGTTGACCTGGTTCTGCTGGGCGACGACCGCGCGCGTCTGGTTGCCGGCGGTGAGGGAGTCCGTGGTGGTGTCCCCCAGCGTCGTACGCGACGCGTACGGGTAGCCGTTCGTCGTCGTGTAGGCGTCGACGATCCACTGGATGCGGCCGTCGATGACCGCCGGGTAGGCGTCGCCGTCGATGGTCAGCCAGGGGGCGACCGCCTCCACGCGCTGCTTGGGCGTGCGGTTGTAGAGGATCCGCGAACCGTCGCCGATGGCTCCCGAGTACAGGATCTGCGGCTCGCTGAAGGCCACGGCGTAGGCAGCCCGGTTGAAGGCGTTGGAGAGGTTGACCCCGCTCTTGCCCTTGTAGCTGGTGGTCTTCTCGCCGTTCTCCTCGTAGTCGAGCTCCTTCTGCGGACCACCGACGATCGAGTACTGCTCGGTCTTCTCGCCGTAGTAGATCCGCTGCTCGTACGTCTTCAGCTCGCCCTTGGTCGGCAGGCCGGACTCGGTGAAGATCGGCGAGCCGTTGGCATCCGTCGCCGTACCCGTGGCCATGATCGCGCCATAGCCGTGGGTGTACGTGAAGTGGTCGTTGATCCAGTTCCGCTTCGGGATGCCCCTGATGTTGAGCTCACGCAGACCGATGACCGTGTCCTTGCCCTCGTACCGGTCGACGTCGAGCGTGGTCGGGAACTGGTAGTACTTCCGCCGCTGCTCCAGCTGCTGGAAGGTCGGCGACACGATGTTCGGGTCGACCAGCCGGTAGCTGGCGGCCAGGTCGGCGTCCGCCCTCAGCTTGTCCTTGGCCTTGACCGTGGACTTGCCGGAGTAGTTCTCCGGCTTCGTCTGGTCGATGTCGTACGCCTTGCGCGTGGCGTCGATGTTCTTCTCGATGTACGGCGCTTCCTTGGCCTGCTCGTTCGGCTGCACCTGGAACTTCTGCACGATCGCCGGGTACAGCCCGCCGATCAGGATCGCCGACAGGACCATCAGGCCGAAGCCGATCACCGGGAGCTGCCAGGTGCGGCGCCAGAGGGTGGCGAAGAACAGCACGGCACAGATGGCGGCGATGCAGAAGAGGATCGTCTTCGCCGGAAGGTAGGCGTTGGCGTCGACGTACCTGAGGCCCGTCCAGTTGCCGGTCGCCTTGAAGTCGCTGGACTTCACGGCCAGGCCGTACCGGTCGAGCCAGTACGCGATCGCCTTCAGCGACACGAAGACACCGAGCAGGACGGAGAGGTGCCCGGTCGCCGCGGCGGTCGCGCGGGCGCCCGGGCTGGTGATGCGCAGCCCGCCGTACAGGTAGTGCGTCAGCGCGGCGGCGATCAGCGACAGCACGGTGGCGGCGAAGCCGAAGCCCAGCAGGAACCGGTACCAGGGCAGGTCGAACGCGTAGAACGCCACGTCCATGCCGAACTGCGGGTCCTTCTGACCGAAGGACACCCCGTTGACCCACATCAGCCAGGTGCGCCACTGGCCGGAGGCGGAGGCACCGGCGATCAGCCCGACCAGGGCGGTGATCGCCAGGAGCACCCACTTCTTGTACGGGGCCACTCCCATCCGGTACCGGTCCAGGCTCTGCTGCTCCAGCGACATGGCGCTCAGCGGCGGGCGCAGCCGGTGCGCGAGCCAGATGTTCAGTCCCACCGCCACGGCCATCAGCAGACCGAAGACGGCGAACAGGCCGATCTTGGTCCACAGGGTGGTGGTGAAGACGGACGAGTAATTGACGGACCTGTACCACAGCCAGTCCGTCCAGAACCCGGCGAACATGACGAAGAGCATGGCCAGCACGGCCAGTACCCCCAGTGTCATGAGCAGGGTACGGGCCCGCCGGGACGGCCGGCCGACTCTGATCCGTGGCCCGGTCGGGCCTCCGCCGCGGTCCGGCATCTGGAAAGCCAACGTGCGCCCCTCGAGTTCGCTGTCGTGTGGTGAAGCAGGCCCAGCGATGGTAGAGCCCACTGATGCAACTTACTGAAGCTTTACCTAGTTCCCGCCTCCGGGTCGAAAGGAGGCAGGATATTGACCATGTCCAACGTTTCTCCCTCAGGCCCCCCGATGGCCGCCAGCCCGCTGACCCGCGCGGTACTCGAGATCGACGAGTACGCGTCCGGTCTGGGCTGGGACCAGCCGGCCCGGCTCTTCGCCCTCGTCGACACCGCCCAGCTGCGCTCCCAGGAGCCGGGGCTGGCCGCCCAGCTCGGCCTGGACGCCGACGAGGCCGCCGCCCCCCTCACCCCGATCGAGCAGGACGAGATCCCCGCCGACCGGCCGCTCGACGAGTTCCTCGCCACCGTCGCCTGGCCGGATGCCGTGGCGGGCTGCGCGATGACGGTGGAGCGGCTGATGCTCCCGCCGTCCGCCGAGGCCTCCGTCCCGGACGGCCTGGACGAAGCGGGCCTGGCCAAGTGGGTCGCCGCCCACCCCGACCGCCAGGAGGTCCGTATGACGGTGGCCGTCCTCCGCGACGGCGCCCGTGAGTCGGCGCTCCGGCTGCGCGAGAAGGACTCCCCCACCGAGGTCCTCACCGGCGCGGACCTCGTACCCGGCCTCGCCGAAGCCCTCGCGGCCACGTTCGAGTCCTGAGCAAACCCGGGAGACGCGCGGGGCGGGTCCGGGTACGGGGCCCGGCGGGCCCCGGCGGGGCTTGTGCGGCGGGCGCGGCCTGCCCGGCGGGGGCCGGCGGGGCTTGCTGGGCCCGGCCTGCCCAGCGGGGACCGACGGGGGCTTGCTTGGCGGGCCCGGCCTGCCCGGCGGGGGCCGACGGGGCTTGCTTGCTTGGCGGCCCGGCCTGAGCCCGGCGCCCCGGCGGGGTGAGGGAGCGGCCGGGTCCTGAGGGGCCGGGCGTGCCTGGGGGCGCGGCGGGCCCGGGCCGTCGCCTCCGCCTCGCCCGCGAGGCGCCGCGCATCCACCAGCGCGTGCGCCCGCAGCGCGTCGGTCCTCCTCCGCGAGCGCGAGGATCGCCTGCGCGCGGCGCCCCAGCGGGCGCGCCGTGCCCGCCTGGAGGGCCGGCCCCCGGCGGACTTGCCCGCCCAGCGGGCGTGCCTGCCTGGAGGCCACCCGGGGCTTGCCCGGCGGGCGCGGCCTGCCCGCCCTGCCCGGCGTGCCGTGGACTGCTGCGGCGGTCAGCCGACCGCGCAGCTCGGGAGGCCGGTGGTGGTGCCCTTGCGGATCTTCTCGAGGGACTTCACCGCGTCCTTGATGGTGTTCACCTTGATCAGCGTGAGCCCGTCAGGCGTGTCGGACGCCGCCGCCGCGCAGTTGTCGGCGGGCGTCAGGAAGTACCGGGCGCCGGCGTTCCGCGCACCGACCAGTTTCATCTCGATGCCGCCGATCGGGCCGACCTTGCCCGCGTTGTCGATCGTGCCGGTGCCCGCGACGAACGTGCCGCCCGTCAGGTCGCCCGGAGTCAGCTTGTCGACGATCCCGAGCGAGAACATCAGGCCCGCGCTCGGGCCGCCCACATCGGCGAGCTTGATGTCGACGGTGAACGGGAAGGTGTGGTCCGTCCCGGCCTGGATGCCGACGATCGCCCGGTCGCCCTCGTCGGACTTCTTGGTGGTGAGGGTGACCCGCTCGGTCGTGGTGGGCTCCCGGCCCGCCTTCTCGGCGGCCGCCGCCTCCTTCGCCGGGACGATGGTGAAGACCACGTCCTCCTTGGGCTTGTGCTTGGTGACGAGCTTGGCCACGTCCTGCGGCGCCTTGACCGCCGTACCGTCCACCGCCTTGATCACGTCGCCCGCGTGCAGCGTGCCCTCGGCGGGGCTGTCCTTCTGGACCGAGGAGACGACCACGCGGGACGCGACGGGGATGCCCAGCTGTCCGAGGGCGGCGACCTTCGCGCTCTCCTGGGACTGGCTGAACTCCTCGGCGTTCTCCTGGGTCGACTGCTCCTCGGTCTTGCCGTTCGGATAGAGCGTGTCGTGCGGCACCACGACGCTGTCGTGGGCGAGCCACCCGTAGACCGCCTCCACCAGGTTCATCTTGTAGTCCGCACCGGTGACCCTGACCGTCGTCATATTGAGATGCCCGGTCGTGGGGTAGGTCTTGTGGCCGGAGATCTGCAGCACCGGCTCGCCGTCGGCCTCACCGAGCGTGTTGACCGTCGGTCCCGGGCTCATCTCCGAGTAGGGCACCGGAAAGAACACGCCTGCGCAGAGCAGCGCGATGAGGACGAGGGTGGAGGCGAGCATCGTCGCAGTGCGGCGTGGCATGGAACGACAGTACGGGACACGTGTGTCCGTGCACCCCCGGGGCCGGTCCGTACGGGGGGCCTTGGGCCGTCAGGCCGTGCCGCTGCCCGAGTGGGACTTCTCCATCACCTCGCGGAAGCGCGCATAGCCCGCCAGCTCGGCCACATCACCGGTGGTCCGGTCACGAGAGGCCCAGCTTCCCCATATCGCAGCACCGATGGCAGCGAAGAGCGGAATCAACAACCAGGCGAGAACTGCCATCACGCGACCTCCCGTCCCCATGAGCACAACCCACGAACTGATCAGCAGATTAACCATCCGCCGGTTCAACGCTCACGCCCGGGGTCGGGTTACGCAAATCGGACGCTTGCCCACCGTCCGGAACCGGTCAGCTGGCGCCGACCCTCCCCCAGACTTCGTCCGGGGGGACCCCCATACATGTGCCTGAGGCTCAGCAGGCGCCGACCCACTCCTCTGTGCCGTCGGAGAAGCGCTGGTGCTTCCAGATCGGCACCTCGTGCTTGAGGTCGTCGATCAGCTTGCGGCACGCCTCGAAGGCCTCCCCCCGGTGCGGGCACGACACGGCGACCACGACGGCCAGGTCGCCGACTGTCAGGTCGCCCACCCGGTGAACGGCCGCGAGGGCACGTACCGGATAGTCGGCGACGACCTTCTCCGCGACGCGGCGCAGCTCGGCCTCTGCGGTGGGGTGGCTGGAGTACCCGAGGGCGTCGACGTCTGCGCCACCGTCGTGGTTGCGCACGGTGCCCACGAAGAGGGCCGTACCGCCGGCCGCGTCGTCACCGACGGCCCGGAAGACCTCGTCGAGGGAGAGCGGGGTGTCACGGATCGCCAGCAGCCGGATCGGGTCCGCCGCCGCGCGCTCGCCGGGGTGGTCGTACGTGGGTGCCATGCAGCCCATCGTGCCGCACGGGACTGACATCGCGGAATAGCGTTTTCGACCTGCCCGGCCACGCGCGCGTTGGAGCCTCCTACAGAGCGCCCGCCCGAGCCCCGCGCCGCGGCCCGCAGCCCCGCGCCCGCTACAGACCGCGGCGCTTGCGGGCCCGGCGTACCAGAGCGGCGGTGCCCAGCAGGGCGACCGTCGCGCCCGCGGCGCCCGCCGCCGTGGCGTCCTTGCGGCCGAGGCGGCGTCCGGCGACCGTGTGGCGGCCCTCGACCTCCTCCAGGAGCGCGGCGAGGACCTCCTCATTGGTCCACTGCGGCCGCCAGCCCGCGTCGTGCAGCCGCCCGACGCTGACCACCCACGGATGCATGGTGTACGCCAGGTCACCGGCCGGCGACGGGGTGAGCCCGATCCGGTGGAGCCGCGCGGCCGCGCCCAGGGCCACCGCGGAGGGCAGCTCCATGCGCCGGATTCCGCTCAGCTCCTCGACCTCCTCCTGTTCCAGCCAGCCGTCGCAGCCGACCGCGAACTCGCCCTCGACCTTCTCCAGCGCCGCGTACTCCAGGGCGCTGACCAGGTCCTCGACGTGGCAGAACTGCCAGGCCGGACGCGACCCGGCGACCACCAGCAGCCGGGGCGACTCGAAGTACCGGGTCAGCGCCGTGTCGGTGCCGCCCACCAGCACGGCCGGGCGTACGACCGTGACGTTCAGGCCGGGGTGCGCTCGGGGCGCCCGGCGCGCGAGGCGCTCGATCTCCAGCAGGTCGCCCACCCCGGTGGCCTCGGCGGTCGCCCGCAGCTCGGCGTCCTCGGAGAGCGGGATGTCGTTGTCGGGCAGCGCCCCGTACACCATCGCGGAGGTGCACAGCACGACCCGGTGCACACCCGCGGCCGCCGCTGCGGTCAGCACGGTCTGCGTACCGCGCACGTTGTACGCCGTACGGGCGGCGGCGTCGGTCTCCAGGTCGAGGTCGAGCGCCAGGTGCACGACGACGTCGGCGCCGCGCAGTTTCTCGGCGATAGCCGGGTCCCGCACGTCGAGGATGTGCCACTGCGCCTCGGAGACCTCGCCGCGGCGCTCGTCGATCGCGATGACCTGCTTGACCTCCCCGGATGCGGCGAGGCGGCGGGCGAGTAGGTCTCCGACGCCGGACGCGGCGCCGGTGACCGCGACGACGGGGCCGCGGCCGGAGTGGGTTGAGAGGTTTCGCGCTGCGCGAACCTGCGGATCTGGGGAACTCACCGGGCGTCTCCAGCGGTTGTCTTCAGTACGTACGTGTATGACGCGTACGTACCAGGTGGCGTCCATCCTGCCGCAGGCCATGAGCCGGTGGAGCACCGAGCCCACATCCGGCTCGGATGTCTACGCTGGTGGTGTTGTCGGGCAGCCGCCGTCGGCAGGAAGCCGGCGGCCCTACGAGCCGAGGAACCCCGTGAGTGACACCCCATTCGGATTCGGTCCGCCGGAGGAGCCGGAGGACGGCGACGAAGGCAAGAAGAAGGGACCCGCCGAAGGTGGCCAGGGTGCCGGTGGCAACCCCTTCGCGGGGTTCGGCGGCATGCCGGGCGGCGGGGACAACCCCTTCGCCGCGATGTTCGGCTCCCTGAACCCCACGGACCTGGGGGCGGCCTTCCAGCAGCTGGGGCAGATGCTCAGCTATGAGGGCGGTCCCGTCAACTGGGACATGGCCAAGCAGATCGCCCGCCAGACGGTGTCACAGGGCACGCCGGACGGCACCAAGGACGCCAGTGTGGGTCCGGGCGAGCGGTCGGCCGTCGAGGAGGCCGTGCGCCTGGCCGATCTGTGGCTGGACGGTGCGACATCCCTTCCGTCGGGGGCGAGCACCGCCGTGGCCTGGAGCCGCGCGGAGTGGGTCGAGGCGACCCTGCCGGCCTGGCAGCAGCTGGTGGACCCGGTCGCCGAGCGGGTGGGCGCGGCCATGGGGGACGTCCTGCCCGAGGAGATGCAGGCCATGGCGGGCCCGCTGATCGGCATGATGCGCTCCATGGGCGGCGCCATGTTCGGCCAGCAGATCGGTCAGGCCGTGGGTGTCCTGGCCGGTGAGGTCGTCGGCTCGACCGATGTCGGGCTGCCCCTGGGGCCGGCCGGCAAGGCCGCGCTGCTGCCGCTGAACGTGGCGGCGTTCGGCAAGGACCTGGGCGTGCCGCAGGACGAGGTGCGGCTGTACCTGGCGCTGCGCGAGGCCGCCCACCAGCGGCTCTTCGCGCACGTGCCGTGGCTGCGCTCGCACCTGTTCGGCGCGGTCGAGGGGTACGCCCGCGGGATCAAGGTCGACACCGGCAAGCTGGAGGACGCGGTCGGCGGGCTGGACCCGTCGAACCCGGAGCAGCTGCAGGAGGCCCTTCAGCAGGGCATGTTCCAGCCGGAGGACACGCCGGAGCAGAAGGCCGCCCTGGCCCGTCTGGAGACGGCGCTCGCGCTGGTCGAGGGCTGGGTGGACGCGGTGGTGCACGAGGCCGCCAAGACCCGCCTGACGTCCGCCGACGCGCTGCGTGAGACGCTGCGCCGGCGCCGGGCCTCGGGCGGGCCCGCCGAGCAGACGTTCGCCACGCTGATCGGTCTGCAGCTGCGGCCGCGTCGGCTGCGGGACGCCGCGCGGCTGTGGGCGTCGCTCACCGACGCGCGCGGTGTCGACGGCCGTGACGGCCTGTGGGAGCACCCGGACATGCTGCCGACGGCGTCCGACCTGGACGACCCGGACGGCTTCGTCCACCGCGAGCACCTGGACTTCTCGGAGATCGACAAGATGCTCGGCGAAGCGGCCGGCAACCAGGACCGGCCCAAGAGCGACGACGAGGACGACACCGACAAGTGAGCCTGCACGATGACGCCGTCCTCGTACTGAAGGGGTACGAAGGGTCCGGGGACCAGGTGGAGCTGCGCCAGGTCTATCTGGAGCACCTGGCGGTTCACCCGGACGGGATGTGGAAGGCGTGCGGGGCCGGGCACCTGACGGCCAGCGCGCTGGTGGTGGACCCGGAGCGCGGCCGGGTGCTGCTGACCCTGCACAAGAAGCTGGGCATGTGGCTCCAGATGGGCGGCCACTGCGAGCCCGGTGACGACACGGTCGCCGGGGCGGCGCTGCGGGAGGCCACGGAGGAGTCCGGCATCCGCGGCCTGACGCTGCTGCCGGGCGGCCCGGCCCGGCTGGACCGGCACCCGATTCCGGCGCCCTGCCACTGGCACCTGGATGTGCAGTACGTGGCGATCGCGCCGCCGGACGCGGTGGAGGCCATCAGCGACGAGTCGCTGGACCTGCGCTGGTTCCGGTACGAGGAGGTGGCGGCCGTGGCCGACACGTCGGTCGTACGGCTGGTGGAGGCGGCCCGCGCGGCGCTGTAGGACATGTGTAAGGGGCGGTCGCCATGAGCGGCCGCCCCTTACACACGCGGTGCTCAGTTCCAGGCGTTGTTCTGGTTCTGGGCGTGCGCGCCGTGCTGGCCCACGCCGAACTGCGCGCCGAGGCCCTGGCCGATCTCGGCGGTCTGCGGCGGCATGACCTCACTGGGCTGCACGAGCGCGAAGCCCTGCCCGAGGAAGCTCAGCTCCCAGCCCTCTCCGGTGCTGCCCCGGCGGCGGCGGATGTTGGACGAGTGCGTCTGCGCCTGCATCTGGACGCGCAGCGACGACGACCAGGCGACGATCGCGTCGGCGTCGACGTTGACGTACTTGTCCGGGGTGACGTGCATCATCAGCGGCTGGCCGGAGGTCATCAGGGCGACCTTGCCCCGGCCGGAGATGTTCAGCTGGTACTTGCCGGAGCCGGAGATGCCGTACTGGCTGTCCACGGCGATGACCTCGGTGTGCAGTGTGGAGTCCAGCGCCAGCACATAGGAGCTGTCCACGGTCATGCCCTCCTGGTCGACGTCCACGACGTGGATGTACTGGGCCAGGTTGGCGAAGTAGACGGTGCCCTGTCCGGAACAGCGCATCAGGTCCAGGCCCTCGCCGGTGTTGGCGCGGGCACGGCGCTGGTTGTTGTTCTGGTACTCGCCGTCGAAGTCCATCAGCCCCTGGTACGCGACCATGGCGCCCTTGCGGGCGAGGACGTCGTCGTGCCCGGTGAGGGCGACCCGCAGGAGCTGCGGGTTCTGCACGACGTACCGCTCCTGGCTCTGCTGTTCGGTGTGGCTGAAAAGCGGGCTCTGCATGGTGTGTTCTCGCTCCCCCTCAGCCCCGGATCCGCAGACGGTCGGTGCTGTCCTCGCTCGGCTGTACGACGACGATGCCCTGCCCGGAGAAGGCCATCTGGTACGCCTCTCCGCTGCCCCGCCCGATCAGGGAGGAGGCCTTGAAGCTGCGCTTGCCCTTGACCTTGAGCGACGGCGACCACGCCACGAGCGCGTCGGGGTCGACGTACGTCTCATCCTCGCCGCGGCCGCAGTCGACGACGATCGGGGTGCCGCGCGAGGTCAAGGCGACCCAGCCGGTGCCCGCGATCTGCACGTTCCACAGGCCCTGCCCCGCGAACTTGGCCAGGCCCTTCACCTTTTCGACGCCCCACTGGAGGTGTGCGTCGAAGGCCAGCACATTGGTGCCGTTGACGGAGATCGAGTCGTTGTTGAGGTTGATGACGACGACGTCGGCGCCGTAGTCGGCGAGGTAGAGCAGCCCGTCGCCGGAGCACTTCATGATGGGCGCGCCCTCGCCAGTCACCCACTGGGAGGCGATCTGGCGGGCGGCGGGCGGGTTCGGCTCGTACTGGACGAAGCCCTCGTAGGCGACGACGGAGCCGGTGCGTGCGTACAGGTCCTGGCCGGAGGCCATGGCCACCTTGAGCATGTGCCGGCCGTGGTTCTCCATCCGGGCCGCGACGGGGGTCGGGGCGTAGCCCGTGAGTTGCTGGTTCATGGTTCGGGCTCCCTCAGACCTCGTAGGGCTGGACGACGATGAAGTTGCCGGGGGCGCCCCGGAACTGGAGGTTGACGGTCTCTCCGCTGTGGCCGGGGTAGGCATTGCGACGCAGCCGGACCTGGCTGGAGAGGATCACCTGGGACGCGGCCGACCAGGCGACGACGGCGTTGCAGTCGGCGAAGGTGGTCGGCGTGACCGGCAGGACGACCGGGACGCCGTGGGTCTTGACGACGACCGTGCCGGTGCCCTGGAACTGCATGGTGAACAGTGCCCCGCCGGGGATGCCGTGGCCCTCGATACGGCGTACCTCGTACTGCAGCGACTCGTCGAAGGCGAGCACGTTCTCGGCGGAGACGCAGATGCCGTCGCCCTGGAGCTCGATGGGGTGCAGATGGGCACCGTTCTCGGCGAGGAACACCTGGCCGCGGCCGGTACAGCGCATCAGCTGCATCTCCTGGCCCGTGGCGTTGCCGACGATACGGCCGGAGAAACCGGCGCCCTTGTAGCTGAAGTCGACCTTGCCCTGGTACATGACCATGCTGCCCTGCCGGGCGAGGACGGGTGTGCCGCCCATGGCCAGGTCGACCCGCATGAGCTGCTGGTTCTGCGGCGTCCAGCGCTGGCCGGTGGCGGTCTCGCGGTACTTCTGGAGCGCGGCCTCCAACCCGGCGCCGGTCTGGGGCACGCCCTGCGGGACGCCTTGGGGTACGCCTTGCGGCATCCCGCCGGGGGGCATGCCCATGGGCGGCTGCTGCCCGTAGGGCTGGGCGTACTGCTGCTGGCCGTACGGGGCCGGGGCCGGCTGGCCGTACGGGGCCGGGGTGGCACCCGGTGGCGGTGTCTGGCCCGGGACCTGGCCGTACTGCGGCTGCTGGGGCGGCTGGCCGTACGGGGACGGCGGGGCCGGCGGCGTCGGTGCGGCCGGCGTCATCGGCGCGGCGAGCGTCGGCGCGGCGTGCACGGGCTGCTGCGCGGGCGCTGGCGCCGGTGCGGGCGCGGGTGCGGGTGCCGGTGCGGCGGGCGCGCCGAACGTCGGGGCGGGCTGCGGCGCCTGCGGCGTGGCGGGGGCGGCGGGCGCGCCGGGGGCGGCGAATGGCGGCGGGGCGAAGGACGGCGCCGCGGCCTGCGGTTGCTGCGGGGCGGCCGGCTCCTCCTCGGCGACCTCGCCGCCGAAGTTCTTGAGCAGCGCTTCCAGCCCGCCGTCGAAACCCTGGCCGACGGCGGCGAACCGCCACACGTCCTTGAGGTAGAAGTCCCCCAGCATCACCGCGCGTTCGGTGCTGAACTCCGAGCCGTCGAACGCGTACCGTGCGACCTCCTCGCCGCCCGCGACGATACGGACGTATCCGGGCCCCACCTGGGACATCTGTCCTGCGCCGTCGATCGTCGCGGTGAAGGACAGCTTGTGGATGTGCGCCGGGATGCGGTCGAGGGTGATGCGGAACGACTCGGTGTCACCGGCCTGCGCGCCGAGCAGCTGGATGGACTCCTCGGGCGACTTCGGCTGGTTGAAGAAGATGAAGTACCGGTCGTCCGAGAGCTGCTCGTTGGCGTCGAGACCGAAGCAGCTGATGTCGAAGGTCAGCCCTGGAGCGGCGATCTGCACTCCCACGTACAGATCGGTTCCGGGTGTGAGATCGCTGATCTTGGCCTTGTGGCCCCGTTGGAATTCCCTGGCCATGCGTAACGACCGTCCCCCATCCCGATTTTTGAATGCGTCGCGTCAGGCTAACGGCTGGCGACGACAATGAGCCAAGTCGGGACTGTTTCGGTACAGGATCGACGAATGTCACTCTCCGCGAGCGGTCGGCAGGTGTGGCAACCGGCCCGCCGCGACGACTCCTTCGAGGTAACCGCGGGCCCGCTCGGTGCGGGGGTAGGCCTCCAGCAACCGCCAGAACCGGGGTCCGTGGCCGGGCACCAGCAGATGGGCCAGCTCGTGGACGAGTACGTAGTCCACGACGTACTCCGGCATGCCCTGCAAGCGGTGCGACAGCCGGATGCTGCCCTCCACCGGAGTGCAGGAGCCCCAGCGGGTGTTCTGGTTGGTCACCCACCGCACGGACGTCGGCCGCGCCCTGCCGTCGAAATACTGGGCGGACAGGCGCTCCGCGCGCTCGGCCAGTTCGGCGTCACCGAGGATCCGCTTGCTCTCCTGGGCGGCGAGCTTGTCGAGCATCACGTTCACCCAGCGACGCTCCTCCGCCTCCGACATACGGGCGGGGATGAGCACGACGGTCCGGTCGCCCTCGCGGTAGGCGGAGACGGTTCTGTTGCGCCGGGAGCTCCTGCGGACCTCGACCGCACTCGTCCCCGGACGGCGGGGCGGGTCGCTTGTCGGACTGCGCTGTGGGTCGGCGGGCACGCCCCGACGTTACCCGCTGTCAGCGGGGGAAGTCCCGCCTCCGGAACGGTTCGGGCCTGATCCATCCACAGCCTGCACCATTTGAACGACTAATACCCCCGCCCTGTGGACAACTTTCCGCGGCTGACCTCGGCGCCGGGCATTCTGACGCCGGGGACATCGACGAAGATCGGCGAACACGGGGGGCGGATATGCATCCGATGGTGAAGCCAGCGCTGCGGCGTGCCTGGCGGAATCTGCAGTTCGTGCAGTTCGGGGCGGCGCCGGCGCATGCGGTGGTGGTCGGCCCGGTGGACACGACGACGGGCAGTCTGCTCACGCTGCTGGACGGGACGCGCGGGCTGGAACTGCTGCGCGAGGAGGCGCGGGCGCTGGGGCTGCCGGACGGGCGGCTCGAAGCGCTGCTGGACCGGCTGGCGGAGGCGGGGCTGCTCGACGACGCGACGGCCGCCGACCCGGCGGCCGATGCGTTGCGGCAGGAGGACGGCGCACTCGACCGGCTTCGCGCCGACCTGGCGTCACTCTCCGTCGTCCACCGCGAACCGGGTGGGGCGGCCCGGCGGTTGGCGGCCCGGCGGAGCATGCGGGTGCAGGTGAGGGGCGCCGGGCGGGTGGGGGCGAGCGTCGCGGCGCTGCTGTCCGCCTCGGGCGTGGGCAGGGTGGAGGTGCTGGACGGCGAGCGGACGGAGCCGTGGGACGTGGCGCCCGGCGGGCTGCCGGCGGAGGCGGTCGGTGAGCGGCGCGACGCGGCGGCCCGGCGGCTGGTGGGGCGGTCGGCGCCGGGCGGCCGGGTGCCGCGGGCGGTGCGGGCGGGGAGGGAGGCGGGGTCGGAGCCGGGGCTGGCGCTGGTCGTGGTCGCCCCGCGGGACGGCCTGGCGGCGTACGCCCCGGATCCGGTGCCCGCCGACGACTGGGTGGCCACCGGCATCCCTCATCTGTACGCGGGGGTGATCGAGGCCACGGGTGTGGTGGGTCCGCTGGTGCTGCCGGGCGGCACGGCCTGCGCGGGGTGCGTGGAGCTGGAGCGGTCGGACCGGGACCCGGCGTGGCCGAGGATGCTGGCGCAGTGGCGTTCGGGACGGCAGAGCAAGGTGCCCGGGTGTGATCTGGGTCTCGCGGCGGCGGTGGCGGGTCTCGCCGCAGCGCACGCGCTGTCCTTTCTGGACGGGGAGCTGCCGGCGAGCACGGGCGCCCGGTGGGAGGCTTCCCTGCCGTTGCTGGAGTGGCGCTCGGAGCGGATGTGGCCTCATGTCGCATGCCCCTGCGGGGCGGCCGGGCGCGGACAGGGGGTGCGTGCCTCGGGGCCCGGGAGCGGGCAGGACACAATGGCTGGGTAACCGCGGTCGGCACAGCGACGACGAGGGCAAACGCGGCACGGCAGTCTGGGATTTGGAGGGGCGCATGTCTGATCTTCCCCGGAAGGCGGTAACCCGTACCGCCAAGTTGGCCGCGTTGCCTCTGGGCTTCGCAGGCCGGGCCACATGGGGGCTGGGCAAGCGGATCGGGGGCAAGTCCGCGGAGATCGTGGCCCGCGAGCTGCAACAGCGCACGGCTGACCAGCTGTTCAAGGTGCTCGGTGAGCTGAAGGGCGGCGCCATGAAGTTCGGGCAGGCGCTGTCCGTCTTCGAGTCGGCGCTTCCGGAGGAGATGGCAGGTCCCTACCGGGCGGCACTGACCAAGCTCCAGGAGGCGGCTCCGCCGATGCCGACCCGTACGGTCCACTCGGTACTGGAGCAGCGGCTGGGCGAACAATGGCGGGAGCTGTTCCTGGAGTTCGAGGACAAGCCGTCGGCGGCCGCGTCGATCGGCCAGGTACACCGGGCCGTGTGGCACGACGGGCGTGAGGTCGCGGTGAAGGTGCAGTACCCGGGTGCGGGTGAGGCACTGTTGTCGGACCTGGCTCAGCTGAGCCGGTTCGCCCGGCTGCTGGGGCCGCTGGTCCCGGGCATGGACATCAAGCCGTTGATCACGGAGCTGCGGGACCGGGTGTCGGAGGAGCTGGACTACGGCCTGGAGGCGCAGGCACAGCGGGAGCACGCCGAGGAGTTCCTGGACGATCCGGATGTGGTGGTGCCGGGTGTGGTGCACCAGTCCGACCAGGTGCTGGTGACCGAGTGGATCGACGGGATACCCCTGGCGGAGATCATCGCGGACGGTACACCGGAGCAGCGGGACCGGGCGGGGCAGTTGCTGGCACGGTTCCTGTTCTCGGGGCCTGCCCGGACGGGGCTGCTGCACGCGGATCCGCACCCGGGGAACTTCCGGCTGCTGCCGGACGGGGGCGACGGGGACGATGTGGAGGGCTGGCGGCTCGGTGTACTGGACTTCGGCACCGTGGACCGGCTGCCGGGCGGTCTGCCCGAGACCATCGGGGCGTGTCTGCGGATGACCCTGGAGGGTGATGCGGACAGGGTGTACGAACTGCTCTGCGAGGAGGGGTTCGTCAAGGAGACCATCGATCTCGACCCGGACGCGGTGCTGGAGTACCTGCTGCCGATCATCGAGCCGGCGGAGGCCGACGAGTTCACCTTCACCCGTGGCTGGATCCGCAGCCAGGCCGCACGCGTCGCCGATATCCGTTCCCCCGCACACCAGTTGGGCAAGCAGCTCAATCTGCCGCCCTCGTACCTGCTGATCCACCGGGTGACGCTGAGCACGATCGGGGTGCTGTGCCAGCTGAACGCGACGGTGCGGCTGCGGGACGAACTCGAGTCGTGGCTGCCCGGCTTCCTGCCCGAGGGCGACGAGGATCCGGCCCCGGCGGAGGCGCACGCCTGACCGGGGCTGCTGGAGGTTCCCCGGCCCGGGCGGGCCGGGGAAGCGTCACCACCAGGCGGAGTCGAGTCTGCTCTCGATGGCTCTGAGGTGGGCCCGGGCGCAGTCGTCGCAGAAGTAGAGGCGGCTGCCGTTCTCCACGGAACAGGTCCAGGTCACCGGGAGACTGTCGGCGGTCGCGCCGCAGCGGGAGCACACCACGCTCTGCGCGCCCGGCTGCGCGGGGGGAGAAGTCCGCTCGTTCACTACGAGACGATAACTCCGCCGGGCGGCTCGGGCCGCGCGCAACGCACCGCGGGGACCGGTCGTGAACGACCGGTCCCCGTGAGTGGATCAGTGCCTACGGCACTAGTGCATGAGGGCCATGGCCAGCGCGCGGCGGGCACGCAGGGACACACGCTCGGCGCGGCGCTGCATACGCCGGGCGGCGACCAGGCGCAGGGCCTGGCGTTCCGCGTCGGCTTCCCGCATGCGGTCGTGCATATGGGCACGAGCCAGGGCTTCTTGGATGAGTTGCATCTCACGGTTCCTGTTCTGACGCGAGGCGTTCGCGCCGATGGTGGTGACGTCTGGGGTCGCGGAGCCGGACGGCTCGCTGGTGGAAGAGGTCATCGGGGCCTGCTTCTGGGGATCGTGCGTGAGGGGGCGGTCGATGGTTCCGGTGCGCATCGCGATGGCGGTCATGCCGTGACCGGGTTCTTGCGCGGGCGGCCACGGGGCCGCTTCCGGGCGACGACCACGCCCTGGACGAACAGCTCGCCGCCCCAGACGCCCCACGGCTCGCGCCGCTCCTTGGCACCCGCGAGGCAGGCCTCCATGAGCGGGCAGGTGCGGCAGAGCGACTTGGCGTACTCGACGTCGGCCGGCGACTCGGCGAAGAAGACCTCCGGGTCGTAGGAACGGCACGGGACGGGTACGCCGAGGTTCTCGATGGCGTCGTCGAGCGCGGTGAGCGCGGTGAGGGGGGTCAAGGTGGGGTCCTCCGTGAGACCGGGCGGGGGGATCGTTTCGGAAGGCGGTACGGACGGGGCGTGCGCTTCGAGTTGCACGGTGTCGTTTTCCTCGTCTGGTCGGTCCGGCCTGTTGGCCGGTGGGCTGGTACCGGGTACTGCGTCGTCCCGAGGCCCCTTCGCTCCGTTTCCCTCATGAGGGAAAACAGAAGGGCCGCGGATCCCGGGTGGGGTTCCGCGGCCCTGAAGGCGCCGGCCTGATCCTGGATCAGGCTGGATCACTCCAGGGTTCGAGCCCACGGAAGGCCCACATCGTGTGGTGCTGCTGCGTCTGCGTCTTGGTTTCGGCACCGGTCGCCGCAAAGGCATAGGCCTTGGCCTCGCCTGCTGCTACTCCTGCTTCCAGTGCCTTGGTCGGTCGCTCATTGCGGCGCTCCCGGGCGGGAAGAGCCGCCAGGAGGGTGGCCGGACGCACGGCTGCGAAGCCGGACATACCGGTGCCAATGAACGCCGAACCGGAGAGGCCGAGCGGGCCGGCGGAGACGACCGAGCGATCGGTCATTTTGGCGGTGGTGCTGATGAAGCTGGTGTTGATGCTGATCACTGGAATCGCCTCCTCTCGGCGTCTCAAGGGGGATCGGTCGGAACCGGTCCCGCGCGTATTCGGATAAGTACAGCACGAAGCCAGGGCTTCGGAGAAGCCGCTGTTTCCGTGGTTAAGAACCTATGGGGCTTGACGGGGCGGGCGCAAACTATTTTTCCGACGAGTTTGGATCACTCCTCCTCGTCTCCCTCCCCGGGCTCCTGACCTGCACAGATGGCGAGGACATCGGCTCCGAAGCGGTCGAGCTTGCGGGCGCCGACACCGGCGATGCGGGCCAGCTCACCGTCGGTGGAGGGGACGGCCTCGGCGATGGCCATCAGGGTCTTGTCGGTGAAGACGCAGTACGGGGGCTGGCCCAGCTGCCTGGCCTGCTCCGAGCGCCACTCCCGCAGCCGCTCGTACAGGGCCTCGTCCATGTCCGACGGGCAGTCCTCGCAGCGCATCAGCTTCATCTCGCCCGCGTCGGTGAGCGTCGCGCCGCACACCCGGCACCGCACCGGTCCCCGGCGCCCGCGCCGGGCGCCGCCCGCCGTGCCGCCGCCCCGCTCGATGCCGGCACCGCCGCCCGCGGTGCGGGTCCCCGGTGCGGCGGAGCCGGGGCGCACTCCGGCCAGGAACCGGGTGGGGCGGCGCGAGGCGCGGCCACCCGGGGAGCGGGCGAGCGCCCAGGACAGCGAGAGGTGGAGCCGGGCGCGGGTGACGCCCACGTACAGCAGGCGGCGTTCCTCCTCGACCTGCTCATCGGTCTTGGCGTAGGTGATCGGCATCATGCCCTCGGTGAGGCCGACCAGGAACACCGCGTCCCACTCCAGGCCCTTCGCCGAGTGCAGCGAGGCGAGGGTCACGCCCTGGACCGTGGGGGCGTGCTGGGCGGCGGCGCGCTCGTCGAGCTCGGCGACCAGGTCGCCGAGGGTCGCCCCGGGCCGCGCGCGGGTGAAGTCCTCGGCGAGGCGGACCAGCGCGGCCAGGGACTCCCAGCGGTCGCGGACCGCGCCGGAGCCGGCCGGCGGCTCGGTGGTCCAGCCCTTGGTCGACAGCACGGCCCGCACCTGCGAGGGCAGGTCCTCGGCGTCGTCCAGCAGGGAGTCGTTGCCCCCGGCGCGGGCGGCGCCGCGCAGCGCGATGCCCGCCTCCCGCACCTCTGCGCGCTCGAAGAAGCGCTCGGCGCCGCGCAGCTGGTAGGGCACGCCCGCGTCGGCGAGGGCCTGCTCGTAGACCTCCGACTGGGCGTTGATCCGGTAGAGCACGGCGATCTCACCGGCCGGGACGCCCGCGGCGATCAGGTCGCGGATGCGGCGGGCGGTGCCTTCGGCCTCGGCGGGCTCGTCGGCGTACTCGGTGTAGACCGGCTCGGGGCCCGGGTCCCGCTGGGAGATCAGCTCCAGGCGGTGCTCGGCGGCGCGGCCGCGGGCCTGGGCCAGCAGACCGTTGGCCAGGTGCACGACCTGAGGTGTCGAGCGGTAGTCACGGACCAGCTTGACCACGGTGGCGTTCGGGTGCCGGGTGCGGAAGTTCAGCAGGTGGTCGGGGGTGGCGCCGGTGAACGAGTAGATCGTCTGGCTGGCGTCGCCCACGACGCACAGGCTGTCGCGGTCGCCGAGCCACAGGTCGAGGAGGCGCTGCTGGAGCGGTGAGACGTCCTGGTACTCGTCCACCACGAAGTGCTGGTACTGGCGGCGGATCTGGTCGGCGATGTCGTGCCGGTCCTGGAGGATGCCGACGGTCAGCAGCAGGACGTCCTCGAAGTCGATGGCTCCGCGGTCCCGCTTCAGCTGCTCGTACATGGAATAGATCTGGCCAATTTCGGCAGGGTCGCGCGGGGCGTCTCGGTGGGCCTTGGCGACCGCCGCCGGGTAGTCGGCGGGGACGGTCTGGGTGACCTTGGCCCATTCGATCTCGCTCGTGGTGTCCCGCAGCTCGTTGCGGTCGAGCCGGATGCGGCAGCGGGCGGCCGCCTCGGCGACCAGCTGCACCTTGCGCTCCAGCAGCCGGGGCAGCTCGCCACCGACGGCTTTCGGCCAGAAGTACTGGAGCTGGCGGAGGGCCGCCGAGTGGAACGTACGCGCCTGGACACCGCCCGCGCCGAGCTGCCGGAGCCGGCCGCGCATCTCGCCGGCGGCCCGGTTGGTGAAGGTGACGGCCAGCACACTGCTGGGCTGGAGTATGCCCGCGCGGACGCCGTACGCGATGCGGTGGGTGATCGCGCGTGTCTTGCCCGTGCCGGCGCCCGCCAGCACGCACACCGGACCGTGCAGGGCGGTCGCCACCTCGCGCTGCTCGGGGTCCAGCCCGTCGAGCACCGCGTCGGCGTCCTGGGGCGGAGCCATGAACTGGCCAGGGCCCGGGACCTGCGGGAAGAGAGTGGAGTGCGTTGCTGCTGTCACCCTGCCATGCTGCCAGGTCGCGCGATACGGACGGGACGGTTGTCCACAGGGCCGGCCCCGTAGTCGTACTAATGCGGGAATGGTGGCGCGGAGCCGTATGTTCTGCAGGTGCGACAGCACACCACCCAGCGAAACCCCGAGGAGCGCGAGACGATGCAGGGATCCGTCACGATGTACAGCACCACCTGGTGCGGCTACTGCCGGCGGCTGAAGAGCCAGCTGGACCGCGAAGGCATCGCGTACACCGAGATCAACATCGAGCAGGACCCCGAGTCGGCCGCGTTCGTGGAGAAGGCCAATGGAGGCAACCAGACCGTCCCGACGGTACGTGTGGTGCCCTCCGACGGCGCCGGGGAGGTCGTCATGACGAACCCGAGCCTGGCCCAGGTCAAGCAGGCCCTGGCAGTCTGAACGCGGCCGCTGTTACGGGGGGCGCGCCCCGCAAGGCGGGGGTCCCGACCGCGAACCGGCCCGACCGCTGACCGGGCCCGCCGCTGACCGGTCCGGGCCGGGCCGGACTCAGGGACTGGCGTCGGTCGTATGGTGCTCGATACGCGCGGAGAGCGCCCGCAGACGGCGCTCGGTCCACGCGATGGGTCGGCGGTCCTCCCCCGCGGCCTCGTGCCACATCGCCAGCACCTGGCGGCCGACCTCGAGGGCGGCCAGGGGGTCGGCCACCTCTTTCCAGCTCGCGTAGGCGTTCCGGGCTGCCTTCTGGACGCTCTCGTGCGGCGCCCCGGCCGTCGCCATCCGGCGGGCCGTGTGCGCGTACAGCAGGGCGGCCCTGGGGTGATCCCGGCCGAGCAGCGCGAAGTACGCCTCGGTGAGCTGCGCGTTCAGCGTGAGCGGATGGTCGGGGCCCTGCCTTTGCGTGAGCACACCGACGAGCTCCGCGACGAGGGCCGCGGCGGACCTCAGGTCGCCCTGCTGTTCGGCTGCCCGGATCCTGTCCCACAGCGGGGAGTACTCCGCGGGCAGTGGGGCCTCCCAGTCGGCCGCCGGCCGGGCGGAGGACCGGGTGGCGGCCGGGGCCCCCGCTCCCGGCACGCCGGTCACCGCCCCCGGCGCCCCGGTCACCGCTTCCGGCGCCGGGGCCTCCCCTTCCGGCTGCGGGTGCGGGTGCGGCTCGGCGAGCGGAGTGACCGCGCCGTCCACATCCACGATCAGAGCCCACACGGACCCGTCCGGTTCCTTGGCGATGACCCGGACGGGCCGCCCGAGGAACGCGGCCTTGATCCGCACCTCGGCCAGTCCGGCCACCCGGGGATCACCCTCGGTGGGCAGCACCTCACCGTTCACGCTGACGCTTCCGTCCGCACTCAGCAGAATGGTGACGACCGGCGTCAGCGGCACGGCCGAAGGGTCGGCGATGACAGGCACGGGTATCAGTTCCTCCCCAGGTGACGCGCCGACTCACGGTACCGGAGCCCAGGGTCTGGTGACGCGCGCACGCTCATCCCCCCTTGGGGAAGTAGGGCGGTGACCAGCCGAGGTAGGTGGCCCCCCACTTCGTCTCGGGGTCCGTGGCCGGCACCACGTCGATGTATCCCTCACGCTTGATGTCGTTGCTCGCGATCTTTCCGTCTCCGACATAGACGGACACATGGCCCGCCCGGCTGCCGGTGTCCCAGTACATGAGGGCTCCGGGTGGAGGGTTGCGGTCGCCGTCGTGGCGCATCGAGGTCGGCATGACCTTCTGATAGTGGTCGATCGCGTACGGGGTGCCGGAGAAGCTCCAGCCGTACGCGCGTGCCGTGAAGGCCAGGCACATCCGGTACCAGTCCGGTCCTCCCTGGGACTCCTTCTTCGCCCACGCGATGGCGTCGGCGGTGGAGCGCGGGTTCTTCACCTGCGCCGGCCAGTCGGCGGCTCCGTCGTGGAACGGCTCGCCCGGCTTGCCCGGTTCCCCGCCGTCGGTGCACGACGTACCGCCGTCGATCGGCTTGGCCGGTCCCCCGGTGCCGCCCGCCCGCTCCAGATCGATGCCGGCCTGCTTGGCGATGGTGCGGGCCTGGCCCTCGCGCGGGGCGTACAGATCGGGGAAGGCGGAGACCTGAACGGCCTGGGCCACCACCCCGAGCGGCTTGAGCTGCCAGTCCTTGATGTCCACAAGACCGGGGGGATGACCGGCTCCGCGTCCGCCGAAGAAGGCGTTGGCGGAGTACTCGGGGTTCATGATCTGTGCCACGGTCCCCCAGCCGGCCGCCGGCCGCTGCTGGAAGAGGCCGACCGAGTCGCGGTCCCCGTAGTCGATGTTCCGCAGCCCCGACTCCTGAAGCGCCGTCATCAGGGCGATCAGCGTGGCACGGCCGGGGAGCTTCCGCTTCACGGCAACCCCGTCGATGATCTTGGCGTTGGTGATCTGGTCCTGACTCGGCGGCAGTCCGGTGTCCCCGATGTCCCCCACGTCCGCGTTGCCGGGGCAGGTGCTGCCCGAGTCGGCCGACGACTCCCCGCCTCCGGAAACGAAGCCCAGGAGTACGAGGAAGACCAGGAACACCGCGGCACCGAAGGCACCGACCTTCAGACCCAACGCCCGGCCGGCCACCCCGGCCGCCGCGTTGAGTACGGCTTGGCCCTTCACCGCTGTGCCAGGTCCAGGATCCGGGCGACGAGCCAGCCCTGCTTGGTGTAGACGAGTTCGAGGTGCAGTGTGCGGACCTCGGTCTCCGTCTCCCACTCCTTCACGGTGATCGATGCGCGCACCTCGCGGAAGGCGCGCACCTTCGGGATGTCGACCGGCAGTTCGTCACCCGCCTCGGCGACCTCGACCTTGCCGACCGTGGCGACTCCCCCTCGGATGACGAGGCGTTTGTAGTCGGGGTCGGGATGGGCGACGAGGTTCTCCCGGAGACTCTTCGTCATCCACGGCTCCGCCCGCTCCACGGACGCCTGAGGTCCCTGATCCTTGACGGGGTCGCGGGTCAGGTACGCCTTGATGAACGCGGCGCTGACCTCGTCCGGCTGCGACAGGTCGACGGCCGGTCCTGAGGGCGAGGCCGAAGCCGCCGGTTTGCCGGCGGCCCCGGAGGACGAGCCCGCCCCGGCGGTGGCCGTCGGGCTCGCCTGCACATGGTCCGCCGGTTTCGCGTCGTCCTGGGAGTACGTGGGGAACAGCCAGGAAGCGAGCCCGCCTATCACCAGGAGCGCCACGATCAGCACGATGATCCCACCAGGGGAGGCGGGTTCCCGCTCCCTCAGGCCGCGTACGTAGGCCCTGCGGCTCTCACGGTCGGCCTCACGCCATTCCTTCTTCGCTCTGCGGCGCGCCTTGCGGCCGGATCCCTCCGGGACGAGATCGTCCGGGTAGTCGTACTGGGTCCTGAGGAGTTCCCTCCAGTCCTCCGGGCTGGACGGCCGTTCCCGACGCTTCTTTTCCACCGATGTACCTTCCCCGTCTCGTGATGTGGCTGTGGGCGGAACGCCGACCGGGGTGGGCAGGCGTCAACTCCTGCCCACCCCGGCTCGCTCGCCGATGCGCCTACCGGTCCCCGGTCGTGCGCCGCTCACCGGCCGGCTGCTGAAGCAGGGCTCTGCTCCCCCGCTGCACCGGCATGGAGCGGGGAGTGGACGACGGTGCCGGACGGCGGCCGGGCTGCATCCTGCGGAAGTTGAAGTCCGAGGTGCTCGTGGGCCGTCGGCGCTGCTTCGGGATCTGGCCGCCCTGACTGCCGCGGCGCTCCGCACGGTCGAGGCGTGCGCGCTGCCGGTCCTGCATCGCGTCGAGCGAGGAGCTCTGGCGCTGTGGCGGCGCCGTCCGTCCGCGCCGGTGCCCGGCACGCGCGCCCCCGGCCTTCTCCCCTTCGGGGCTGCCGTACTTCCCGCGGGTCCCCTGCGCCCCCGCGGCGACGACGGACTGCGTGCCGTCGCGCCCCGCCGGCCGGCCGGGCCCCTTCCCGAGGCCCTGACCGGGCCCCTTCGCGAGGTCCTGTCCGGGCCCCTTCGCGAGGTCAGGACCGGTGCCGCGGCCCGTGGGCTGCTCGCCCGGAGGGGCCGGCGGGGCAATGGTGCGGAATCGACCGCCACGGGTGGCGGCGCCGGCCACCGCGCCGCCTTCCGCGGCGCTGTCCCCACTGCCGCCGCTCTGCCCGCTCATTCTCTTTCCGACGAAGTCGCCGGCCTTCCTGCCGGCCCTGAACGGCGCCTTGGCGCCCAGAGCCGCCGCCTTGCCCGCGAGCGCACCGGCCTTGGCGGTGGCGAGTCCGGCGATGCCCGCCTCGCCACTCAGCCCGCTCATCGACCCCATGATGGTCTCGACGAGCCTGCGGAGCTTGAACGCCACGATGGCCGCGGTGATCGACAGACCGGAGGACAGGAGCCAGCCCAGTTGCCCGGCGGTCTGGGTGCACACCACCGTGATGATCAGTACGCAGGAGAGGACGAGCGTGGCGATGCAGGACTGCAGCACCATGCCGAGCAGGGCGTCGAACCACTTGACACCCCACTGCCGGGGCCGGCCCGGGATGACCCAGAGGCAGGCGAAGACCGTCCCGGCCACCAGCAGCATCAGCGCGCCCAGCAGTGACGCGATGGAGGCGAAGGCAAGCATCAGCGCCAGGACCGCGTAGATGACCACGGCGACGATGCCCAGGAGCAGCACCATCATCCGGCCGGCCGGGTTCATGCCCTGCCGCCAGTCGACGGAGGCGTCGCCGACGTAGGTGCCCGAGCCCTTGTCCGGTTCCCCGTGGACGTTGTTGTGGAGCCACTGCCCCCGGTTGCCGTCGTCCTTCTTGGCCTCGTTCAGCAGTCCCTCGCCGGCCTTCTCACAGACTTCGAGGCTGCCGAACTCCGCCACGCACCAGGGGGTCGCGACGTAGGTCCGCCATACCGCGTCACCGGCCTTGCGCATCACGGTGTTCTTGGCATCGCCCTTGAACTCCGGTGTGTGCGAGAGCTTGATGGGAGTGTCGCCGGGCTGGCCGATCCCGGCGTTGGCGACGGTGAACGAGACGTCCGAGCCGATGTTGCGGACGGAGTTGATGCCGTCGACCCAGACGGCGGGACTGGAGAGCAGGGAGAGCGAGAAGATCGCGGCGGCGGCCAGCCAGCCGATCTGCGACATCTGTGAGCCCTGCGCCTTGCGGTGGTTCCCGTAGGCGACGAGCGCGCCGATGACCAGACAGGCCGGTAGCACCGTGGGGACCAGGGTTCCCGCGGCGCCGGAGATGGCCTTGACGATGGGCCCGGTCAGCTCGTCGATCGAGGCGCCCTGGATCGCCCACTGTGTGATCACCACGCAGGCGCGGCCGACCAGCACGATGATGCCCATCAGCACCTGGTTGATGAGGTGCTGGGCGTAACGGGCGTTGTTCTTCCACTCGGTGACGCCGGTGTCGAGGTCCTCGTCGAGGGTCCAGACGCCGAGGTCCGTGGAGTACGTCTCGTAGAGCGTCCCGGACCCGGCCGGAGGAGAGGTGACCTCGGGGATCAGCCCGCCCGCCCCGATCGGCGGGATGGGGTCGGCCGCGTAGGCGACGTTGGCGAGCACCATGACGGTCGTGAGCGCCCCCATGGCGGGGACGGCGAGGGTACGCAGTCTCATCGGCGCCGCCCCCCTCGATCGGTGTCCGCGGTCCCGCTCACGCCAGGGCCTCCTGCATCGTGTCCGGGCCGGTGCCGGTGGCCGCGTCGGCCGCCGCCTCCGAACCGAAGCGACTGATCTTCGGGGTGGTGCTGAGCAGCCGGAGCAGGTCGCCGCTCGGGATGTCGAACTGCGTGGTGGCGCACGAGAACCTGCGGTCACGGGTGATGCAGTGACCGTGCCGGATCTCGCCGTCCGGCTGGAGGCCGATGGCCTGGACGAGGCGGCGGGTGTGCTCGTCGTCGGGCAGGCCGAGCAGCGCGGCAAGCGCGCTCTGCTGCTGAGGTGTCGTCAGCTGGAAGCCGAAGACCGTGGTCAGCTGCTCGACGAGGCCGGTGAGGCCCGCCAGGCTCTCCGGGTCCTGGGTGTCCACGACCAGCGCGGTCGACAGTGCGCGGCCGACCCGGGCGATGTACTGGAGGAACGCGCTGCCCTCCCGGGTCGCGGTCAGCACGTGCACCTCGGGGACGGCCACGACCTTGCGCAGTCCGCGGAGGTCCTTGCGGCCCGCCGTGGTGACGGCGTAGGCGATCATCGAGTGCATCAGGGCGACCGACAGGCGCTGGGTGACGTTCCAGTCCTCGCGGTCACTGTCGGCGTCCGGCAGCGACAGGCCCGGCATCTGGACCACCCACAGGCCCGGCCTGGGCACCAGCATCGGCTCGCCCGACGGCCGCCCCATGAAGGGTGCCCCGACACCGGTGAGGGAGAGTTCGTAGAGCGCCTCGCCGGTCTCCTGGGCGAGCGGGTCCTCGCTCGTCCGCAGGCGCTGGATCACCTTCCAGGTGGCCGGTTCCCCCTCGGCCACGACCTGGTTGACGGCCTTCTGGATGGGGGTCTCGGCACCACGGGCACGCAGGTGCGAAGGCAGGGCGATGCCCAGCTGGGCCGGTACCTCGACCTGTGCCCGCTCGTCCTCACCCAGCATGCCGAAGAGGTCGGCGACGCCCGCGTAGTGCGTACCGGTCTGGACCAGGTGGGAGTTCAGCCCGTAGGACTGGGCCGCGGTGACGAGTCCGCCGATGTCACCCTTGAAGTCGAGGGCGAGGACGAACGCCTCACGGAAGCCGGCGTCGAGCAGGCTCAGCATCATGCCGGTGGTCTTGCCCCGGCCGGAGCGGCCGATGAAGGCGGTGGTGGTCGCGTCGCCACGCTCGCTGCCCGCCGTGAGGTCGTTGCGGACGACACCGGGAGTGGAGCCCGTCAGGTAGCCGATGATCGGCCCCTTGTCGTCACCGACCTGTGCGCCGCCCCAGAACCAGGAGCCTGCGAAGGCGTCCACCGTGCGGGTGTGGCCGAGGTCCGCGACACGGACCAGGTCTCCCGGCTGCGACTCGATCCACAGCTCCCGCTGTTCGTCGGTGCCGACGACGACCTCGATCCCGAGACCGCCGTAGTAGGAGACGACGGCGTCCACCTTGGCCCGCAGGTCTTCCAGGCCGACGTCACTGGAGACGACGAGCCTCGGGTGGTCCTCGATCAGGGTCACGTCGTCCCGCTTCATGTCGCGGGCGAGCTCGGCCATGACCTGCTCGGTTTCCTCGATCTCCCGGCCGGCCTCGCCCGCCGAGTGTTTGGCGGCCGACTGACGCTGCTCCTTGGCGAGCCTGCGGACCTCGTCGATGGTCTTGAGGGCGTCCCGTTTGTGCATCACCTCGAACCGCACGGAGACTTCGGGATTGACGGGTACGACGGGGATCTGCCCGAAGTCCTGGAACGTGTCGCCCTCGTTCTCCGGGATGTAGGTGATCTCCGAGACGGCACGCAGCCATTCGCCGCTGCCCGGGCTCTCCATCTCCTCCGGGAACCCGGTCATGGCCAGCACCGAGACCCAGGCCGCCACCTCACCACGGCCGTCGACGACCTGGAGGTGGTCCGGGTAGGGCATGACCTTGCCCTGGGTGAGCTGGGCGAGTTTGGCACCGGAGACCGCTCCGTCGCCGTTGGCCGCGGGGAGCGGCGCGGCACGGTGCTGTTCGCGCGCGATCATCCAGGCGAGCATCTCCACCGTGGCGGGCCGAGCCCTCCAAGGGGTGCTCTCCAGCTGTCGGCCGAGGCGCCGTGTCAGGGCGTCCAGGCGGGCGAGTTCCTTGTACGAGACGGCACGCGTGCCCAGTCCCAGGGCCTCCTGGAAGCCGGCCCGGCTCTTGGCCTTGGTCTGGTTGTTCCGCTCGGCGATCCGCACGCCCAGGAGCAGATGGCGGGTGGGGAGCTGCAGCATGTCGAGCCGGTCGACGCGTAGTTGCGTCCACTCCCGGTAGTGGCCGGCGGAGAACAGCTCCTCGGCCTCATCGATGTAGTCGGCCGCGTTGAGCGGTGACCACAGGACCCTGAGGTGGCATTCGTAGCCGGCCAGGGTACGGGCCAGGACCGAGGAGATGGTGTCCTGCTCCGCGTCGCGAGACGGTTCGGCCATGAGATCGGTGTTGGATCCGGAGAGCACGAACCATGCCTCGGCGGCGGTGTCGGTGATGACCAGACCATCCGCGAGTGCCTCGTAACGAGGAGGCGGTAGTGCCCGCTCGGGTCCGAGGCCCATGAAGCGTCCGAGTGCCTTGGTGAGCTTCACGCCTTCGCCTTCCTGCTGGGTGGGGACGTCTTCTTGTCGGTCAGGCCGGCCTTCTTGCGCGCATGCCAGACGCGGTCGGGGCCGTACATGCGCGCCCGGGCGTCCAGCCGCACGGGAGAGGCCGCCGGAGCCGGCTTGTTCTCGCCGCTGAGCAGGGGTTCCAGGCCGCCGAAGCCCGGGAGGTCGATCAGCTGCTCGATCCGGTCGCCCCAGCGGGCCCGCACCGGGATCCATTCCGAGCGCTCGGCGGCCCGGCGGCCGCCATTGATCAGGGGCCGGTGCCCGCTCGTGACGTACCGCCAGGCGAGCGCCCAGCACGTCAGGTTGCGCCGCCGGTCCACCCTGCGGTTCCGCTGCGCCCCGAGTACGGCGATGATCAGGGGCGGGAGCATGTACAGCGAGAAGGTGTACTTGGACGGGGCGCCGAAGATCAGCACGAGGGCGCCGCACCACGTGGCGAACAGTGCCACTCCGAGTACCAGGGTCCGCCTCGGCACACCTTCACCCAGGTCCAGGCCCATCAGTTCGTGCTGCCGCGTCTCCAGGTCGAAGTGGCGGGTGAACGTGTAGCCCTTGCGCATCAGGCTCCCGCGACCTTCTCCCAGATTCCCCGGAACAAGCCGATGGCGACGTCGGGCGCGTACACGATGCCGGCGATCACCACGGCGGCCATGAGGTGGCCGATCAGCTCACCCCATTCCCGCTTGGCGTAGTAGCCGATGCCACGGACCGCGAGGATGACGATGAAGATGTTCCCTGCGATGAGCAGAACCCAGTCCTTGAGCTGCCCGCCGTCCGTCAGTGGAGCCGCGATTTCCATCATGGGCATGCCATGCGCCTTTCAGTGATTCTGTCTGTGATGGGCCTTCGCACCCGTGATCCCGCCGGTCAGTACGCTCCGCCGTGGAGGCCCGAGACCTGCCAGCGCCCCGCGTTCGCGGAGGCCACACGAGTGATGCTGACGCGATACGTCTGGGAAACGGTTCCGCCGGAGGTACTCCACGTCACCACCGCGGTCCCCGTCCGCTCGTCGCCCTTGGCGAGATCGACCGTCCAGTTGTTCACCGCCGCCAGGACATAGCCCTTGGGCAGTGCCGGGATACGCACCCCTGGGGCGGCGACCGCGGACGGGTCCCCGGCGGCGTACTGCTTGAAGAACTGCTCTACGACGCCCTTGGTACGCGTGGACATCTCGGCGTCGGCTTCCGGCGCCTCCCAGGGAGCCGGCGCGGCCGGCCTGACGAGCGCGACGACGCCGGGGGCGCCGGTCACGACGATCCGCTCGCCCACCCGGGCGACCGGAACGTCCAGCCCGATCCATTGCGCCGACGCCTTGCCCTGCGCAGCAGGGGCGCCCGACACCAGAGCCTCGATACGCACCCTTGCCCGGCCGTCCTTGAGCACGGTCACCGTCCCCGGGTACAGCTCCTCCACACGCTGAGTGCCCTTGCCGTCCCATCCGAGCCGGACGTCCACGCCGGGCGCCAGATCCAGGGCCAGGGCACTCTCCCGCTGGGCCACGGCATCCTCACTCCACGTCAGGTAGGCACGGGCGAAGCGCGCGGCGACCGCCTGGGCCTGGGCCTCGGCGTAGCGCGGCGCGGCCTGCACCACCGGCGGGGGCGCCTGCGGCGGCTTGTCGGGGAAGAACCACGAACGGACACCGGTGATCGCGGCGAGGGCCACGACCGTCCACAGCAGGCCGCGCCCGAACCGACGGGCGAACCTGGCACCGCTCGTCTCCTCCTGGACGTTCCACGGCACTCCGCCGGGAACACCATCGGAGCCGGGCCGGCCGCCGACCGCGCCCGTCGCACCGGCCGGCGGGCGGCCCTCGCCGCCCGCCGCACCGGCCGGTGCGTTCGCCGGCTCCAGCCGCCGGGCAGCCTCCACCCAGGGATTGGCCTGCCCGGGCCCCGTATGGCCGGGCTGTACTCCGCCGCCCTGCTCGGGAGGCGTCCGGCTCTCCGTCTGCTGCTGCCGTGGCTCCGGCAGGTTGAGAATGACGCGAATGGCCTTGGGCAATGCCCCCATGCCGACTTCCCCGTACCCCGTTGATCGCTCCAACAGCCGGATCCGACAGGCCGGCCGGCGGCCCCGTGTTGAGGGCGGCGCCGAGTCTAACCACATCGTCCGACAGTCCTACGTATCCGTCCGCCTTCTGGCCTCTCAAACACCTCCGAAATTGCAGCTGCTACGGTCGTGCAGCATCATGGCGTCGCCCGGCAGGGCGAGTTCAGTACTTCGGGGGAGCGGTAATGAGCCGCGGACGTGATCTTGGACGCAAGCCGCAGAAGGCCGGTTCCAGTGGCGAGACGACCATCCTGAGAGCGGTCTGCTTGATCGCCGCGACGGCCGTCGCCTGGCATCTCGCGGTGTGGGCGACCGCGGACGGCCTGGCCGTGTCCGATGTCGCCGCCACCATTGCGGCGCTCATCGTCCACGAACCGCTCGGCGCACTCGGTGACGGGGTGCGTCCGGCCTCGGCCGGCGTCACGCTCACCGTCTGGGCCGCCTTCCTCGTCGTACCCACCGTCCTGGTGTGGTCGGTGGCTCGCCGAGTACGGCAGCGGTCGACGAGCCGCAGCGGCGAGGGGCTGGCCTCGGCGAACGAGGCGCGTTACGCCCTCGGTGAGCAGCGGGCCCGCAAGTCGGCCGCACAAACCCGGGCGATGACGTTCACCCGCAGCGACGGCAGTTTCGACGCCCGGGCGGCGGCCAAGGCGGACCTCAGCGAGGTCGGCTGGTTCCTCGGCCGTCAACTCGGCACCGGGCAGCCTCTGGTCGCCACACCCGAGGACTCGGTCGCCGTCATCGCGCCCTCCGGGGCGGGCAAGTCCCGCACCGTCGTCATCCCGGCCTGCCTGGACGCACCCGGCCCCCTGGTCGTCACCTCGACCCGTGCCGACGTCCTGGACGTCATCGCGGAACCCCGCTCCCGCATGGGCCGGGTGTGGGTCTTCGACCCCCTCGACACCGTCGGGTGGCCCGAGCGGATGGTGTGGGACCCGGTCGCGGGCTGCCAGGACGGCGAGACGGCGACCTCAAGGGCGCTGTCGTTCTCCGTGGGCATGGGGGCCGACGACTCCTCGTCCACCAACGCCGGCTTCTTCCAGCAGACGGCGTCCTCCGCCCTGACCCGGCTGCTCCACGCCGCTGCACTCGAAGGCCGGACCATCGAGCACGTGATGCGCTGGGCGACCAACCTGGAGAACGCCGACGAGCCGCGCACCATCCTCACCGACCATCCCGGCGCCGAGCCGGGCTGGGACGTCCTGCTGAGGTCCGTCTCGACCGGAGCGGACGAGACGGTCGCCTCCACGCGTCAGACCCTCGCGGCACAGATCGAACCGCTCGCCCTGCGGAAGGTGCTGCGGTGCGTCACCCCTCAGGAGGGCGTGCCGGTCTTCGACCCGGACCGTTTCGTGGCCTCCCGCGACACCCTCGTGCTCATCAGCGACGCCAACGCCTCCACCAACGTCTCACCGCTCACCACGATGCTGCTCGGCGAGGTCGTCGACGCCGCCAAGCGACGCGCCCCGAGACTCCCATCGGGCCGGCTGGACCCGTTCCTGCGCCTGGTCCTGGACGAGGTCGCCAACGTCGCGCCGCTGCCGAAACTTCCCTCGCTGGCCTCCGACGCCCGCGGTTACGGCATCCACATCGTGTACGCCCTGCAGTCCCTCGCCCAGGCCATCCTGCGCTGGGGCGAGCAGGAGGCCGACACCCTCCTCGACAACGCCGCCGCCACCCTCGTCATGGGCGGGCTCAAGGACATCGAGGCACTGCGCCGCTTCTCCGAACTGGTCGGCGAGACGGAGATGGCGGAGGTGTCGACGTCCCGCGAGTCCAACCGGCTCTTCGTCTCCACCACATCTCAGGCGGAACGGGAGCGGCGGGTGCTCCGGCCGGAGGAGATCCGGCAACTGCCCGGCGGGCAGGCGCTGCTGCTGTTCCGGGGAGCGCCCGGTGTCATCGCCGAGCTCGTGCCCTGGGACGCGCGGCGCGACGGCAAGCAGCTGCGGGCCGCCGAGCACGCCACGCGGGCACGCCGCGTCGGACCGAGCCTGGAGAAGAGTTGAGCACGGAGCAGACGCATCCGGCCGCCCCGGCCGTGCAGACCCCCCAGGCCGCCCCGGCCGCCCCGGCCGTCCCGTCCGTGCAGCGCCTCGCCCAGGACGTCGCGGCCGTACGGCAGCACCGCGAGAAGCTGGAAGCGCTGGTGCGCGCCTTCGCCACGCGCGTGAAGAACGACCAGCGCGAGGTGGAGGAGGTGCTGAGGGAGATCCTGGTCCGGCTCGACGCCCTGGAGCAGGGCCGCCCCTCGCAGGGCGGTCCCGGCGCCTCCACCGCCTCGCCGCCCGGGACCGACCGGCCCGTGGGCAGCCCCTGGTCGTACCGCGCGACGGAGCGCGACTGGCGGGACCTGGCCGCCTGGGTCGACTGGCTCAGTGGCCACTACGCGCCCCAGCTCCACCTGCGCATCTGGCCCTGCTGGCCCGCGCACGGCGGCGTGACGGAGGAACTCGCCGGGCTGCGCGCGGCGTGGCTCGCCGCGTCCGAGGCCGACGCGGCTTCGGGAGGAGCGGGGCAGGAGATGGCCTACTGGCACCAGATGTGGCTCTGGCCGACGCTCGAACGGATCCGGCAGAACTACATGTTCAAAGGCTGCGAGTCCGACCATTCACCCGACCGCCCGGGACGCCTCACCGACCCGGCGGCACTCGAGGCGCGTATCGACGCCTCAGGCAAGAGGAGGTACGACGCATGAGCGAGCAGTACGAATACTTCGTCGACACCGATCCCGGCTACACCGTGGAGCGGCCGAGCAGCCTCTGGCGGCGCAGCGGCGACTCCTGGGAGTACCTGTCCCTGCTCACCTGGGAGTGGTGCGGGGTGGGCCAGGACAACCCCGTGAGGATGCAGCCGCTGCCCGAGGCGCTGCACCCCGTGACGGCCGAGCGTGCCAAGGAGTTGGAGGCGGACCGTCAGGGATGGGTGCGGTACTGGGCGGAGTACGAGGACGAGGCGGCCTGGCGGGACGGTGAGGCTCCGTTCTCGGTGGTGCGGCGGCGGCGCAGCCCCGAGCGCATTTTCGACGAGGCATTCATGGTGGGCAACACATGGGAGCCGACCGCCCGGGTCTTCGACTATTTCAGCGCGCGCGCCGACGAGTTGACGTATCTCGCGGAGGTCACCCCTGAAGAGGCCGAGCGCCTGCTGCGTCAGATCCGCGGCGTGAGCGGAGCGACCGATCTGTGATCGACGACACGGGGGCATGGCGCGGAGAGGGAACCGATTCCGGCTTCCGCCTCACGCCTGAACAGAACGAGGTGGTCACCGACCACTGGCAGCAGGCACGGCAGGTACAGGCCGAGCTCGACCGGAAGCTGCGCGGGGTACAGTCGTCGGTCGCCGGCCGGGGAGGCAGACTCGAAGGGCTGCAGTACTCGCTCAAGGGTCTGGACTCGCTGCGCCGCAAGGTGGCAGAGCCTGCGATGCGCGGCATCAGGGTCGAGAAGCCGTTGCGTAAGAACAACGACCTCCACCGCTACACCCTGACGTTCCCCGCCGAGGAGTACACCACCGGCACGAAGCAGGTGTACGAGCAGCTGCGCGAGCAGGGGTACCGGCCGATCCCGGGTTCGGAGAAGAACACTTGGGAAGACCCGGTGTACAAGGGTCTCAACACGACCTGGGAACACTCCGAGAGGCCCGAGAAGTTCGAGCTCCAGTTCCATACGCCGGAGAGCTTCCGGGCGAAGATGGACAACCACGAGCTGTACGAAATATCCCGGGCCGGGTACTTCACCAACAAGTTCCAGAACGAGCCCGAGCTCGCGAAGGAGTACGAGCAGGCGGTCGACCTGCTCCAGAACGAGCGCTACCAGAACGTCCGGATTCCTCCTGGCGTCGAGGAGCTCGGGGAGCGCAAGGTCCGGGCCACGCTCAACCCCGCGGTGCGGCCCCAGGTCATCGAAGAAGTCCGGGCTTACGAGGCGGAAGTACGCGCCGGCCACTCGGCCAAGGCGGCCGGGGCCGAAGCCACCGAGCCCGTGGAGACGGCCACCGAACCCGTGGTGGAGGCGGAGGTCAGCGAGGACCTGGCCGCCTTACTGGAGGACGACGGCCCCAGTCTGCGCGATCGCATCACTCCCCCGGGGCTTCCGGCGCAGCGCACGCAGAACGCCGCTCCTTCCCTGACCGACTCGCCGTTGCCCGACCTCAGGCAGGGACCCAAGGGCCCCCGTCTGTGACGACGACACGATGAAAGGCTCCTCTTTGCGATCCCGACGATCATTGACCGCGCTGGCCACAGCCGTCCTCATAGGCGGCGCCCTCACCGCGTGCGGCGGGGACAACGGATCGGAGGGCGGCGGCCGGGCCGGTTCCCAGGCGTCGCCGTCCGCGTCCACGTCGCCGTCCGCCTCCGCGTCGCCGTCCGCCGCACCGCGCAAGAGCTACGACCCGCCGGTGAGGTTCGACGCCGAGAAGGAGACCCGGTTGCCGGACGCTCTCAAGGTGTCACCTGAGGATGTCGGCCAGACCAGGTTCAGCCGGGCCTCGTTCGCCTTGCACAAGGGGATCGCCTACGCGTCCGACGGCAACAAGGTGTCCGCCTACGACACCGCGAACGGCGAAGTCGTCTGGACCGCCCCGCTCAGTGACCGTCCGGTGCCGGAGGTACCGGTGCCCGTGGTGGTGCAGCTTCCGGGCCGTACCGTCGTGATCGCCGCTGTGGGCACCGTGACGGGCGGTACCGGCACCTCGAAGGCGTCGGCATCGTCGACGGCGGTCGTGGCCCTCGACGCCCGTTCCGGCAGCAAGCAGTGGAGCGAGGTGATCGACACCCCCGGCAAGCTCATCGGTGCGGACGGCGGTGCGGCCGTCTTCTCCGAAGGAGGGGCCGTGTGGGCACTCGACCCCGCGACCGGGAAGAGGCTGTGGGACAAGCAGGACGCCGGCCTCATCGACCCCGTCTACAGCGGCGGAGCGGTCGTCGGCGTGGTCAAGAACTCCGAGGAGTTCACCGTCGAGCACCACGACCAGCCGTTCAAGGCGGAGTTCACCAAGCTGGTGGGTCTGTCGCCCGAAGACGGCGGCAAGCTGTGGGAGCAGTACGCGAGGAGCAACACGCTCAAGGCGCGATCGGTCGGCACCGGTGTCGTCCAGGTCGAGGCGACGTACTCGTCCCTCTTCGGTGACTTCGGGGACGACTCCGTGGACGTCATCGACGTCAGAACGGGCAAGCCGCGTGTCCACCTGCCCCTCGACGCGTCCACCGGCACGGACGACTGGGCGTGCTCCTTCGACGAACGCAGCGTCGTCGTGTGCGGCATCGCCTACACCTACAAGCGCGTGCTCGCCTACGACGTCGCCTCCGGCAAGCAGTTGTGGTCGCTGCCCACGGCGGACCGCACGTCGCTCGAGGTCACGGCCGCCTGGCATGGCGCCGTCTACGGCGAGGTGGAGGGCGGCGGCCCCGTGGTCCTGGACGCGCGGACCGGTGCGGACCGCGAAGTGAAGCCGGGGGTGGCCCCGGCCGTGGTCGATGGCACGGTCGGCCTGGTAAAGGGCAACATGGGCAGTCTGGAGGCGTACCCCGCCGTCGGCTGACCGGCCGGGGGTACGTCGGCCGGCGGCTGCTCGGCGGGGCACGCCGTACCGGCGCTACGCCACGTTTCCGGGCTTCGGCAGCGGCTTGCCGTACCAGAGCTCGAGCAGGCGGGCCGCGATCGAGATTCCGTAGGGGGGAAGGACCTCGCCGGACTCGAACGCGGCCCGCAGCTCTTCCCGGGAGAACCAGCGGGCCTCCTCGATCTCGTCCCCGTCCACGTTGATCTCCGACGACGTGGCCCGCGCCATGAAGCCCAGCATCAGGCTCGACGGGAACGGCCACGGCTGGCTGGCGACGTACTCGACCTCCCCGACCGTCACCCCGGCCTCCTCGAAGACCTCCCGGGCCACCGACTGCTCGATCGACTCGCCCGGCTCCACGAAGCCCGCGAGCGTGGAGAAGCGGCCCTCCGGCCAGTGCACCTGCCGGCCCAGCAGCGCCCGGTCCTCCTCGTCCGTCACCAGCATGATCACGGCCGGGTCGGTACGCGGGTAGTGCTCGGCGCCACAGGCCGGGCAGCGGCGGATGTGGCCGGCGGCCGCGATCACCGTGCGCTCGCCGCAGCGCGAACAGAAGCGGTGCAGCCGCTGCCAGTTCTCCAGCGCCACCGCGTGCACCATCAGCCCCGCGTCTCGCGGGGACAGCAGCAGCCCCGCCTCGCGCAGACCGGCCGACCGGGCGGACTGGTCCATGCGGCCGGGCAGGGAGTCCTTCTGGAGCGCGAAGTAACGGACGCCGTCCTCGTCCGTGCCCAGGAAGTACCGGTGGGTCTCGGTGACCGGCGCCTCGAAGGCGGGTGTCATGACCAGTTCGGTACGGCCGTCGGGGGTGTCGTCGATCAGGACCTGCCCGCCGGAGACCACGAAGACCCGGGTCGTCGGGTGGCTCCATGCCGCGGCCAGCCACGCCTCGTCGAGACGGTGGTGGGCCGCGCGGTCGATGCCGCTCGGGGCGGTGAGGCCGATCGGCCGGTGCCCGGCCTCGTTACTGATGATGCTCACTGGTGCTTCCAACTCCCCCGGTGGATGGGTTCTCCTGGGTGTCTGGTGCGGCGGTTCGGCGGGGTGCGGCTCAGCGCAGTGCGGTGGACAGGTCGCCCCACAGGTGGGCGGTCGTCTCCACGCCCTTGAACAGCAGGTCCAGCTCGACCTTCTCGTTCGGTGCGTGCCAGCCGTCGGACGGTACGGAGATGCCCAGGAACAGCACCGGCGCGGCCAGTACGTCCTGGAGATCGGCGGCCGGGCCCGAGCCGCCCTCGCGCGTGAAGCGGATCTTCGCGCCGTCGAAGGCCCGGCTCATCGACCGTACGACCGACTGGAGCGCCGGGTGGTCGAGCGGCGTCAGGCAGGGGCGGGTCGGCGCACCGAAGGTGATCTTGTGGCGGATGCCGGCGGGGACGCGGGCGGCGACCCAGTCGCGTACGGCCGCCTCGATCACGTACGGGTCCTGGCCCGAGACCAGCCGGAACGACAGCTTCAGCTGGGCGGAGGACGGGATGATCGTCTTGCCGCCGGGGCCCTGGTAGCCGCCGCCGATGCCGTTGACCTCCGCGGTCGGGCGGGCCCAGACCCGCTCCAAAGTGGAGTAGCCGGCCTCGCCGAGCGTCCCGTACGAGGTGGCGTTGGCCAGCCACGACGCCTCGTCGAACGGCAGCTCGGCGATCAGCGCGCGCTCGGCGTCGGTCAACTCCTCGACGGCGTCGTAGAACCCGGGGATCGTCACCCGCTCGTTCTCGTCGTGCAGCGCGGCCACCAGGCGGGCGGCGACCGTGGCCGGGTTGGGGACGGCACCTCCGAAAGCACCGGAGTGGATGTCCTGGTCGGGGCCGTACAGCTCGATCTCGCAGTCGGCCACGCCACGCAGGCCCGTGCACACGGTGGGCGTCGTCTCCGACCACATGCCGGTGTCCGAGACGATCACGGCGTCGGCGGCAAGACGGTCGCTGTGCCGCTCCACGAGCGCCCGGAAGTGCGGGGAGCCGGATTCCTCCTCACCCTCGACGAGCAGCTTGAGGTTGACCGCGGGGGCGGTGCGGCCGGTCAGCGCGAGGTGCGCGCGCACACCCAGGGTGTGGAAGAACACCTGGCCCTTGTCGTCGGCGGCACCGCGCGCGTGGAGCCGGTTTCCACGGATCACCGGCTCGAAGGGGTCAGTGTCCCAGCCGTCCTCGCGGGCGGCGGGCTGGACGTCGTGGTGGCCGTAGACCAGGACGGTGGGGGCGGTTGCCTCGCCGGAGGGCCACTCGGCGAAGACCGCCGGGGCTCCCTCCGTCTCCCACACCTCGGCGACCGGGAAACCGGTCTCCCTGAGCTTCGCCGCGAGCCACTCGGCACTGCGCCGTACGTCCGGGGCGTGCGCCGGCTGCGCCGACACGGACGGGATGCGCAGCCACTCGGCGAGGTCGTCGAGGAAGGCGGTGCGGTGCTGCTCTATGTACCCGCGTACGGTCTGGACGGCGCTGTCCGGGGTGTCGCTCATGCCCTTGAGCCTATCCGGCATCGGGGGCCGTCCCGTCGGCCGTCCCACGGAGCAGGATGCTCTCGAGCTCGGTGCGTCCGGGGAGGTGCTCCGGGCGGACGACTTCACCCGTCCGTACGTAGACGAAGGCTGCCGTGACCGCGTCGAGCGGCAGCCCGTGCTGCTCGGCCCAGGCGAGCCGGTAGACCGCGAGCTGGAGGGGGTCGGCGGTGCGGGAGCGGTTGGTCTTCCAGTCGACGATCTCGTACGTACCGCTTTCGCGGTCGTAGTAGACGGCGTCGATGCGGCCGCGGATCACCCGGCCGGCAAGGGCCAGCTGGAAGGGCGCCTCCACGCGGTGGGGCGTGCGGAGGGCGTACGCGGTGTTCTCGAACGCCTCCTTCAGCGCGGCCAGGTCCCGCTCGTCGGCGATCTCCGGCTCGTCGGCGAACACCTCCCCGCCGGGCAGTTCGTCCGGCCCGAGCATCGGCAGCGGCACCTCCTCGAACCGGGCCTCCACCCACGCGTGGAACCGCGTCCCGCGCCGCGCGGCGGGCTGCGGCGGGCGCGGCATGGGGCGGGCCAGCTCCTGCGCGAACCCGTCGGGATCGGCGGCGAGGCGCAGCAGCTGGGAGGCGGACAGGGACGGCGGGAGGAGGACGTCGCGGGTGGTGGCGCGGGCGCGGAGGAGCTCACCTGCGAGGGCGTCGAGATCGCGGTCCCAGGACGCGATGGTGCGGGCCTCCTCGGGGGTGAGGCGCTCCCCCCGCCGGGCGGCGGGCCCACCGGGACCGGGACGGTCGGGGCCGGGACGGTCGGGGCCTGGGCGGTCGGCCGCAACCGCGCGCGGTGCGGTGCCCCCGGCGTCGGCTTCACCGCGCCGGGGGGCGGGCAGGGCGGTGGGCGGGGTGGTGGCCTCGACGTGGCCGCCGGGTACGGGGCCGCCGGGCAGCTCGGTCGCCCAGTCGTCCCAGTCCGCGAGGTCGTCGGGCCACGGCTCGTCGGGGTCGGGGTGGTCGGGGAAGTCGGGGGAATCGGGGAAGTCGGGGTCCGGGTGGCCCGGATACGCCGGGTGCTCCGGGCCCGGGTCACCCCGGTGACCCGGCTCATGCGGGTGGCCCGGGTAGGACCGGTCCGCGTGATCCGGATACCGAGCGTCCGGGGCCAGGCCGTCCAGGTCCGGGTGGCCCGGACCGAGGTCGTCCGCCTCCGGGCGGGCCCGGGTCACGTCCTCCGGCCCGGAATGGGCCGCGTGGCGCGAGCGGCTCGGGTGGGCGGGGTCGGCCGGGTCCGGGAAGGTGGTGGCCAGGACGCCCCGGGGCACGGGCTCCGGCATGGAGTCCAGGTATTCGATGACCTTGTCGGCGGCGGCGCGGCGGCGGGCCAGCGAGGCGGGGTCCAGAGGGAGCGGCCAGGCGTGGTCGGCCGTGGACTCCTGGAGCATCGGGTTCTCGGCGTCGTCGGCCGGTTCGTCCGCCCAGGCCTCGATCTCGCCGAAGCCCGCCGCGCAGTGGTCGTACAGCGCGTGCAGGAACGGGGACGGGCCCCTGGGCCGCTTCTGGGAGGGCCCCCACCAGTGGGCCGAGCCCAGGAGGAGGGTGCGGGGGCGGGTGAAGGTCACGTACCCGAGACGGAGCTCCTCGGTGTGCTGGTGGTCCTTCATGGCGTCCTTGAAGGACTTCAGGGACTTGGCGTCCCAGTCCTCGATCGCCGGGAGGGTCGGGGCGTCACCGCGCAGCGCGTGTGGAAGGACCTGGGGCTGGGCGGTCCAGGACTCGCGGGACCTGGTGCTGGGGAACTGGGAGGTGACCAGGCCCGGGACGGCGACCACGTCCCACTCCAGGCCCTTGGACTTGTGGGCGGTCAGGACCTTGACGGTGTTCTCGCCACCGGGCAGGGCGTTGTCCAGGCCCTTCTCGTACTGCGCGGCCGTACGCAGGAAGCCCAGGAAGGCCAGCAGGGTCGCCTCGCCGTCCAGGGAGGCGAAGCCGGCCGCTGTGTCGAGGAAGTTCGAGAGCGTCTCGCGGCGGCGGGCCGCCAGGGCGTGCGGGGAGGCGGACAGCTCCACCTCCAGGCCGGTGGTGGCCAGGATCCGGTGCAGGACGTCCATCAAGGGGTCGGCCAGGGAGCGGCGCAGGTCGCGCAGTTCGGTGGCGAGGCGGGCGAACCGTACCCGTGCCTCGGCCGAGAAGGGCAGGCCGTCGTCCGCACCGGCCCCCGGTTCGAGGAAGGTGTCCAGGGCGTCGGCGAGCGAGACGACCTCCGACGGGTCCACTCCCTCGACCGCCGCCGCCAGGCGCTCGTCGGGGTCCGTGTCGCCGTCGTCCCGCGAGCGGTGCACCAGGAGCCTGGCGCGGCGTCCCAGCAGCGCCAGGTCGCGGGCGCCGATGCGCCAGCGCGGGCCGGTGAGCAGCCGTACGAGGGAGGCGTTGGCGCCCGGGTCCTGGAGGACCTCGCAGACGGCGACCAGGTCGGCGACCTCCGGCAGGTGCAGCAGCCCTGACAGGCCCACGACCTCGACGGGGACGTCCCGCGCGACCAGGGCGGCCTGGATCTCGGGGAAGTCCGTCGCCGTACGGCACAGGACGGCTATGTCGCCGGGCTCCTTGCCGGTCCGTACGAGATGGGCGATGGAGTCGGCCAGCCAGGCGATCTCCTCCGCCTGGGTGGGCAGCAGGGCGATCCGGACGGTGCCGTCCCGCTCCGCGCCCGGCGCCGGGCGCAGCGCCTCCACGCCCGCGTGCATCGCGCGCAGGGGCTCGGCCAGCCCATTGGCGAGGTCCAGGAGGCGGCCACCACTGCGGCGGTTCTCGCTGAGCGAGAAGCGGGTGGCGGGGGTGCCGTCCGCGTACGGGAAGTGGTCGGGGAAGTCGTCCAGGTTGGCGACGGACGCGCCGCGCCAGCCGTAGATCGCCTGGCAGGGGTCGCCCACGGCCGTGACCGGGTGTCCGGTGCCTCCGCCGAAGAGCCCGGACAGCAGCAGCCGCTGCGCGACGGACGTGTCCTGGTACTCGTCCAGGAGCACGACCCGGAACTCGTCGCGCAGGATCGCGCCCACCTCGGGCCGGGTGAGGGCCAGCTCGGCGGAGAGGGCGATCTGGTCGCCGAAGTCGAGGAGGTCGCGCTCGCGCTTGGCCGCGCGGTAGCGGATGACCAGCTCGGTGAGCTCGCGGCGGGCCTCGGCCGCCTCGGGGACCTTGCGCAGGTCGGCGTTGGTGAGGCGGGCGTCCTCGAGGGCGGCGAGCAGCTCGGAGTCGTGACGGAGGAGATGGGTGGGGCGTACGAGGTGTTCGGCGAGTTCCGCGTCGAGGGCGAGCAGATCGCTGACGAGGGTGGGGAAGGACTTGGTCAGGGCGGGGTACGGCCCGGGCGCCTCGCGCAGCACGCGCGCGGCGAGCTGGTAGCGGGTGGCGTCGGCGAGGAGGCGGGCGGTGGGCTCCAGGCCGATGCGCAGGCCGTGGTCGGTCAGGAGCTGCCCGGCGAAGGCGTGGTACGTGGAGATGCGCGGCTCGCCGGGCGGATTGTCGGGGTCGATGACGTCGGGGTCGGTCACCCCGGCGCGTACGAGCGCCTTGCGGACGCGCTCGGCCAGCTCGCCGGCCGCCTTGTTGGTGAACGTCAGGCCCAGGACCTGCTCGGGGGCGACCTGGCCCGTGCCGACCAGCCAGACCACGCGGGCGGCCATCACCGTCGTCTTGCCGGAACCGGCTCCGGCCACGATGACCTGCGGGGCGGGCGGCGCGGTGATGCAGGCCGTCTGCTCCGGGGTGAACGGGATGCCGAGGAGCTCCTTGAGCTGCTCGGGGTCGGTGAGGCGAGTGGTCACGGTCAATGAGGCTAACCGCCCCCACTGACAGTCCTCACTCGTGCTCACTCCACGATGTGGCGGCCCTCCGGGCGGGCGCTGCACGAGGCGCGGAACGCGCAGTGGTCGCAGTGCTTGCCGGTGGCCGGGGTGAACCGTTCGTCCAGTACGCGGCCGGCGGCGGTGGCGAGCAGGTCCCCGACCCACTCGCCACTGAGCGGCTCCTGGGCCTGCACCTTGGGGAGGGCCTCCCCGCCCTCCTTCTTGGGCGCGGCCTGACGCAGCTGGACGAGTTCGGCGCCGCCGGGCTCCGGGCGGCGGCCGTCGAAGACCTCGTCGACGGCGCCCTCGCGGACGGCGAGCTGGTAGACGGCGAGCTGGGGGTGGTGGGCGACCTCGTCCTTGGTGGGGGCCGCCTTGCCGGTCTTGAAGTCGACGACGTAGGCCCGGCCGTGCTCGTCGGCCTCGACGCGGTCCATGGAGCCCCGGATCCGTACCTCGTACTCCCCCGCCTCCAGGGTGACGTCGAAGTCGTGCTCGGTGGCGGCGGGGGCGCGGCCGCCACGGTCCATGACGTGCCAGCGCAGGAACCTCTCCAGCGCCACGCGCGCGTGCTCCTTTTCCTGGGCGGACTTCCAGGGGGCGTCGAAGGCGAGGGCGTCCCAGACGGAGTCGAGGCGCTCCATCAGCACGGCGAGGTCGGCGGGGGTGCGGCCGGAGGCCACCTCGTCGGCGAGGACGTGGACGACGTTGCCGAAGCCCTGGGCGGCGGTGGCGGGCGCGTCCGCCTTGACCTCGCGGCCCAGGAACCACTGCAGGGCACACGTGTTGGCGAGCTGGTCCAGGGCGCTGCCGGACAGCGCCACGGGGCGGTCCCGGTCGCGGAGGGGCACGGTCGAGCGGGTCGGCTCGTACAGACCCCACCAGCGGTAGGGGTGGGCCGCGGGGACGAGCGGCTGCCCCTCGTCGTCGGTGAGCGCGGCGAGCCGGGCCAGGCGCCGGGCGGCCGCGTCGCGCAGCGCCGGGGACGCGTCGGGGTCGACGGTGGTGGCGCGCAGTTCGGCGACGAGCGCGGCCACGGCGAGGGGGCGGCGGGGGCGGCCGGTGATGTCCTTCGGCTCGACGCCGAGCTCGGTGAGGAAACGGGACGGCTGGTCGCCGTCGTCGGCGGGCGCCTTGACGGCGGTGACGACGAGGCGGTCGCGGGCGCGGGTGGCGGCCACGTAGAAGAGCCGGCGCTCCTCGGCGAGGAGGGCGCCCGGGGTGAGCGGCTCGGCGATGCCGTCGTGGCCGATGCGGTCGGCCTCCAGGAGGGAGCCGCGGCGGCGCAGGTCGGGCCAGAGGCCTTCCTGTACGCCGGCCACGACGACCAGGCCCCATTCGAGGCCCTTGGAGCGGTGGGCGGTCATGAGGCGTACGGCATCGGGGCGTACGGGCCGCTTGGAGAGGGTGTCGGCGGCGATGTCCTGGGCGTCGAGCTCTTCGAGGAAGTTCAGGGCGCCGCGGCCGCCGGAGCGCTCCTCGGCGCGGGCGGCCGTGTCGAACAGGGCGCACACGGCGTCGAGGTCGCGGTCGGCGTTACGGCCGGCCGCGCCGCCCCGGAGCGCTGCGCGCTGGAGGCGGGCGGGCCAGGGCGTGCCGTTCCACAGCAGCCACAGGGCCTCCTCGGCGGTGCCGCCGCTCGCGAGCAGCTCCCGCGCGTCCCGGAGCAGCGCGCCGAGCCGCTGGGCGCCCCGGGCGTACGAGGGGTCGTGCGCCACGAGCCGCTCGGGCTCGGCGAGGGCGCGGGCGAGCAGCACGTCGGAGGGCGGCGGGACCTTGTTGCCCCCGGCCCGCTCCTCGTCCCTCAGGGCCCGCCCGAGGCGGCGCAGATCGGCGGCGTCCATGCCGCCGAGGGGCGAGGCGAGCAGGCCGATCGCCGTCTCGGTGTCGAGCCACGACTCGCCCGCCGCCCCGGGGACACCGGCCTCGGTCGCTTCACCCGGTCCCACCGGTACGCCCGCGCCCTCGTGGCCCTCCTCGCGCGTCGCGTCGACGGACCCCGTGACGGCGAGGGCCTCGGCGGCCGCGTCGTCGACCCTGGGGGTCAGGGCCCCGGAGGCCGCGTCACCGGACCCCGGCGCGGCAGGAGCCCCGGAGGCCTCCTCGCCTGTCTCCGGAGCGGCGAGTCCCTCAGGGGCCGCGTCACCGGAGCCGGCCGCGGCGAGGGCCTCAGCGGCTGCGTCACCGGCACCGGTGGCGGCGACGGCCAAGGCTGCTGCGTCGTCGGCCCTGGGGGTCAGGGACCCGGAGGCCGCGTCACCGGACCCGGTCGCGGCGAGGACCCCGGGGGCTTCGCCTCCGGCACCGGTAGCGGGGACGTCCTCCGGACCTTCGCCACCGGGCTCGGCGGCTTCGGCGTCGGGCCCGGCGACGGCACGGCCCTCAGCGGCCGTCCCCTGGGCGGAGCCCGCCCCCGGCTCAGCAGCCGGAGCCGCGGGCGCCACCGGGGTCGCCGCCGCGCGCAACGCGGCCAGCAGCGGGGCCACCGCCGGTTCGTGGCGCAGCGGGACGTCGTTGCCGTCGACCTCGACGGGGACGCCCGCCGAGGTGAGGGCGCGGCGCAGGGTGGGGATGGTGCGGCCGCCCGCGCGGACCAGGACCGCCATGTCGTTCCACGGGACCCCGTCCTCCAGGTGGGCGCGCCGCAGGATGTCGGCGATGTTGTCGAGCTCCGTGGAGGGGGTCGGGAAGGTGTACGTCTCGACCCGGCCGCCGTCCCGTACCGCCGCCAGGTCCCGGTGCGCCCTGGCCTTGTCGGCGGGCAGGCGCGGCAGCGGCATCCGGGTGGTCAGCAGCCGGGTGGCGGCCAGCAGGGAGGCGCCCGAGCGGCGCGAGGTGGTCAGGACGGCGACCGGCGCGGGGCTGCCGTCCGCCCGGCGGAACGTGTCGGGGAAGTCCAGGAGCCCGTTGACGTCCGCGCCCCGGAACGCGTAGATCGACTGGTCCGGGTCGCCGAACGCGTACAGCGTCCGTCCACCCCCCGCCAGCGCCCGCAGCAGCCGGACCTGCGCCGGGTCGGTGTCCTGGTACTCGTCGACGAACACGGCGTCGTAGCCGGGCAGCGTCGCCGCACCGGCCAGCGGCACCGCCCGGTGGACCAGCTCCGCGTAGTCGAGTACGCCCTGTATGTCGAGCACGTCCAGGTACTCGGCGAGGAACTCGGCCGCCGCCGACCAGTCCCGCCGCCCGGTGCGCGCCGCGAAGTCCGCCAGGGCGCGCGGGCCCAGGCCCAGCTCGCGCGAGCGGGCGAGCACCGCCCGTACCTCGTCGGCGAAGCCGCGCGTGGTCAGGCAGGCCCGCAGCTCGTCAGGCCAGTGGATACGGGCCAGGCCCTCCCGTTCCAGGTCGAGCTGGCCCGCCAGCAGCTCCCGCACGGCGAGGTCCTGTTCGGGGCCGGACAGCAGGCGCAGCGGCTCGGAGAAGAGGTCCGCGTCCTGGTGGGCGCGGATCAGCGCGTAACAGAAGGAGTGGAACGTCGTCGCCTGGGGGGCCCGCACGCCGCCCATCCGCGCCGCCATCCGGTCGCGCAGTTCGACGGCCGCCTTGCGGCTGAAGGTGAGGACCAGGATCCGTTCCGGATCGGTGCCCTCGGCGACGCGCGCGGCGACCGCCTCCACCAGCGTCGTCGTCTTGCCGGTGCCGGGTCCGGCGAGGACCAGGAGCGGGCCGCCGGGATGGTCAACCACAGCGCGCTGCGATGCGTCCAGGAGAGGGGGGTTCACGGGAGCCGGCGGGGTACGCACCAGTCGGTACGCGCCCGGGGTCCGCCCGCGAGAGGGCGTACGCCCGGTGGTAATCGAGGAGGAGCTCACGTGGATCGCCGGTCCTGGTGGGTGTGCTGGTGCTGAGGATGCTGGGTGGGTGCGGTGAGGACGCTGTGCGGGACGACGCTACGCGTACTCCGTACGGTCGTGCCCACGATGCCCACCCTGTCCGCCACGCCGCCGCATGGCCGAAGCTGTCACCTGTGAGCCATCACACTGGCGCCGCCGCCGGAACCGCCGCCTCCGCCGCCTCCCGAACCGTCACCGCCGTCCCACCGCGCCCGCCGCATGTCGAGCCGCGGCAGATGGCCCTCGGCCTGGCGCGTGGCCTCGCGCAACGGGGTGCCCTCCTCCTTGTAGTGACCCAGGGCACGCAGCTCATGGCCCGGCAGGAGCTGCCCGTCCGCCCGCACCACCCGCCACCACGGCACCGCGCCGCCGTAGAGCGCCATGACGCGCCCCACCTGACGCGGGCCGCCCTCGCCGAGCCACTCCGCGACGTCCCCGTACGTCATCACCCGGCCGGCCGGGATCAGCTCGGCGACTTCCAGCACCCGTTCCGCGTACTCCGGAAGCTCCTCAGCACTCACCCGGTCCATCCTGCACCACACCACCGACAACGCGGGCAATGCACCCTGATGGCCCCTTGTACCGCCCGGTCATGCCACCATCTTCCGGGCGGTGACCGGTGATACGAGATCAACAAGACACAGACGCGGCGAAGGGGCAGGATGTGCGGCCTCCCGAGGTGGCGACCACTTCGGGGCCTCCTGAGACGATGGAGAAGAATGAGACGAAGGAGACGGTATGCGTGAACGCGGACAGGCACATCGACCGTGTCTCCGGTGACGAGCCGCTTCTCGCCGCCCGCGTACACCGGCCGTCCGACCTGCTGCGCCTGCTCATCGGCATCCTCGCGATCGGCGTCGTCATCGCCATCGCCGCCTTCGCCCACGCCACCACCACCGGCCTGGAAGAGGACATCAGCAAGGGCACCGGCCAGGCCCCCGACGTCTTCGTCAAGGTAGCCGGGCTCGTCTCCAGCATCGCCGTCCTGCTCGTCCCGGTCGCCTTCGCGATCGAGCGCCTGATCAAGCGGGACGGACTGCGCATCGCGGACGGCGTCCTCGCCGCCGTACTGGCGCACGGCGTCACCCTCGCCACCGACCTGTGGGTCGCCAGGGCCGCGCCCAGCACGATCCAGGAGGCACTGACACAACCCCAGGCAGGGGGCGGCCTCACAGACCCCGTCCATGGATACCTCGCTCCCGTCATCGCCTATATGACGGCCGTGGGAATGGCCCGCAGGCCGCGCTGGCGGGTGTCCCTGTGGGTGGTGCTGCTGCTCGACGCCTTCGCGATGCTGGTCGCCGACTACACCACACCGTTCTCGATCATCCTGACCATCCTGATCGGCTGGACCGTCGCCTACGGCACGCTGTACGCGGTCGGCTCCCCGAACGTCCGGCCCACCGGCCAGACCCTCCTCGCCGGGCTGCGCCACGTCGGCTTCCGCCCGGTCACCGCCATGCGCGCCGAGGACGTCACCGACTCGGCCGAACAGGGCGACCGAGGCCGCCGCTATCTCGTCACGCTGGAGGAGGGCCCGCCGCTCGACGTCACCGTCGTCGACCGCGAACAGCAGGCCCAGGGCTTCTTCTACCGGGTCTGGCGCAGGCTGACCCTGCGCGGCATCACCACCCGCCGCTCCTTGCAGTCCCTGCGCCAGGCCCTGGAGCAGGAGGCGCTGCTGGCGTACGCGGCGATCGCCGCCGGCGCCAACGCGCCCAAGCTGATCGCGACCGCCGAGCTCGGCCCGGACGCCGTCATGCTCGTGTACGAGCACCTCGGCAGCCGTTCCCTGGACGCCCTGACGGACGACGAGATCACCGACCAGGTGGTGCGGGGCGCCTGGCAGCAGGTGAAGGCGCTCCAGTCCCGGCGTATCGCCCACCGCAGGCTGACGGGCGACGCCCTTCTGGTGGATCGTTCCGGCAAAGTGATCATCACAGATCTCCGTGGCGGGGAGATCGCCGCCGGTGACCTCGTCCTGCGCATGGACATCGCGCAGCTCCTCACCACGCTCGGCCTACGGGTGGGGGCGGAGCGCGCGGTGGCCGCCGCCGTGGACGCACTCGGCCCGGACAGGGTCGCCGACTGCCTGCCGCTGCTCCAGCCCATCGCCCTGAGCCGGTCGACCCGTGCCACCCTGCGCAGACTCGCGCGGGAGCGTGCGCAGCGGGAGCGGGAGGCGGTGCTCGCCGCGTCGGCGGCGGCCAAGCAGGCGCGGCTGGAGGGCCACGCGGAGAAGAGCGAGGAGGAAAAGCGCGCCGACCGAAAGGCCGTACGCGCCGAGAAGCAGGCCGAGAAGCGCGCCCTGGACGAAGCCCTGGACGAGGCCCGCGAGGAGGACCTGCTGGTCCAGATCCGGCAGCAGGTCCTGCTCATCCGGCCCCAGGCCCCGGTGGAACCGGTGCGGCTGGAGCGCATCAGGCCACGGACGCTCATCAGCCTCATCGCGGGCGCCATCGCCGCGTACTTCCTGATCTCCCAGATCGCCAAGGCGTCGCTGTCCGTGTCCACGTTCGCCGAGGCGGACTGGGCCTGGGTCGCGATGGCGCTGCTCTTCTCCGCGCTCAGCTACGTGGCGGCCGCGATGAGCCTGCTGGGCTTCGTGCCGGAGCGGGTGCCGTTCGGGCGGACGGTGGTCGCCCAGGTGGCGGGGTCGTTCGTGAAGATCGTCGCCCCTGCGGCGGTCGGCGGCGTGGCGCTCAACACCCGCTTCCTCCAGCGCTCCGGCGTACGACCCGGGCTGGCGGTGGCCAGCGTCGGCGCCTCGCAGTTGTTCGGGCTGGGGGCGCACATCCTGCTGCTGCTCGCCTTCGGCTACCTGACGGGCACGGAGAAGACCCAGGACTTCACCCCGTCCAGAACCGTGATCGCGGGCCTGCTGACGGTCGCGGTACTGGTGCTGGTGGTCACGGCGATCCCCGCCCTGCGCAAGTTCGTCTCGACCCGGCTGCGGACGCTGTTCGCGGGCGTGGTGCCGCGCATGCTGGACGTGCTGCAGCGGCCGATGAAGCTGCTCACCGGAATCGGCGGCATGCTGCTGCTGACGGGCACGTTCGTGCTGTGCCTGGACGCGTCGATCCGGGCCTTCTCCGAAGGTGAGCAGCCGCTGAGCTACGCCAGCCTCGCCGTGGTCTTCCTCGCCGGAAACGCCATCGGGTCGGCCGCCCCCACGCCTGGCGGTGTCGGTGCGGTGGAGGGCGCGCTGACCGTCGGTCTGGTGGCCGTGGGCGGCCTGCCCACGGAGGTGGCGGCGCCGGCGGTGCTGCTGTACCGGCTGATGACGCTGTGGCTGCCGGTGCTGCCGGGGTGGTTCTCGTTCAACTTCCTGACGCGGAAGGGCGCCCTGTAACCGACGGGCCGCGGAGCCCGGTTCAGGGGACGGCGTACGGGGCCGGGCATGTGGCGACGGCGTACGGGGCCGGGCATGTGGGGACGGCGTACGGGGCCGGGCATGTGGGGACGGCGTACGGAACCCGGCGTCAGGGGCCTCAGGCCCGCCCGGCCACCCGCATGGACCTCGTCACGGGCGCCCGACAGGAGCCGGGCGCACCATGGATCCATGACCACCCGCGCCGCCCGGCCCGCCGCCACCCGCACTCCACGGCGTGCCGCCGCGCGCGCCGTCCGGCCCGTCGTCCGGTCCGTCCGGTCCGTCATCCGGCCCACCACGCGGTCCGCCGCCCGGTCCGCCGCCGTGCTCGCGGCCGCCACCGCCACCGTACTGATGGCCGCGGGCTGCTCGGACAACGGTGACAAAGGCGGCCGGGACCCGGACCGGCCCGAGGAGCTGGCCACCCAGAAGCTGACCTGGGACGCCTGCCCCGGCCCCTCCCTCCAGGAGGGCACCGGCACCGCCCCGTCCCCGCTGCCCGGTGGCACCAAGTGGGAGTGCTCCTTCATGCAGGCCCCGCTCGACTACGCGGACCCCGGCGGCGAGACCATCGAGCTGGCGCTCATCCGGGCCAAGGCGTCCGACCCGGCGAAACGGATCGGCTCCCTCGTCTTCAACTTCGGCGGTCCCGGCGTCTCGGGCATCACCGGCCTGCCCTCCTTCGCCAATGACTACGAAACCCTGCGCACCCGCTACGACCTCGTCAGCTTCGACCCGCGCGGGGCCGGCCGCAGCGAGAGCGTGGAGTGCCAGGACGACCCGGAGCTGGACGCTTTCTTCGCGCTCGACTCCACGCCCGACAACGCGGGCGAGGAGAACGCCTACCAGGAGGGGCTGAAAAAGTTCGCCGACGCCTGCGAGGAGAACTCCGGCGGCATGCTCGCCCACGTCGGCACCGTCAACGCCGCCCGGGACCTGGACCTGATGCGCCAGGTGCTCGGCGACGCCAAGCTGCACTACTTCGGCATCTCGTACGGCACCGAACTGGGCGGCGTCTACGCGCACCTGTTCCCGAAGAACGTCGGCCGCGCCGTCTTCGACGCCGTCGTCGACCCCACCGGCAGCGCGGAACAGGGCGCACTGGGCCAGGCGAAGGGCTTCCAGCTCGCGCTGAACAACTTCGCCGAGGACTGCGTCAAGCGCGGGGACGCGTGCAAGCTGCCGGGCGGCAACGCCAAGGAGATCGAGGGCTTCATCACCGATCTGCTCGCCCGACTCGACAAGAAACCCATCGCGGGCCTCGGCGACCGCAAGCTCACCCAGTCCCAGGCCGCCAACGGCATCATCCAGGCCCTGTACTCCAAGGAGTACTGGCCCTACCTGGAACAGGGCCTCGACGAGGCGGACGGCGGCGACGGCGGGCTGCTCCTCGCCCTGTCGGACTCCATGAACGGCCGCGACCAGAACGGCAACTACAGCAACGTCCAGGCGGCCAACGCGGCCATCAACTGCGTCGACGACACGTCGCGGTTCTCCGTGCCCCAGGCGAAGGCGAAGCTCCCCGAATTCCGCAAGGCGTCCCCCGTCTTCGGCGACTTCATCAACTGGGGTCTGATCAGCTGCTCCCAGTGGCCGGTCCCCGGCACCTGGGAACACCCCGACGTCAGCGCCCCGGGCTCGGCGCCCATCGTGGTCATCGGCAACACCGGCGACCCGGCCACACCGTACGCGGGGGCCAGGGCGATGGCGGCCGCCCTGGGCAAGGGCGTCGGCGTGGAGGTGACGTACCGGGGCCAGGGGCACGGCGCGTACAACAGCGGCGACGCGTGCGTGAAGCGCGTGGTGGACGCCTACCTGCTGGACGGCACGGTGCCGAAGTCGGGGACCGTGTGCCCGTAGCACTGTCAGTGGCCCCGCCTAGGATGTTGGTCCAGTACAGGAGTGGGGGGACACATGTCCATGCGCGTACGGGCCGGAGGCCTGGCGGTCGCGGCGGCACTGGTGGCCGGGCTGGTCACCGGCTGCGACAGCGGCGGCGAGACCGGCAGCGGCGGCACGAACACCGGCAGCCACACCGGCGGTACGGGAAGCACGGGCGGCACGGGCGGCACGGGCGGCAGTGGTGATACGTCCCCGGCCGGTCCGACGGCCTCCCTGCCTGCCGCGCTCACCGGCCAGAAGCCGGACTGGCGCGACTGCGAGGCGCCCGACGGCGGCGAGAAGCCCGGTGCGGAGTGGCGCTGTACGAGCGTGAAGGTGCCGCTGGACTACGCGAAGCCGGACGGCGAGACCCTCTCCATCGCGCTGATCCGCAAGGAGGCCCGCGACAAGGGCCGCCGGATCGGCTCCCTGCTGTTCAACTTCGGCGGCCCGGGCGCCTCCGGGGTGGCCGCCATGCCGCACACGGCCAGTAAGTTTCACGAGCTCGGCGCCCGCTACGACCTCGTCGGGTTCGACCCGCGCGGTGTGGGCCGGAGCTCCGGGGTGGTGTGCCGCGACAGCAAGGAGCAGGCCGCCTCCCTGGCGCGGGTCGACCTCACGCCGGACACATCCGCCGAGGAGGCCGCCTTCCTCAAGGACGGTGCCGACTTCGGCGCCGGCTGCGCCAAGCGGTCCGGCAAGGTCATCGGGCACGTCACCACCAGCAACACGGCACGGGACCTGGACCTGGTCCGCCTCGTGCTCGGCGACAGGAAGCTCAACTACATGGGCTTCTCCTACGGCACGCAACTGGGCGGGACGTACGCCCACTTGTTCCCGCGCAACGTCGGGCGGACCGTCCTGGACGCGGTCGTCGACCCGACGGCGGACGCGGCGGGCCACGCCCGCAACCAGGCCATCGGTTTCCAGCGGGCGCTGAACAACTACTTCGCGTTCACCGGCGAGGGAGCACAGGCGGGCAACACGCGCGTGACGGCGCTGCTGAAGCGACTGGACCGCGAGCCGCTGCCCACCGCCGACGGCCGCGAGCTCACACAGAGCCTCGCGCTCACCGGCATCGCGGCGACCCTGTACTCGGAAGAGACGTGGCCCTATCTCACCAAGAGCCTCGAGGAGGCCGAGGCGGGCAAGGGTGACGCCCTGCTGCGACTCGCCGACATCTACAACAACCGGGGCGCGGACGGCACCTACGGCACGCAGGCGCACGCCCAGCGCGCCATCTCGTGCGCCGACAGCAGCAGCCGGCCGACGGCCGCCGAGGCCAAGGCGCTGCTGCCGGAGTTCCGGAAAATATCGCCGGTCTTCGCGGAGTTCATGGCCTGGGACACGGCGGGCTGGTGTGCGAACTGGCCGGTGAAGGGCGAGAGCGCCACACCAAAGGCGAGCGCCCCGGGCGCGGGGCCGATCCTGGTCGTGGGCACCACGGGCGACTCCGCGACGCCCTACGAGGGCGCCAAGAAGATGGCGGACGAGCTCGGCGCGGGCGTCGGGGTCCTCCTCACCTACAAGGGCGAGGGCCATGGCGCGTACACCAGCGACAGCACGTGCGTGCGGGACACGGTGAACGACTACCTGCTGGACGGAAAGGTCCCGGCCGACGGGAAGACCTGTTCCTGAGCCCCGAAGACAGCGGAGGGGGCCGGACCCCTACCGGGTCCGGCCCCCTGCCGCGAGCGTGGCCGGCCGTGGCCTAGTAGACCGGCTTCTCCGGCTCGATCTGGTTGACCCAGCCGATGACGCCGCCGCCGACGTGCACCGCGTCCGAGAAGCCCGCCGACTTCAGCACGGCGAGGACTTCCGCACTGCGGACACCCGTCTTGCAATGCAGGACGATCTTCTTGTCCTGAGGGAGGTCCTGGAGGGCGTTGCCCATCAGGAACTCGTTCTTCGGGATCAGACGGGCGCCGGGAATCGAGACGATCTCGTACTCGTTCTGCTCCCGGACGTCGATGATGTCGATCTTCTCGCCGCCGTCGATCCACTCCTTGAGCTGCTTGGGAGTGATCGTCGAGCCGAGCGCCGCCTCCTGGGCCTCCTCGGACACGACGCCGCAGAAGGCCTCGTAGTCGATGAGCTCGGTGACGGTCGGGTTCTCGCCGCAGACCGCGCAGTTCGGGTCCTTGCGGACCTTGACCTGGCGGTACTGCATCTCCAGGGCGTCGTAGATCATCAGGCGGCCGACCAGCGGGTCGCCCACACCGGCCAGGACCTTGATCGCCTCGGTGACCTGGATGGAGCCGATGGACGCGCACAGCACGCCCAGCACGCCGCCCTCGGCGCAGGAGGGCACCATGCCCGGCGGCGGGGGCTCCGGGTACAGGCAGCGGTAGCAGGGGCCGTACTCGGACCAGAAGACCGAGGCCTGGCCGTCGAAGCGGTAGATCGAGCCCCAGACGTACGGCTTGTTCAGCAGCACGCACGCGTCGTTGACCAGGTAGCGCGTGGCGAAGTTGTCCGTGCCGTCGACGATCAGGTCGTACTGGCTGAAGATGTCCATCACGTTGTCGGCCTCGAGCCGCTCCTCGTGAAGGATCACGTTCACGTACGGGTTGATGCCGAGCACGCTGTCGCGTGCGGACTCGGCCTTGGAGCGGCCGATGTCGGACTGGCTGTGGATGATCTGGCGCTGCAGGTTCGACTCGTCGACCTCGTCGAACTCCACGATGCCGAGCGTGCCCACGCCGGCCGCGGCCAGGTACATCAGGGCGGGCGAGCCGAGGCCACCGGCGCCCACACAGAGCACACGGGCGTTCTTCAGCCGCTTCTGCCCGTCCATCCCGACATCCGGGATGATCAGGTGGCGGGAGTACCTGCGGACCTCGTCTACGGTGAGCTCGGCAGCCGGCTCGACCAGGGGTGGCAGCGACACGGGGACTCCGTTGGTCGGTAGTCAGTACGGTTGTTCTTCCGTAACACTGCCACGGCCCTCCTCATTCCGAGACACCCGGTCCGATCTGCGAGACGATTTCGTCCCAGTAGCCGGGCAGAGCCGCGAATGGATCATTTTGTCCGGTGCGGTCGGCGCTCCGGTCGGTGAAGAAGATCGTCCCGGCGCCCTGCCAGCGGGCGATGCGCATCGCCTCCTCGAGATGGGTGCGCGGCACCCCGTGGACGAGGTGCACAAACCGCTCGGGCGGATGGTCCGCGGTCCACTCCGCCACCTGTGACCAGCGGTATTCCGTCCAGGGCCCGCAGAAGGTGACCAGCTGGTCGGCGATCTCCGCGTAGCCGGGATACGGGTGCGAGCCATGGCCCAGCACCACGTGCCCGCCGTCGGCGTGCTCCAGGATCACCTCCAGCGTGGCCGTCGTACGCCGCACGGCGGCCAGGTCCGCCCGGTCCGTGGGACAGCGGTCCAGCAGGTAGCCGTCGACCTGGTACCAGTCCAGGAAGCGGTGCGCGTCGGAGACGATCTCGCCGAACGGGCGGGAGCCGTGCCGGAGGTCGAGATGGCCCAGCACCCGGACGCCCGCGTTGCGCAGCTTTCCGGCCGCCTCCAGGCAGTGCGGATCGGGCCGGGCCCCCGGGCCGTCCGCGACATTGAGGACGGCCCAGTGCAGAGGCGTACCGGGGCGGGTCAGCTCGGCCCACTCGACAGGGGCGAGCAAGGGGTGGGCGTAGCCGGGGACGCCGAAGCCGAGCCGTTCGGCGCCGGTCGCGGAGAGCCCCGTGTCCGTACGGGTCAGATGCGGCATGCGGCCTCCATCCAGATGTCGGCCAGGGATTCCTCCAGGTTGATGCGGGGCCGCCAGCCGAGCCGGTCGCGCGCGGTACGCACGTCCGCCTGCTGCCAGCCGCCGCACCCGTCGGGGTACGGATGGGCCCCGGCGGCCGGCTGGTCGGGGAGGCTCTCGCCGCGCTGGGCGCCGATGGACGCCAGGGATCCCATCGCCGACAGGGACGGCCTGCTCGGCGCGTCCAGCTCGTGCAGGGCGCCCGCGTACCCGGCGACCCTGGCGAGGACGGCGGCCGCGTCGCGGAGCCGTACGGCACGGCCCGTGCCGATGTTGACGATGCCCTGCGCGGCCGAGAGGGAGGCGGCGTGCACGGCGCGCGCCACGTCGCGTACGTCGACGAAGTCGCGCTGCACACCGAGGCCGCCGAGCTTCAGCTCGCCGTCACCGGACTGCATGGCGCGCCGCATGGCCTCCGCGAGCCGGCCGAGCGGCGACCCCGCGGGGGTGCCGGGGCCGACCGGCGAGAAGACCCGCAGGACGACCGCGTCCAGGCCGGCGCCGAGGACCAGCTCGGTGGCGGCCAGCTTGGACACGCCGTAGGGGCCGCCGGGGCGCGGCACCGCGTCCTCCGCGGTGGACGAGCCGGGCTGGGAGGGCCCGTACTCGGAGGCGCAGCCGAGCTGGACCAGGCGCGCCCCGCAGCCGCTGCGGCGCAGCGCCTCGCAGACGGTGGCGACGGCGACGGTGTTGTGCCGGGTCAGCTCGCGGGCGCCGCCGCGGGTGGTCCCGGCGCAGTTGATGACGACACCGGGGTGGACCGCGTCCAGGAACCGGGTCAGCGCACCGGGGCTGCCTCCCGCGAGGTCGAACCGCACGTCGGCGTCGTCGCCGCGCCCGAGGGCGGTCAGGTGGACGGCCGGGTCGGCGAGGAGCCGGTCGGCGACGAAGCGGCCGATGAATCCATTGGCACCGAGCAGCAGCACCCTCATCGCGCGCCCCCTTCGCGCCGACCGGCTGTTGCGGGGGTTTGGGGGGTCATGTCCGTTGTCTCCTTGTGGATGTGCCAATGAAGGGGGTGAAGAGGTGTACGCGGGTGCGGGCCGGTTCCGGAGCCGCCGGGTCAGGTGACGGTGGCGTCGGCATGGGCGGAGGCCCGGGCGAGTACGGCGGTGGCGTGCGCCAGCAGGGCGAGGGCGGCGGCGCCGCACGCGAGCGCGGGCACGGCTGCGGCACCCCAGCTGTCGACGGCCGCCTGGACGGGGCGGGCGAGCCGGTCGCAGCCGGGGAGGCGGGCGGCGAGGACGGACGCGAGGGCGAGCGCCTCGGTGGCGCAGGCGGCGAGGAGCCCGGTGGCGGCGGCTCCGGCGAAGCCGTGGACGGTGAGCAGCCGGGCGAGGAAGAGGAGGGTGCCGAGGGCCAGGGCACCGCCGCTGAAGGAGCCTTTGTCGAGGACGGTGCCCACGAGCGCGAGCAGACCGGTCAGGGCGGCGGTGTAGAGCGCGACGACCGCGAGGAGAAGGGGGCGGGTTCCGGCGGCGAAGTCCTTCAGGCCGCGGCTGCCGGCGAGTCTGCGCCGTGCCCGTACGGCGAACAGGTGCGCGCACCAGGCCGCGGGGGCGACGGCGACGGCGAGGCCGAGCAGCGGCGCGGTGGCCGCGGGCCAGGCCCGGTCGGGGCCGCCGGTGAGGAGCTGGTCCAGCAGGCCGTCGCCGAACAGGGCGTACGCGAGCAGAAACCCGGTCCACGCGCGCGTGCCCGGTGCCGTGCGCCCGGCGGCGCGCAGCGGGCCGCGGCGGAGGCAGGCGGTGAGCGCCACGGCGAGCCCGGCGGCGCCGGCCACGCCGACGGCTGCCCTCAGCGGCCCGCCGGTCGCGGTGAGGCCCGCGACGGTGAGCGCGCCCAGGGCGCCGGGCAGCAGGACGAGCCAGCCGGTGAGCGCGGCTCCCGTGTCGGGTACGGAGGCGGGCCGTGGCCGGGCGCTGTCGTCACGGCGCGGCACGCGCGCGTACAGCTCCTCGGCGAGCGAGAACACGTCCCGGTGCCGGAACCGGGCGGCCGTGCGGTCGGTCACTCCGTGGGCCTCCAGCCCGGCGGCGATCTCCAGCGGGTCGACCGCCCGCTCGCACAACTCCCGGTGCCGGTGCAGCAACGCCTTCACCGGATCGGCCGGCCCTCGCCGGACGCCCCCGGCACTCCGTCCCTCACCCGCGCGGACAGCGGAGCCGACCGCACGCCGGCCGACCGCCGCGCCGCGCCCGCCCGCCGTACCGCAACCACCCGTGCCGGCCCCGCCGCGCCCCACCGGCTCGACCACCCCGCCGGATCCGACGACCGCGCCCGGTCCAACCGCCACCGGGCCGGCCGCCGCGTCCAGTCCGGCCGCCGTGTCGCGTCCGACCACCCCACCCGGTCCAACCGCCGTACCGCGTCCACCCGCGTGGGGTGTGCCCGCCGCCGGGGCGGCCGCGGCGCCGGGGAGGGGTGCTCCGGCGCGTTCGGCCACCGCGGCCGGCTGCCCGGTGCGGGCGGCGGCCGTCCCGTGGTGGCCGGCCGGTCCGGCGTCAACGGTTCCGAGCGCGGGCTCCGACAGGACCGCTTCCGCGCGGCTGTCCCAGGCGGGGCGAGCGGCAGGTCCCGTGGGGGTGCCTCCGTCAGACATGGCCGTCCACCCTCCCCGCGCCCGTGGCCGCGTACGCGCCCACCGGGTGCGCCCATGCGGGGGTCGTCGCGCCACCCGGTCCGCGTCCCGTCCAGTGCCCCGGCACGTACGCCTCGGCCGGGTGCGCGAACGGCAGGGGCTCGCCGTCCGCGCCGACGGTCTCGGCCTCGCGGCGCACGGGCGCGTGGGAGATGAGCTCCAGGTAAATGCCGCGAAATGCCGCGAGGTTCTGCTCCACCGTGAACAGTTCGAGTGCGCGGGCGCGTGCGGCCGCGCCCAGCCGTTCGCGGCGCGCCGGGTCGCGCAACAGCGCGAGGCACGCGTCGGCGAGCGCCCGCGGATTGCGCGGGGGCACGACCAGTCCCGTACCACCGATGACCTCGACGACCGCGCCGACGTCCGTCGAGACGGTGGCGCGCCCGCACAGCATGGCCTCGACCAGGCCGACCGGGAAACCCTCGACCACGCTGGAGAGGACGACCACGCCGGCCGCGGCGTACGCGTCGGTGAGGTCGGGAGCGTACGGGCCGCCGAGGTCCTCGAAGGACACGGGGTTGTCGCCGACGGCGTGCGCGTCGGCGGCCTCGTCGGGGAAGAGCTGGGCGGCCAGGGCCTCGCAGTGCGCGCGGTAGGTGGCCGATTCGGCAGCGCGGGCGGGCGACGAGGAAACGATCCTGAGCCGCGCTTCCGGCTCCTGACTCCGTACCTCCGCGAAGGCGTGCAGCAGACCGACGAGGTCCTTGGCGGGCTCGATCCGCCCGACCCACACCAGTGTGCGCGGATCGCCGCTGTCGGCGCTCTCGCCCACCGCCGCGAACCGCTCGGCCTCCATGCCCGGGTAGACGGTGCGCAATTTGGCGCGCTCGGCACCGCACCTCTCCTGCCAGCGGCGGGCGTGGGTGTTGCCGGGCGTGATGAGGGCGGCCTGCCGGTACACCTCGGCGGCCAGGCACCCGTGGAAGGCGGCGAGCAAGGCGCGTACGGGAGCGCTCAGCGGCGCGTCGGCGGCCGCGAGGTAGTGCGCGCGCAGCTGTACGCCGTACTCCGTGACCAGCAGCGGAACGCCGAAGAAGCGTTTGGCCAGCAGTCCGGGCAGGGCCGCGGTGCCGCCGGACGCCGCGTGGCAGAGGTCGACCGCGCCCAGGCCGCCGACCTCGCCGTACCAGTCGAGGGAGAGGGGGCGCAGGGCGCGCTCCAGCTGGTCGGCGAAGGCGAGGTGGTCGGGGACGGTGGCGCCGTGCACGCCCCCGCGCGCACCACCCGCGCGGCAGGCGGATTCCAGGGCGCGGACGGCGGCTTCCGAGCGGAGGGCGGCGGGGAGGCCCCCGTGCTCCCCGCCGAGCTCGGCCAGCCCGTACAGCCCTTCCGCGAAGCCTGCCCCGCTCTCCCCCGGTCCGCACAGGGCGGCGGCGAGCTCCTTGAAGCAGGTGACGAAGCGCCGGCGCTCACGCCTGCCGTACGCGCGCCCGCCGAGCCCCTCGTCGGCGGGGCCCCACAGCGGAGCCGTACGCACGCGCTGCACCTGGTGCGGGAGCGGGACCCAGCCGCCGTCCTCCTGCCGCGCGCTGCGGCTCAGCGCGTAGAGGTCGAATTCGTGCTGCGCGAGCCCGCGCACGAGCCGGTCGCACCAGAGCCTGGACTCACCCGTCGTATACGGGTATCCACCCTCGGTGAGCAGTCCGATCCGCACAGTACACCCCCGATCTCCCTTGTGTGCGGCCACCGTTGGTCCGGCGACTCACAGCGGGAAGAACGTAAGCGGATATGCCGGTGGCGTGATGGACGGTTGTCCGTTGCGCCACCGGAAGGGGTGAATGCTCGTAACTTTCCTGCACCCGTCGCGTTTCGACGCGCTACAGGCGAATTCGCCCGGTCAGCCGCCCGGGAACACCCAGGGATTGGGGCGGCACTTGATGCCCTCGATCTCCAGCGACTTGGTCTGCTGCTGCATCACGGGCGCCAGTGCGCCCGGCGTACGGCAGTTCACATGGTTGTACCCCAGCCGGTGCCCGACCTCGTGGTTGATCAGCATCTGCCGGTACGGGAGCATCGCGTCGGCCCCGTACGTCTCGGAGCCCTGTGCCCACCGGTACGCGTTGATCATCACGCGCTCGGTGGCGGCGGAGTCGCACGAGACGTTGTCGACGGTCGTGTCCAGCCCGGACTTGGCGCACCAGACCCCGGTGGTGCCCGGACTCGCCAGCGTGATCACGAACTCCGGCTCGCCGCTGGAGATCCGCTCGAACGTCATGGCCCCGCCGTGCGCCCAGCTGCGGCCGTCGTTCAGGGTCTGCTGGACCGCCCGCGCGAACAGCGCGGGGTCGAGCCCGAGCCCCTTCTCGACGTCGATCCGGTAGTACACCTTGCGGCCCTTGCCCGGTGCCTTGTCGGTGCCGGGGACGACCTCGAACGCGCCGGACCCCTTCAGCCGCGGGTCCAGCGGGAACCGCTTGGCCATCAGCTGCGCGTACGTCGGCGGGGCGGCGCGCCGTGCGGCCTCGGGCGGGGCCGGGCGCTCGTCGGAACGGTCCGACCGTGCCCCGGTGCCGGCGTCGGCCGCGCGGCCGGCGCTCTGGCCCGCCGAGCGGGAGTCGGAGCCGCCCGGCCCGGCGCCGGTGACCTGACCGGCCACGACGACGGCGAGGACGGTGGTGACGGCGGCGGCCGCGATGCCGGTGAACGTACGGCCCTTGCCGCCGCCACTCCGACCGCCGCCGCCCGTCTTCCGGTCGTCCTCCTGGAGCCGGGGCTCCTCGGGAGCCGTCCCGCGCGGGGCACCGTCGAAGGCCTCGACGAAGTCGCGCCGGGGTCCGGGTATCCGCGCGCAGGCGCCCACTCCGGTCGCCGGGACCGTGGACGGGGCCGCGGAGGGGTCCGGCCGGGGCGGTGCGCCGCGCCAGTCGCCGTACCGGCCGGGCTCGCCCCAGCCACCGCCAGGCTCGTGGTGCTCGGGGTGGCCGCCCCGCACATGCTGCTGCTGGCTCTGGTGCTGGTGGTGCGGTTCGGGAGGTGCCGCGGAGGCTTTGCGCCGGCGCCCGGTACCCGAACGCGCCCCCTCACGCACCGCGCCCGTGGCCTGTTCGGAGCCCTGAGGTGCGGGGCCTTTACGACTATGTCGTCCCACGCCCCGGATCAGCTCCCGTCGCTGTCGTCGCTGCCGTCGCTGTCGTCGCTGCCGTCGATCAGTTCCCGTACGGCCTGGGCGACCGTCTCCGGGTACTCCATCATCGCGACGTGCCCGGCGTCCGGAAGCGCCAGCAGCCGCGAGTCGCGGAACGCGGCCGACGCCCTGCGGGCCATGCGGAACGAGACGAGCTGGTCACGCCCCCCGTACACCAGCAGCGTCGGCGCGAGCACCCGCTCCGCCTGCCGCCACAGCCCGTGCTGACCGCCCAGCGTGTACGCGTCCACGATGCCGCGCGCCGAGCGGGCCATCGCGTCCCAGAAGTACGGCAGCCCCAGGCGCCGCTCCATCTCCTCCACCGCGTTGCGGAAGCCCTCGTCGGTGACCCGCCCGGGGTCGCCGTAACAGAGCCCGAGCACGCCGCGCACCCGCTGCTCCGCCGTCCAGTCCCGGGTGAGCCGGGTGAAGAGAGAGGCGACGCCGGGCAGCGCGAGCAGCGCCGTGGGCCAGGCTCCGCGCTGCGCCCGCAGCTCCGGCAGCGCGGGCGAGATCAGCGTCAGCGTACGGACCAGGTCGGCGCGGACGGCCGCGACGCGGGTGGCGACGGCGCCGCCCAGCGAGTTGCCGACCAGATGGACGGGCCCGCGCCCGGCGGAGTCCAGCAGCCGGATCACCGCGCGCGCGTGCGCCGTGACCGAATAGTCGCCGTCGTCCGGCGGCGGGGAGTCACCGAAGCCGGGAAGGTCGACCGCCTCGCCGTCCACGACGTCCTCGAGCAGCGGCATCAGTGCCGACCAGTTCTGCGAGGAGCCGCCGAGCCCGTGCACGTACAGAGCGGGCGGCAGCCCGGTGCGGTCCGACGGCCGGTGGCGCACGTTCAGCGTCAGTCCGGGCAGCGTCACGGAGCGCAGCCGCTCGCCCTCCGCGACCCGTACGGCGCTCACCCGCGGTCCCGCCGCGGTGGCGGCGACGGATTCCGGCAGCTCGGTCGAAGACATGCGGCAATGTTACGAGACGATCACGCAGGCACCGATGTGTTCGCCGTCACAGATCGCATAGCGCGTAGAAGGGGTACCTCCTAGGCTCATACGTGAGGGCATTTCGCCCAGGCCCCCGCCCGCCCATGTGAAAGGGAGCCCATGACCGTCGACCCGAACGAACCGGAAACCTTCGAAGCCGACACCACCGAGGCGACCGTGACGCTGGACGAGGAGACTCCCGAGGCCGACGCCGCCGAGCAGCACACCGAGCTCCAGCAGCGCACCGACGACCCGCTCACCCGCATCGATCCGAGCGTGGCGAACGAGGCCGACGCGGCCGAACAGACCCGCGTGGTCACCATGGACGAGGACGACTACCGCTGATTTGGTCGGTTTAATGTTGAATCTCCGGCTACCCCACGCGTCCGGTACGTGAAATTCTGCGCTCGCAGCGCGCACAGCCGGGTTACCCAAAAGTACGATGGCGGGCGCGGCGCACAGCGCGCAAGGATCGATTTTGGGAGGCGGCGTGACAGCCATCGAGCAGACAGAGGCGGCGCGCCCGAGGGGCACGCGCCTGCCGCGCCGAGCCCGACGCAACCAGCTCCTGGGCGCCGCCCAGGAAGTGTTTGTCGCGCAGGGGTACCACGCGGCCGCGATGGACGACATCGCGGAGCGCGCCGGCGTCAGCAAGCCGGTGCTCTACCAGCACTTCCCCGGGAAGCTGGAGCTGTACCTGGCCCTGCTGGACCAGCACTGCGAGTCGCTGCTCCAGGCCGTGCGCACGGCGCTCGCCTCCACCACGGAGAACAAGCTGCGCGTGGCGGCCACCATGGACGCCTACTTCGCGTACGTGGAGGACGAGGGCGGTGCCTTCCGCCTCGTCTTCGAGTCGGACCTCACGAACGAACCGGCGGTGCGCGAGCGCGTCGAGCGGGTCTCGCTGCAGTGCGCGGAGGCGATCTCGGAGGTCATCGCCGAGGACACGGGGCTGTCCAAGGACGAGTCGATGCTGCTGGCCGTGGGCCTGGGCGGCGTCTCGCAGGTGGTCGCGCGGTACTGGCTGTCCAGCGAGTCGGCGATCCCGCGTGAGAAGGCGGTCCAGCTGCTGACGTCGCTGGCGTGGCGGGGCATCGCCGGCTTCCCGCTGCACGGCTCGGAATCCCACTGATGATCGGTGTCGTCTCTCCGGGCTAATGTGTGCAGCGTACGGCGCGGCTGACCGCGCAACGCTGACCGTTCGGAGGGACATAGCCGTGGAGGTCAAGATCGGCGTGCAGCACGCGCCCCGGGAGATCGCTCTGGAGAGCGGGCAGTCCGCCGAGGAGGTGGAGCGCGCGGTCACCGACGCGCTGGCCGGAAAGACGCAGCTGCTCAGCCTGACGGACGACAAGGGCCGCAAGGTCCTGGTGCCGACCGACCGGATCGCCTACGTGGAGATCGGCGAGCCGGCAAAGCCGCGGGTGGGTTTCGGGGCGCTCTGAGCAGTACGGCAGTACGACGCGAAGGCCCGGCGGGGTTGCCCCCGCCGGGCCTTTCACGTGCCCCACGAGGAGGATTGCGTTTCACGCGCATCGGGTAGGACGGCCTGTGACCGTTTTGCCCGCCCCGCCGTCCGCGAGGTGATCGCGTGTTCTGGGAAGCTTTCGGCTCCGTCGTGCTTGGATTCGCACTGTCCTGGGCGGCCGCCCACCGCCTGGCCGACCGGCTCCCGTCACGCCGCGTGGTCCTCGGCGCGGGTGTGCTCGGCGCGTTGTTCGGCGCCCTGATCACCCACGCGGCGCTCGGCCCGGGCCACGCGCTGGGCACCGTGCTCGGCGCGGTCGCGGTCGCCGCGGTCGTCCTCTCCCTGCTACTGCGCCCGGCCCGCCGCCTGCGCCGCTCAGCGGCGACCTGACCGGGGCCGCGCGCCCCGGTACCCCTTTGGCGGGGGTGTGCGGGGGCCAGGGCGTTGTCCCCCACCCCGCCCCTTCCCGAAACCGGGGGCTTCGCCCCCGGGCCCCCTGCCGGGGGAGGTTGGTTGTACGTGGGGGCTGACGCCCCCACGACCCCGGGGACCGGCAGCTTCGCGCCGCGAGCGACCAAGCCCGCACGGGCTCCGTACACGCGTGGGCGTCGCCCCCGCACCCGCAGCTCGGCAGCTTCGCGCCGCGAGGGACCACGCCCGGAACAGCTCGGTGCGCGCGGCCCGGCGACGCAGGGGAACCCCACGCCCGCACGGCTCCGTGCACGCGGCGCGGCACAGGCGAGGGACCACGCCCGGCACAGCTGCCTGCGCGCGGCGGCGCAGGCGAGGCCCACCCCCGCACGGCACCGTGCCAGCGACGCGGGGGGCTGGCCGGCCCCGAAGGGGGGACGCGCAGTGGGGCGTGTTCTGGGCGTAAAACGACTGAGCTTGCGAAGGAGAGCCCAGGACACGACCCACGGAGCGGCCCCAACGGCACCCATACGCACACGGGCACCCCCGAAGGGCGCGCCCCGCCGGCACGGCGACCGGCACGCGCACGCGCGCACGGGCACACGGGACGGCCCGGCGCCAGCGGATGGGCAGCCGCCCCGTCAGGCAGCCAGACCCAGCGCGGCCATGCGCTTGGTGTGGGCCTTGGTGATGCGCGAGAACATCTCCCCCACCGCCGCCAGGTCGAAGCCGTCCGCCACGCCGCCCACGAGCATCGTGGACAGCGCGTCGCGCTCCGCCACCACCCGCTGGGCCTGGAACAGGGCCTCGCCCATCAGGCGGCGGGCCCACAGGGCGAGACGGCCGCCCACCCGCGGATCGGCCTCGATCGCGGCGCGTACCTTCTCGACGGCGAAGTTGCCGTGCCCGGTGTCGTCCAGCACCGCCAGCACCAGCGCGCGCGTGTCGGAGTCCAGCCGGACGGCGACCTCGCGGTAGAAGTCGCTGGCGATCGAGTCGCCGACGTACGCCTTGACCAGGCCCTCCAGCCAGTCGGACGGCGCGGTCTGGCGGTGGAAGTCGTCCAGCGCCTTGGCGAACGGCTCCATCGCGGCCGTCGGCTCCGCGTCGATCGCCGTCAGCCGGTCCCGCAGCCGCTCGAAGTGGTGGAACTCGGCCGACGCCATCTTCGCCAGCTCCGCCTTGTCGGCGAGCGTCGGCGCCAGCTTCGCGTCCTCGGCCAGCCGCTCGAAGGCCGCGAGCTCTCCGTACGCGAGCGCGCCGAGCAGGTCCACGACCGCGGCGCGGTACTGGGGCTCGGCGGAGGCACCGGCCCAGTCGAGGGCGGCGATCCCGGTCGGTTCGTCGGCGGAAGCGGCGGAAGCAGCGGAAGCGGCGGCGTTGTCAGGCGTCTCCATGAAGCGCACAATAGCCCGCCCGCCGCGGCACCGAAGGCCCTGGTCATCCACTGAGGCCTCCACTGTGACCTCCCCCTCCTTATGAATTGACCCAACACACCTGCGCGGATCCGGGGTACAGTGATATTGCGCCTGCTGAGTATGCAGTCATGTTCGTACGTACTTGGCGGGCCATCTCATGAATGAGGATGCCCGGTCGGTGGCCCGATCGGCTCCGACCCGACAGCCCTCCGTGCGCGCACCGCGCCGCACATGAGGGGCCCCTCAGCGGTATGACGCTAGAGCGACGGCAGTGGTCCCGTGCCACTCGGCCGCGATCTCGCGGTCTGCGGCCGGACAGTCACCGGCACGGTAAGACCCCCAAGCGTTCGCCTCATGCCGCGTCTCACAGAAGAGGCAGCACCCTGACTACGACTTTCCGAGAGCTCGGGATCCTTCCCGAGACGGCCGAGGCGCTCGAAGCCGTCGGCATCACGTCCCCCTTCCCCATCCAGGAGATGACCCTTCCGGTCGCACTCTCCGGCACCGACGTCATCGGCCAGGCCAAGACCGGCACCGGCAAGACCCTCGGTTTCGGCCTGCCGCTGCTGGAGCGCGTCACCGTCCCCGCGGACGTCGAGGCGGGCCGGGCGAAGCCCGAGCAGCTGACCGACGCCCCGCAGGCGCTGGTGGTCGTCCCCACCCGCGAGCTGTGCACCCAGGTCACCAACGACCTGCTGACCGCCGGCAAGGTCCGTAACGTCCGCGTTCTCGCCATCTACGGCGGCCGTGCGTACGAGCCCCAGGTCGAGGCGCTGAAGAAGGGCGTCGACGTGATCGTCGGCACCCCGGGCCGCCTCCTGGACCTCGCCGGGCAGCGCAAACTGGACCTGTCCAAGGTCAAGGCCCTCGTCCTCGACGAGGCCGACGAGATGCTCGACCTCGGGTTCCTGCCCGACGTCGAGAAGATCATCAACATGCTTCCGGCGAAGCGCCAGACCATGCTGTTCTCGGCGACCATGCCGGGCGCGGTCATCGGCCTGGCCCGCCGCTACATGTCGCAGCCCACGCACATCCGCGCCACCGCGCCGGACGACGAGGGCGCGACGGTCGCGAACATCGCGCAGTACGTGTACCGCGCGCACTCCATGGACAAGCCCGAGATGGTCTCGCGCATCCTCCAGGCCAACGGCCGCGGGCTCGCGATGATCTTCTGCCGTACGAAGCGCACGGCGGCCGACATCGCCGAGCAGCTCGAGCGGCGCGGCTTCGCCTCCGGCGCGGTCCACGGCGACCTCGGCCAGGGCGCCCGCGAGCAGGCGCTGCGCGCCTTCCGCAACGGCAAGGTCGACGTCCTCGTCTGCACCGACGTCGCCGCGCGCGGCATCGACGTCGAGGGTGTCACGCACGTGATCAACTACCAGTCGCCCGAGGACGAGAAGACCTTCCTCCACCGCGTGGGCCGCACGGGCCGCGCGGGCAAGAAGGGCATCGCCGTCACGCTGGTGGACTGGGACGACATCCCGCGCTGGCAGCTGATCAACAAGGCGCTGGGCCTGGACTTCCACGACCCGGTCGAGACGTACTCGACGTCTCCGCACCTGTACGCGGAGATGGACATCCCGGAGGGTACGAAGGGCGTCCTGCCGCGTGCCGAGCGGACCCGTGCCGGTCTGGACGCCGAAGAGGTCGAGGACCTCGGCGAGACGGGCGGCCGCGGTTCGCGCGGACGGCGCTCGGAGCGCTCGGAGCGTTCGGACCGTACGGAGCGTACGGAGGAGCGCCCGGAGCGTACGCGTACGCCGCGTCAGCGCCGTCGCACGCGGGGCGGCGCCCCCATGGCGGCCGACGCCCCGGTGACCGCCGAGGCGGCGACCCCCGCGGCTCCCGCGGCCCCCGTGGCCGAGGAGACCCCGGCGCCCCGCACCCCCCGCCGGCGCCGTACGCGCACCCGCGCGGGCGCCCCGGCGGCGGAAGCCGCAGCCACCGCGCCGGTCGAGGCCGTGGCGGAGGTCGCGGAGGAGCCCGCCAAGCCCCGCCGCCGCACCCGTAAGGCCACCGAGCCGGTCGCCGAGGTGACCACCGAGGCCACCGAGCCGGTCGCCGAGACCAAGCCGCGCCGCACCCGCAAGGCCGCCACCGCCCCGGAAACCACCGAGGCCGCCGAACCCGTCGCCGAGGCCAAGCCCCGCCGCACGCGCAAGGCCACCGCCGCCCCGGAAACCCCGGAAACGCCGGACGCCCCGGAAGCCGCCGAGGCCAAGCCGCGCCGCCGCACCCGCAAGGCCGCCGAGGTGACCACCGAGGCCACCGAGCCGGTCGCCGAGACCAAGCCGCGCCGCACCCGCAAGGCCACCGCCGCCCCGGAAACCACCGAGGCCCCGGCAGCCACCGAAGCGGTCGAGACCAAGCCGCGCCGGACGCGCAAGGCCGCCGTCCCGGCCGTCGAAGCCGAGACCGCCGAGGCCGCCGGGACCGCCGAGGCCAAGCCCCGTCGGCGCCGGGCGACGAAGAAGGCCGTGGCCGCCGCCCAGCCCGAGAGCTGACGGCCCGCGACTGACGGCTGACGGCCACGACCGACAGCCCACCGCCGCACCAGGCACACGGCGACGGCCCCGCCCCCCAACCCGGGGGGGCGGGGCCGTCGCCGTGTCGGCGCCCGGGGCCCACGCCCCGCTAGCCTCGTCCCATGAGCCGTCCGCCCACGTTCACCCCGCCCCCCTGCGCCCGTGCCTACGCCCTCCGCACGTCGCGCGGTGACTTCGCCGTGCTGGACGCGGCGCCCGCCGACGGTACGGAGCCGAAGGGCACGGCCCTCCTGCTGCCCGGGTACACCGGGTCCAAGGAGGACTTCATCGCCATGCTGGAACCGCTCGCCGACGCTGGCTACCGCGCCGTCGCCGTGGACGGTCGCGGGCAGTACGAGACGCCCGGCCCCGCCGAGCAACAGGCGTACGCCCAGGAGGAGTTGGCGCGCGACGCGCTGGCGCAGGCGGAGGCCCTCGACACCGGCCCGGTCCACCTCCTCGGCCATTCCCTCGGCGGCCAGATCGCCCGCGCCGCCGTACTGCTCGACGCGCGGCCCTTCGCGACGCTCACGCTGATGTCGTCCGGGCCCGCCGAGGTCGCCCCGGCCCAGCAGGAGAAGATCAAGCTGCTGAGCGACGCGCTCGCGGTGATGACCATGGGTCATGTGTGGGACGCCATGCGCGCCCTGGACCCGCCCGAGGACGCCGACGACGCCGGCAGCCGCCGCGAGGACCTGCGCCGCCGCTGGCTGCTGCACAATCCGGCGCAGTTGCTGGCCACCGGCCGCCAACTGACCATGGAACCCGACCGGGTCGACGAGCTCGCCGCGCTGCGCCCGCCGCTGCCCGTGCATGTGGTCTCGGGCGTGCGGGACGACACATGGCCGGTGCCGCTCCTCGACGCGATGGCGGACCGGCTGGGCGCCCACCGGACGCGCGTCGAGGGCGCCGAGCACTCACCGAACACCGACCGGCCGGTGGAGACCGCGACCGCCGTATCCCGGTTCTGGGACCGTCAGAACCGCGACTGAAGGTGCTGCCAGAAGCCGTCCCGCAGCGACCGCCGCAGCACGGCGTGCCCGCGCAGGGAACGGCTCAGCACCCGCTCCGCCTCGATGAGCAGGTCCTGGTCCACGGGTCCGGGCAGGTACGGGTGGCCGGGCAGCAGCTCGGCCATCGCGGCCTGGCCCCGCTCGGCCAGCCACGTCTCCGCTATCCGGGCGCCCACGAACCGCACCTCGTCGCGTGACGGTGGCGGCTCGCCCTCGCTCTCGTACGTCGTCACGGGCCGCCGGGTGATGTAGGGGCGGCAGAAGTCGAGGTCGAAGGTGCGGGTGCTGTCGACCTCCCAGAGCAGCGGCTCGGCCTGGTTGCGGCCGTCCGCCGCCTCGATGCCCCAGAGGTGGACGCGCGCCCCGAAGCCCTGGGCGGCCTCGACCGCCGAGACCAGGTCCTCGTCGCCGCCGACCAGCGCCGCGTCGCTGATGGCGCGGTGGCGGGCCAGCGACTCCAGATCCGTCCGGATCAGCGAGTCGACGCCCTTCTGCTGGTTGTTGGCGTTGAGGTTGCCGAGCCGGACCTTGACGTCGGGGAGTTCGGCGATCGCCTGCTGTTCGGCGGTGTGGATACGGCGCCGGGCGCCGTCGTACCAGTAGACGCGCAGCAGCCGGCTGTCCGCGAAGATCGTGCGGGCCTTGTCGATGAAGGCCTCGATGAGCCCTTCCGCGTCCAGGTCGAAGGAGCGCCGGTCCTCGGTGCCCGCCACCAGCAACCCGGCCGCAGCATGGACGTAACCGGCGTCGACGAAGATGGCGTGTGTCGAGGGCGTCTTGGCGACCTCGGCCAGCATGCGCTGCAGGAGCTCATTGGTGCGCTCCAGGCGTGCGCCGAGTTCGGTGAGGGTGGGAGCGGGGGTGTCCGCGTCATGGTTCATACGGGGCTCATTGTCCGCCGCCGGGCGGGTGCTCGCCACCACCCACCGGGGATTACTTAGACGGCCAAAAATTTTCTTTAGCGTAGGGAATGTTTGCCCCCTACATGGCGTTGGCACTCGTACGGAACACAGTTCTCCAGCAGGAGGATCAACTCAGGACGAAGGGAGAAGCCCGTGCGCTTCGAGATTCTGCGACTCGACGACGTCGACGGCACGCCCGTGGACCGCACCGTCGTGGACGCTGCCTCCGTCAACCGGATCGTGCAGCAGGCCGCCTCGATCGGCCAGCGCATCTGGATCCGCCCGGCCGCGACCACGGCCTCATAACGAGAACGAGCCACCGCGCCCCCGCGCGGACTCCGGCCCCCCGATCACCGGGAGCCGGAATCCGTACGGGGGCGCAGTGCTGTCACGCCCCCTGGATGACCTGGGTGACGCCGTTGATGATCTGCTGCACCGCGATCGCCGACAGCATCATTCCGGCGAGCCGCGTCACCAGCACCACACCGCCGTCCTTGATGACGCGGATGATCAGCAGCGAGTAGCGCATGGTCAGCCACAGCACGACGTGCATGGCGACGATCGCCGCCCACACCGAGATCTGCCCGCTGACGCCGTCCGCGTGCTGTACGGCGAGGATCACCGACACGATGGCGCCGGGACCGGCCAGCAGCGGCATGCCCAGCGGTACGAGGGCGACGTTGACGTCCTTCGTCTGCTTGGGTTCGTCGGTCTTGCCGGTCAGCAGGTCGAGCGCGATGAGCAGCAGGAGCAGACCGCCCGCGATCATCAGCGCGGGCACGGAGACATGCAGGTACGCCAGGATCTGCTGGCCCAGGATGCCGAAGACGGTGATCACGCCGAAGGCGACGGCGACGGCCTGCCAGGCCATCCGGCGCTGCACCTTGGTGGCCCGGCCGGAGGTCAGGGCGAGGAAGATCGGGGTGATCCCGGGGGGATCCATGATGACAAAAAGGGTGAGGAAGAGGGAGCCGAAGACGGCGACGTCGAACACAGTGAGGGCCTTGCGGGAGGAGGTCGTACAGAAGGAGTGCGGATACGGATGGGGCTGAGGTGTCGTGGGCGGGATCCCGCCGCGAGGAGCCACGGAAGCGTCCCGCGGGGCGGGACCGGGCGGCGTCCGCCGAGGGGCACTCCGCGCGCGGGGTCGCGGGCGGCGTCGTGCCCCGGAGTTACGCCGGGGAGGGTCCCCCCGTGCCCGGGACCGGGAACGCGCCGGTCGCGCGGCGCGTGATCTCGCCGTAGATCTCCGGGTCGGTGGTGTGGTCGCCGAGCCGGCAGGTCTTGCGGGTGCCGTGGTAGTCGCTGGAACCGGTCGTCAGCAGGCCGAGCTCGGCGGCGAGGCCGCGCAGCCGGGCACGCGTGGGCTCGTCGTGGTCCATATGGTCGATCTCGATGCCGTCGAGACCGTACGCGGCGAGCTCGGCGATGACCGACTCGGGCACCGTGCGGCCGCGCTTGGCGGCGCCGGGGTGCGCGAAGACGGTGACGCCGCCGGCCGCCTTGACGAGCCGGATCGCGGTGAACGGGTCCAGCTCGTGCTTGTCGACGTACGCCCGGCCGCCGTCGGCGAGCCACTGGGGCGTGAAGGCGTCGGAGACGCTGGGGACGACGCCGAGCTCGACGAGCGCCTCGGCGATGTGCGGCCGGCCGACGGAACCGTCACCGGCGATGGCGGCGACGCGCTCCCAGGTGAGGGGGACGCCCAGTTCCTGGAGCTTGCCGACCATGGCGTGGGCGCGCGGGACGCGGTCGTCGCGCACCAGCTCCCGCTCGCGGGCCAGCTCGGGCTCGTCCGGGTCGAAGAGGTACGCGAGCATGTGCATGCCGATGCCGTCGATCCGGCACGAGAGCTCGGCGCCCGTGACCAGGGTGAGGCCCTCGGGAAGCGCGGCTATCGCCTCGGCGTGGCCGCGCGTGGTGTCGTGGTCGGTCAGCGCGACGACGTCGAGCCCGGCCGCGGCGGCGCCGAGCACGAGCTCGGCGGGGGTGTCCGTACCGTCGGAAGCCGTGGAGTGGGTGTGCAGGTCGATGCGCACGACGCGGGGCTCCGGGGCTCGGGACGGACAGGGGACTGCTCAAGGATACCGGCCCTCACCCGGTCCCCACGCCGTCAGTCCAGCAGTCTCGGGCTCAGCGCCCCGCACGGGAGCAGCTCGACCTCCGAGCCGGCCTCCCGGAGGTCGGTCAGGACGAGTTCGTCGTACATCAGCAGGCCCGATTTCTCGGGCCAGACGATGGCCCACAGCCACAGCCCGCGGGCCTCGCCCGCGAAGACCGCGCGGTCCTCGGGGGCGTCGCTGACGTGCCAGAGCGGGGTGGGCCGGCCGGCGGCGAGGACCTTGGCCTGCGGGCGGGTGCCGACGCACATGTGGGGGCCCGGGTCGGGGCCGTCGAGCCCGGCGTACCGCGCGCCCAGGCCGACGCCCAGCTCCTCGGCGATCAGCAGCAGCTCCCCCACGCCCCCGAGCGGCCCGGGGCCCGAGCAGGCGACGACGGTGGCCCGGCCGCCGCTGCGGTCGTCCCCCGCGTACGCCACACCGGTGAACAGCCACCCCACCGGCAACGGCCACGGCATCCAGACGGGCACCTGGGACCGGTGCGTGACGACGCCGAGCGCTTCCACGCTGGGCGGGATCACGGGCTGCAGCGGGTGCACGGCGCCGTGCACGTCGCACTGCCAGGAGTCGGAAAAGAGACCGGGCGCCCTGACCCGGCCTCCGCACTTCGGGCAACTGGGTTCGCCCCTCATAGCGTTCAACGGTCCTCCCCGGTCGTCGCCTCGTCAAGGACGATCACCCGTCCGGTGTGCCGCTCCCCCCACAAATATGGTTGTATCTTGCATCCATTAGCTGTCCTGAGGGCCCGATCCCGCCGCCCATCGCCAGGCCCGAACGCGACACCCGGCCAGGTGCCGCTGCCGCTCACCTCGCCGGCTCGCGGCCGCCGCCGCGAAGCACCTCGCGCCGAAGCCCCAGCGCCCCGGCCCGCCGTCGCGACCAACTGGCGGACGTCAGCCGAGAGTTACGGACGTACGCAGCGGATCGCGCAGGTCCGTACCGGCCGCCAGCCACCGCTCCTGGAGCGCCTGCGCACCGTGTACGCGCTTCCACGCGGCCTCGTTGGGCGTCATCGGCAGCAGCGGCAGGAAGCGCACCGGGTCCATCGGCGCGTCCAGCTCCAGGTCCTCGACGAGGCCACCGGGCTCCGCGACGAGCACGGAGGTGAACGGGGCGCCCGGCCACAGGGGTTCGCCGGTGTCCAGGGACGCGCCCGGGGCCACGACCACGCCCTCGACCTGCGGCGAGGCGGCGAGGACGGCGAGCGGGCGCAGCACCTTGTCGGTGTCGGCGAGCCCCGCCCGTACGCTCAGGAGCAGCTCCGCGCGCGGGCCCTTGACCGGGTCGGCGAGGGCGGCGGTCGGGTCGGTCATCGGCTGGGCCGACATGCCGAGCGTGGCGTACCTCACCAGGCCGAGGGCGGCGTCCGGGAAGCGGAGGACCTCGATGCGGTCGGTGCCCAGGAACGTCACCGCGGCACGCGCGTCCGGTTCACCGAGGGCGGTACGCAGCCGGGCCTCGACCAGAGCAAGAACTTCTCCCATGCGGGGAGCATAGAACGCGTATGGAACGGGCAAAGTAAGGGATTGACCCTCAGTCGGCTGATAGTCTTGGCCGTCTGCTGGTCGGGACAGCACGCCAAGCGTCGCTTTCCAGTCCCGACAACACGTCATCCCTTACGGGGGACCGGCCGGAGGAGGTGGGGCTGCGGTGGATCGAAGTCGACCGTGCAGTACCAACCGCTCTTCCGCCCGCGGCTTTTCTCTGTGACCTGAGAGGCATCTCACCTGCCTGCTCCCGCTCGTCCTCATGGGGCGTGAGTGTGAGGTCACGGCTATTCGCACGACGGAAGAGCACACCGTTTTGCCTGTCTGTAGCGAACGCCGTCACCGCGATCCCGCGGTGCCGCCCGCTTTGCGGACGTAAGGAACGCCACGTCCCCATTCCGGGCTGTGCCACGCCCCGCGACGGCCTCTCCGTGAAGGAGCCAGCCATGTCGATGATCCGTGACCTGCGCGCAGCGGTCCGCCCGTCCCTGCGCAAGAGCACCGCCCCCTACAACACGTACAACTCCTACGACGCGACCCGTGACCCGTCGACGTCCACCGCGGTCGTCGACTGCGCCGTCTACCGCGACGGCCGCCGGCTGAAGGACGACGCGACCGACGCGTGCCTGACGCCCCGTGAGGCCATGCGGCAGGTGCGTGAGGGCGGCGGCTTCGCGTGGATCGGGCTGCACGAGCCGACGGAGGCGGAATTCGCCGGTATCGCGGCCGAGTTCGGGCTGCACCCGCTGGCCGTGGAGGACGCGGTCCACGCGCACCAGCGACCCAAGCTGGAGCGGTACGACGACACGCTGTTCACCGTCTTCAAGACGATCCACTACGTGGAGCACGCCGAGCTCACCGCGACCAGCGAGGTCGTCGAGACCGGTGAGGTGATGTGCTTCACCGGGCGGGACTTCGTGATCACGGTGCGGCACGGCGGGCAGGGGTCACTGCGCAACCTGCGGCACCGGATGGAGGGCGAGCCGGAGCTGCTGGAGAAGGGGCCGTCGGCGGTGCTGCACGCCATCGCCGACCACGTGGTGGACGGCTACATCGCGGTCGCGGACGCGGTGCAGATCGACATCGACCAGATCGAGATCGACGTCTTCTCGCCGCCGGCGAAGGGCTCCACGCGCGGCGCCGACACCGGGCGGATCTACCAGCTCAAGCGTGAGGTGCTGGAGTTCAAGCGGGCGGTGTCGCCGCTGCTGCGGCCGATGCAGCTGCTGAGCGAGCGGCCCATGCGGCTGGTGGACCCCGACATCCAGAAGTACTTCCGGGACGTCGCCGACCACCTGGCGCGGGTCCAGGAACAGGTCATCTCCTACGACGAGCTGCTGAACTCGATCCTCCAGGCCAACCTGGCGCAGGCGACGGTCGCGCAGAACGAGGACATGCGCAAGATCACGTCGTGGGCGGCGATCATCGCCGTACCGACGGCGGTGTGCGGCGTGTACGGCATGAACTTCGACTACATGCCGGAGCTGCGGTGGAAGTTCGGCTACCCGCTGGTGCTGGTCGGCATCTCGGTGATCTGTTTCGCCATCCACCGCACCCTGAAGCGCAACGGGTGGCTGTAGCTAAGCTGCGGGGCATGACGGAAAAGCTGCTCGACCAGGCCCTCGTCGAGGAGGCCACCAAGAAGTCCGGTCTCATCTGGGTACGGGGCGGGGGCCCGGCCCGCGCGCTGTGGCACGTGTGGCTCGACGGCGCGGCGTACGTCGTCGGCGACGGGCCGGGCGAGCAGCCGCTGCCGGGGCTGGCGGACGGCTCCGCCGCCGAGGTGACGGTACGCAGCAAGGACAAGGGCGGCCGTGTGGTCGCCTGGACGGCCGCCGTGACCGAGCTGGCCCCGGGCTCCGAACCATGGGAGGCGGCCGTCGCGGAGCTGAAGGGCAAGCGGCTGAACGCCCCGGACGCGGAGACGATGACCGACCGCTGGGCCCGCGAGTGCCGGGTGCTGCGCCTGACCCCGCAGGGCGCGACCACCGCCCACCCGGACGGCTCCCTGGCGGCCGCCCCGCTCCCCACCCCGGCCACCACCCGCCACCCCATCCCGGCGGCACTCCCCCGCCTGCTGCTGAAGCGCAAGAAGCGCTAGCCGCACGGTCCGCGGCGAGGAGGGGCCGTGCAGGGTCGTCCCAACAGAGGCCGGCGGCCTCGAAACGGCTCCCTTGCCCCGGGCCCGGGGCCGCCGGCCTCCAGGAGACGAGCCCGAGGGGCCCCGGCCCTGACCCACCGGGCCCAGGCCGGCACCGCCCCGGGCGAAACCGGGCCCAGGCACCGCCCGGGCCCGCTGTACCCACGGCGGACGGCGAGCAGACGTGTCAGTCGCTGGTGCGCGGCAGCTGGCGGCCGTAGTCGAGGGTTTCGTCCTTGGACGGGGGCGTCAGGGGGAAGGTCTTGTTCCAGTCCGACAGGACGACCACGCCCGCACCGCCGCCCCGGGCGAACTGGAGCGGGTAGGGGGTGCCCTCCAGGGAGACGTCGAGGGTGCCGCCCTCGCCCTTGGGGCCGCCCGCGACCTTGATGGTGCGGATGCCGCCGACCTTGGAGCGGTCGCCCTTGACGAGGTCGCCGTGCACTTCCAGCAGCCCGTCGAGCAGGACGTTCATCTCCGTGAAGCCGCGCAGCTGCTTGTACGAGGGGTCGTCCTGCGGCACCTTCACGTACATGTCGTCGAGCTTGTCCGCCGCCTTGGTGCCGGAGTCGTCCGGCTCCTCCTCCGCGCTCGTCCAGAAGTCCGCGTCCGCCCTCAGATAGAGCGCGTCGCCGACCCGCAGCAGCTCGAACGTGGAGGTCTTGGTGACGACCGACCCGCTCGCGCCCGTCTGGTCCAGCCGCATGTTCAGCGTGTACGTACCGCCCTTGCTGACCAGCTTCCCCGACAGCCGTACCGCCTTGGCGCCGTCCGCCGCCGCCCGCGCCTTGGACTCGATCTGCGCGGCGGACAGTTTGGCCACCCCGTTCGTGCCCGCGTCCGGATCGACGGGTTCCTCTCCGCAGGAGGTGAGCACCGCGGTCAGCCCGGCGCACAGCACGAGGGGGAGGGCGGCCCGGCGGGCGCGCGAAGCCGGGGCGAGAAGGGTCACCAGCGCACTGCCTCTCATCAAACCGTGGGGGGTTGGCAGACCGCAGCGTACCTGTGTCGTATACGGCGGTCGCAGAGAGCCGGACGGACGCCCTGCCTGGGCGGCCCGCACCAGGACGGGCTAGCCTGAATCGGCGTAAAGTTCTCAATTCCGGCGTACGAGGAGGTGTGCGGCATGGCGGCAGGCGCCCGCATCTTCGTCTCGCACCTCGCCGGCATCCCCGTCTTCGACCCCAACGGTGACCAGGTCGGCCGCGTCCGCGACCTCGTCGCGATGCTGCGCGTCGGCGGCCGCCCGCCCCGCCTCCTCGGCCTGGTCGTGGAGGTGATCGGGCGCCGCCGGATCTTCCTGCCGATGACCCGGGTCACCGGCATCGAGTCCGGCCAGGTCATCACCACCGGAGTGCTCAACGTACGCCGCTTCGAGCAGCGCCCCACCGAGCGCCTGGTCCTCGGCGAGCTGCTCGACCGCCGCGTCCGGCTGGTCGAGGACGGCTCCGAGGTGACCGTCCTGGACGTCGCCATCCAGCAGCTCCCGGCCCGCCGCGACTGGGAGATCGACAAGGTCTTCGTCCGGCGGGGCGGCGGCGGGGCGCTGCGCCGCAAGGGCGAGACGCTGACGGTCGAGTGGTCGGCTGTGACCGGCTTCTCGCTGGAGGAGGTGGGGCAGGGCGCCGAGAGCCTGGTCGCCACCTTCGAGCGGATGCGCCCGGCCGACCTCGCCAACGTCCTGCACCACCTGAGCCCCAAGCGCCGCGCCGAGGTCGCCGCCGCCCTCGACGACGACCGGCTCGCCGACGTCCTGGAGGAGCTGCCCGACGACGACCAGATCGAGATCCTCGGCAAGCTCAAGGAGGAGCGGGCCGCCGACGTCCTGGAGGCCATGGACCCGGACGACGCCGCCGACCTGCTGTCCGAGCTGCCCGAGGAGGACAAGGAGCGGCTGCTGACGCTGATGCGGCCGGACGACGCCGCCGACGTACGCCGCCTGATGTCGTACGAGGAGCGTACGGCGGGCGGTCTGATGACCACCGAGCCGATCGTGCTGCGCCCCGACGCGACGGTCGCCGACGCGCTCGCGCGCGTACGCCAGCAGGACCTCTCCCCCGCCCTCGCCGCGCAGGTGTACGTGTGCCGGCCGCCCGACGAGACGCCGACCGGCAAGTACCTGGGGACGGTGCACTTCCAGCGGCTGCTGCGCGACCCGCCGTTCACCCTCGTCTCGGCGATCGCGGACACCGACCTGGAGCCGCTCCCCCCGGACACCCCGCTGCCCTCGGTGACCAGCTACCTCGCCGCGTACAACCTGGTCGCCGCCCCGGTCGTGGACGAGAGCGGGTCGCTGCTCGGCGCGGTCACCGTCGACGACGTACTGGACCACCTGCTGCCCGAGGACTGGCGCGAGACCGAGTTCCTCCCGGACACGGAGGACGCCGCGCATGGCCGCTGAGCGTACGCAGGAGCGGCCTCCCTCGCCGCGCATCCGGCTGGACCAGCCGGGCGAGCGGCGGCCGAGGCTGCTGCCCGCGTACGACCCGGAGGCGTTCGGGCGGCTGTCGGAACGGATCGCCCGCTTCATCGGCACCGGCCGGTTCCTCGTCTGGATGACCGCCGTCGTCGTCGTGTGGGTCCTGTGGAACACCTCCGCGCCCGACGCGTGGCGCTTCGACGAGTACCCGTTCATCTTCCTGACGCTGGCGCTGTCGCTCCAGGCCTCGTACGCCGCCCCGCTCATCCTGCTGGCCCAGAACCGGCAGGCCGACCGCGACCGCGTCACCCACGAGCAGGACCGCAAGCAGAACGAGCGCTCCATCGCCGACACCGAGTACCTGACCAGGGAGATCGCCGCACTGCGCATGGGCATGGGCGAGGTCGCCACCCGCGACTGGATCCGCTCCGAGCTGGAGGACTTCATCAGAGAGCTGGACGACCGGAGCGCCGGGTCCCGGCGCGGAAGTGACGAAGCCGACCGCTGACAGCCTTTCCGGAGCCCGGGTCCGGCGCCGTACCATCTCCGTATGGTTACGGAAGACGCGGTGCGTGAAGCACTGGCGACGGTGAACGACCCCGAGATCAACCGACCGATCACTGAGCTCGGCATGGTCAAGTCGGTGGAGATCGGTACGGACGGGGCGGTCGCCGTCACCGTCTACCTCACGGTCTCCGGCTGCCCGATGCGCGAGACGATCATCACGCGCGTGAGCGAGGCCGTCTCCCGCGTCGCGGGCGTCACCGGCGTCGACGTGACGCTCGACGTGATGAGCGACGAGCAGCGCAAGGAGCTGGCCGCCGCGCTGCGCGGCACCACCGCCGAGCGCGAGGTGCCGTTCGCCAAGCCCGGCTCGCTGACCCGGGTGTACGCGGTCGCCTCCGGCAAGGGCGGCGTCGGCAAGTCGTCCGTGACCGTGAACCTGGCGGCGGCGATGGCCGCCGACGGGCTGAAGGTCGGTGTCGTGGACGCCGACATCTACGGCCACAGCGTGCCGCGCATGCTGGGCGCGGACGGCCGCCCCACCCAGGTCGAGAACATGATCATGCCGCCGTCGGCGAACGGCGTGAAGGTCATCTCCATCGGCATGTTCACCCCCGGCAACGCCCCGGTGGTCTGGCGCGGCCCGATGCTGCACCGCGCGCTCCAGCAGTTCCTCGCGGACGTGTACTGGGGTGACCTGGACGTCCTGCTGATGGACCTTCCGCCGGGCACCGGCGACATCGCGATCTCGGTCGCGCAGCTGGTGCCGAACGCCGAGATCCTCGTCGTCACCACGCCGCAGCAGGCGGCGGCCGAGGTCGCCGAGCGCGCCGGCTCCATCGCCGTACAGACCCACCAGAAGATCGTGGGCGTCGTCGAGAACATGGCGGGCCTGCCCTGCCCGCACTGCGACGAGATGGTCGACGTCTTCGGCACGGGCGGCGGCCAGCGGGTCGCCGACGGCCTGACGAGGACCACCGGCGCCACGGTCCCGGTGCTGGGCTCCATCCCCATCGACGTACGGCTGCGCGAGGGCGGCGACGAGGGCAAGCCGGTCGTCCTGACCGACCCCGACTCGCCGGCGGGCGCGGCACTGCGCACCATCGCGGGCAAGCTCGGCGGCCGCCAGCGCGGCCTGTCGGGCATGAGCCTGGGCATCACACCGCGCAACAAGTTCTGAGCGGTACGAGTGAGGGGCGGCCCTGCGGGCCGCCCCTTTGTCGTGCCGCGGGCCTACGCGTACGCGGTGATGTCCCGCACCACCGCGAAGCCCAGCCCGTACGCGCTCATCCCCCGCCCGTACGCACCCAGATGGACCCCGGCCGCCGTCGTACCGGCCAGCACCCAGCCGAACTCCGACTCGCGGTAGTGGAACGGCAGCGGGACGCCGTCGACCGGCAGGGAGAGCGTCGACCACTCCGGCCCGTTCAGGTCGTCGGCCAGCTCGAAGGCCGTCTCGGTCTGCTGGTCCAGCCAGTCGTCCCGCAGCGAGTGGTCCAACTGGGGCGGCCAGGTGTACGCGAGGAGCCCCGACCCGGCCAGCCAGGCGGCGGAGGACACGCTGGTGGCGTCCAGCACCCCCGTACCGTCACCGCTGCGCCGCACCGGGCTCGCCGCGACCGTGACGACGGCCGCGAACCGCTCCTTCTCCGCCCCGGCCGCCTCGAGCCGGTCCGGCCGTATCGACGGCTCGTCGCCGTGCCCGATCGCCCCGTGCTGGACCGTACCGTCGGCGGACGTGCCGACCTGCATCAGCCAGCGCGGCCCGGTGAACGCCTCGTCCAGCCCGTACCAGGGGAACGACGCACGCAGATAACCGTCGACCGTACGCCGGGCCGCGGGCACCCCCTCGGGCGTCCCGGTCGCCTCGGACGTCGACGTGGTGCCGGGTGCGGCACCCTGCGCCCCTACTCGACTCGTCGTCTCCATCTGCCCGGCCGCCTCCTCGATCCATGGAGTCCGGTACGGCGCCGCCCCGACGGGCGTTCTCGCAACCGGACAGATGGAGAGGATAGCCACCTTGCGGGAGCTCCTCCCGGAAGGACGGCCCGGACGGGGCTCAGGTGGCGTCGGCGTCGAACGGCGGGCGGTCGCCGTGGACGGGCTTGTCGCCCTTCTTCAGCAGGTCCGGGCCGCCACCGGCCGAGCCTCCCCCGTGGCCTTCGGCACGGGAGGTACCCCCAACCGCGGCGGGGACCGCCGGAACCGACACGTCCGGCTCTCGGCCGTTGACCGCGTCGGCGACGTCGTTGATCTCCTTCTTGAGATCGAAGCTGCTGCGGATCTCCTTCAGGTCCTCGTTCTCCGTCAGCTGCTTGCGGATGAACGTCTTGGGGTTCAGGTCCTCGAATTCGAAGTCCTTGAACTCCGGTCCCAGTTCGCTGCGGATGTCGTGCTTCGCGCTCTCCGAGAAGTCACGGATCTTGCGGATGAAGCCGGAGATGTCCTGGATGACCTTCGGCAGCTTGTCGGGGCCGAAGACGAGCACGGCAAGGACCACGAGCGCCACCAGCTCGAGTGCGCCTATGTCATTGAACACCTTGCTGCTCCTTCACAGGGTCCGGTCCGTGGTCCGTGGTCGATGGTCCGCTCGGTCAGGCCCGGGGCCGGGGGGCCCGTAACACGGTACCTGGCCGGACTGTCGGGGCGGTACCTCGCGGTGACCTCGTGGTGGCCTCCCGGTGGACGTTCAGCCACCCGCGGAGGAACCGAGCGTCAGCGTCTTGGTCTGCTCCTTGCCACCGCGTTCCAGGGTCAGCCGGAGCCGGTCGCCGGGGCGGTGGGCGCGGATCTTCACGATCAGCTCCTCGCCGCTGTGCACGCGCTGGCCGTCCACCTTGGTGATGACGTCGCCGGGCCGGATGCCCGCCTTGGCGGCGGGGCCGCCGGGTGTGACGGACGCGCCGCCGTCCTGGGCCTTCTCGCCGACCCTGGCGCCGTCGCCGGTGTACTTCATGTCGAGGCTGACGCCGATGACGGGGTGGTTGGCCCTGCCGGTGTTGATCAGCTCCTCGGCGACGCGCTTGCCCTGGTTGACGGGGATGGCGAAACCGAGCCCTATCGACCCGGCCTGGCCGCCGTCGGGACCGGAGCCGCTGTCGGCGGCACGGATGGCGCTGTTGATGCCGATGACCCGGGCCTTGGAGTCGAGCAGCGGGCCGCCGGAATTGCCGGGGTTTATCGGGGCGTCGGTCTGGAGCGCGTCGACGTAGCTGATGTCGCTGCCGTCGCCCTTCTCGCCGCCCGCGGTGATGGGCCGCTCCTTGGCGCTGATGATGCCGGAGGTCACGGTGTTCTGGAGGTCGAAGGGGGCGCCGATCGCGACGACCGGGTCACCGACGCGGACGTTGTCGGAGTTGCCGAGCGGCAGCGGCTTGAGGTTGGAGACGCCCTTCACCTGGACGACCGCGAGGTCGTAGCCGCTGTCCTTGCCGACCAGCTCGGCGACGGCCGTCTCGCCGCCGCTGAAGGTGACGGTGATGTCGCCGGAGGTGCCGGCCGGGTCGACGACGTGGTGGTTGGTGAGGATGTGGCCCTGCTCGTCGAGCACGAAGCCGGTGCCGGTGCCCTGCTCGCCGCCACCGCTGACGTGGAGGGTGACCACGCCCGGCAGGGCGCTGGCCGCGATGCCGGCGACGCTGTCGGGCGCCCGGCCGTCGTCCTCCCGGCCGGCCTGCGGGAGCTCGACGGTGGTGAGGCCGCCGTGCCGCTCGATGTACGCGCCGACACCGCCGCCGAGTACGCCGGTGAGCCCGGCGAACAGCAGCGCGGCCACCACGGCGAGCCCACGGCGCCCCTTCCGGCTCCGCCGCACGGGTCCGGGTCCGGCCTGGCTGAGCGGCTGCTGCGGCCCGGCGACGCCGGGGGTGCTCCAGGGGTCGTACTGCAGCCACTGCGTCGGCTGCGGGTGCGGGTGCGGTGTGGCGGGGGGCTGCGGGTGCGGTGTGGCAGCCGGCTGCGGGTGGGGGTGCTGTTGCGGCGTCCCGTACGCGGGCGGTACGGCGGTCCCGTGCGCGGGCGTCGCCATCGGCCGCTGCACGGGCGGCGCGGGCGCCCACGGCCCGGGCTCGCCGTAGGGCGGGGTGCTGTACTCGTCCGGCTGATGCAACGGCTGCGGCCGCACCCCCGCCGAGCCCTGAGCCCCGGCAGGCGCGGGCCCCGGCACGGCGGGCGCGGCGCCGGGTTCGGGCCCCTGGGCGGAGCCCGGCGCGGGGGTGCCCGGGGTGGCAGCGGGTGCCGGTTCCGGGACCTGGGCGGCGCCCGGCGCGGGGCCGGGTTCGGGTGCCTGGGCGGCGCCCGGCGCGGGGGTGCCCGGGGCGGCGGCGGGCGCGGCGCCCGGTTCAGGCGCCTGGGCGGAGCCCGGCGCGGGGGTGCCCGCTTCCGTCACCGTGTGCTGCCGCATCGGGCGGCTCCACCACTTCGGCTTGGGCTTCCCGTCGTCCATGTTCTCCCCGCTGCGTACCCGTCCGCGCCCCGTCGGGGCGCCCCTGCGCAGGATTCAACCAGGTCCGGTGGCCGCCGCGCAGGGGGGCGCCGGTCAGTGGCCTGCGGGGAGCGGGAGCGAGCTGGGTGACGGGGTGGCCGTGGCGAGGAGCGGCGCGGGCCCCGTGGGGCGTATCAGCGGTGCGGGCGGCGTGGTGTTCAGCGTGCTCACCGCACCCCCCAGCGGCGTCGCCAACAGAAAGGGATGGGCTCCCGGCCGCTGCACCGCGTGGAGCGGCACGGCCGACAGCGGCGAGGCCGGCCGGTCCGTCGCTCTGACCGGCCCGTACCCGCCGCCCCGGCGGCGGCTGTTCTCGCCGGTACCCGTGCTCTGGGCCTGGCCCGGCGACGACCGCAGCGGCGTGACGTTGTTGCCCGTACCGTCGCCGCGCGCGTCCACCGTGGCGGCCGTCGGCAGCGCACCGCCCAGGGCGATCGCCGCGAACGACACCGCGCTGGCGGCGGCGAACGCGAACCTCCGGCCGCGCCATGACGAACGCTCCGTCTCCTGGCGGCCCACGTCGTGGATGCGGAAACCCGCATCCGCTCCCCCGGCATAGCCGAAGGCGCCGGGTCTCACTCCGAACGCGCCGTCACCGCCGAAGGGTCCTACCCTGTCGTCATCACCGCCCGGAGCACCCCCGGGCAACCCCTGGAGGCGTGCGAGCAGCCCCTCGGAGGGCGGCGGCGGGTCGGCCTGGGCGAAGACGCTCTTCAGCCGCCGCTGTGCGTCGGCCTCGGCCTTGCACCTGGGGCAGGTCGCCAGGTGGGCGAGGACCCGCTCCCGGGCGTCATGGCCCAGCTCGCCGTCGACGAGCGCGGCGAGACGGTCCCCCAGGTGGTGCTCGGCGGGGGTCGGACGTGTGCCACTCACGCGGGTCCGCCCTCCCCGCCCACGGCCACGAAGGTGCGCTGCTCGGCCCGGGCCTCGGGCGATCGGTGCTTGAGGGCCTTGCGCAGATGCGAGCGGCCGCGGTGGATCCGGCTGCGGACGGTGCCGAGCTTGACCCCGAGCGTCGCGGCGATCTCCTCGTACGACAGCCCTTCGATGTCGCACAGGACCACGGCCGCGCGGAACTCGGGCGCGAGGGTGTCGAGGGCCTGCTGGACGTCGGCGTCGAAGTGCGTGTCGTGGAAGACCTGCTGCGGGGACGGCTCGCGGCTGGGCAGCCGCTCCGCCGCGTCGTCGCCGAGCGCGTCGAACCGGATGCGCTGCTTGCGGCGCACCATGTCCAGGAAGAGGTTGGTGGTGATGCGGTGCAGCCAGCCCTCGAAGGTGCCGGGCGTGTACGTGGACAGCGAGCGGAAGACCCGGACGAAGACTTCCTGCGTGAGGTCCTCGGCGTCGTGCTGATTGCCGGTCAGGCGGTACGCGAGGCGGTAGACCCGGCCACTGTGCGTGCTGACGATCTCCTCCCACGAGGGCGGAGTCCACGCCTGCGATTCCGCATCCGATGCGAAGGTCGCGGTGGTGGGTGCGAAGTCGGCGGGCATGGAACGGTCAGCGGTGTCGGTCACGGATTTCGGCTCACCCGCCGACCTGAGAAGGCGCCGCAGCACTCCTCCCCGATCCACAGGCGCAGCCGCACCTCCCCTATCGGCTCTGGTGGTGTCCAGTGGAGCCCCTACCATAGCCACCTCGCCCGTTAGCTCCGGATAAGAATCTTTACGTGAATTTGGGACCGTCTTCCGGTCTTGGTCCATGTGCTCCCCCTGCCCTCCACAACGCGCGGTCCCATCTGCGGGTTCCCGGGCCCGAACGGCTACAGTCACCGTTGCGCCAACTACGGGGACAGGAGAGGGTCATTACCGCCAACCGGCAGACGAGCTGGGCGTTCGCCGACGCCTTTGTCGCCGAGGACGAAGCACTGCGCTGGGCCCGTGACCGGGCCCGGGACGCGGGGCTGCCCTCGGTGTCGCCAGGCACCGGCGCCGCGCTGCGTCTGCTGGCGGCCACGGCGGACGCCAAGGCGGTGGCGGAGATCGGCACCGGAACCGGCGTCTCCGGTATCTACCTGCTGGAGGGCATGCGGCCCGACGGCGTCCTGACCACGGTGGACCCGGAGCCGGAGCGCCAGCAGTTCGCCAAGCAGGCGTTCCGGGCGGCCGGCTTCGCCGGGAACCGGGCCCGTTTCATCCCCGGCCGCGCCCTCGACGTACTCCCCCGCCTCGCGGACGGTGGCTACGACCTCGTCTTCTGCGACGGCGACCGCACCGAGTGCCTGGACTATCTCGCTGAATCGTTGCGCCTGCTGCGACCGGGTGGTCTGGTCTGCTTCGAGGGGGTCTTCGCGGACGGCCGTACGGTGGATTCGGCGGCCCAGCCGGCCGAGGTGCTCCGGCTGCGGGAGCTGCTGAGAGCGGTACGAGAGAGCCAGGAGCTGCTGCCGTCGCTGCTGCCGGTGGGCGACGGGCTGCTGTGCGCGGTGCGGCGCGGCTGACCATACGAAAACCCCGGCCCGGTCGCGTCACCGCGTACCGTGCCGGGGTTTCCGGAAAAACAGTGGGGCGTTCCGCGTCAGCCGACGACCTTCTTGAGTGCGTCGCCGAGCGCATCGGCCTCGTCCGGAGTCAGCTCGACGACAAGCCGACCGCCGCCTTCGAGCGGAACGCGCATGACGATGCCCCGCCCCTCCTTGGTCACCTCGAGCGGGCCGTCGCCCGTCCGCGGCTTCATGGCCGCCATGCTCGTTCCCCTTCCTGAAACCAGCTCATCGTCGCCGACGGCCCTCTGGCATGGGCACGCATCACCGGCATCGAACACATTGCTTCCAGGTCATTATCCCGCATGGCAGGACCCGATGACCAACATCAGTCGGCATCGCTTACGCAACGCGCTCTCGCAAAACCGTCCAATTCGGCGATACGCCTGCGATACTTCGCCGCCGCACACGGCGCCGGCGCCGCACTTTCTTTGACGCAGGTCACATGTCCGGGCGCATGCCCGGTCGCGATGATCTCCGCCATGCTGGGCGGGACATCACCGCCGTAGCCGCAAAGGGGACCCTGCCATGGCCGACACCGTGCTGTACGAGGTGGGCGACGGACTCGCCACGATCACGATCAACCGGCCCGACGCCATGAACGCGATGAACACCGAGGCGAAGGTCGCCCTCCGGGACGCGATCCTGGCGGCGGCGGAGGACACCGCCGTACGGGCCGTCCTGCTGACCGCGACGGGCCGGGCGTTCTGCGTGGGGCAGGACCTCAAGGAGCACGTCTCGCTGATCGGCACCGAGCACACGATGAGCACCGTGCGGGAGCACTACAACCCGGTCATCCGGGCGATCACCTCGATGCAGAAGCCGGTCGTCGCCGGGGTGAACGGGGTCGCGGCCGGGGCGGGCCTCGGCTTCGCGCTGGCGGCGGACTACCGGGTGGTGGCCGACACGGCGTCCTTCAACACCTCCTTCGCGGGGGTCGCCCTGACCGCCGACTCGGGCGTCTCCTGGACGCTGCCCCGCCTGGTGGGCCCGGGGCGGGCGGCGGACCTGCTGTTCTTCCCGCGCTCGATCACGGCGCAGGAGGCGTACGAGCTGGGCATCGCGAACCGGCTGGTCCCGGCGGCCGACCTGGCGGCCGAGGCGGAATCGGTTGCCCGCGCCCTCGCGGCGGGCCCGACGGTGGCGTACGCGGCGCTGAAGGAGTCCCTCGCGTACGGGACGACCCACACGCTGGACGAGGCCCTGGACAAGGAGGACGAGCTGCAGACGAAGGCGGGCGCGTCCGAGGACCACGGGATCGCGGTCCAGGCCTTCCTCGCCAAGGAAAAGCCCACGTACCTGGGCCGCTGAACGGGCTCGCCCCCGGGGGCACCGGACGGGTCGGCTCGTCCGGGCGGCCTCGGAACCCCACCGGTCCGGCCCGCGCCCGGCCGAGGGGCCGATCCCGCGACCGCGGCGGGGAGGGGCCGTGGAGGTCGTCCCCGCTGGGGGTCCCCCACGCCCCCGGGCGTAGGGGGAGGATCGGCGGCGAGTGACGGCCAGGAAACCGTTCGGGTGCCCCGCCGACCGCGTGGGGGTCCCCCTCCGGGGGAGAGTCGAGCCCGGAGGGGCCCCGACCGGGCCCACCCGCCCCATCCACCGGCACCCGCACCGCCCCGGCCCCGTTGTGCCCACCCGTTCCTCCCCCTAGGACTTTGTCCTGGGGGGACCCCCAGCGGAACGACTGCCCACAACGGGGGAACGCGCCGGCCGGGGCGACCGCCCACAACGGGGGCAGGCGCGCCCGTTGTGGGCGCCCCCCACAACGGGGGGAACAAGCACCCGCCAGGGCGACCGCCCACAACCAGGGCAAACACGCACCCGCCGGGGGCGACCGCCCACGCGGGGGAGGCGCGCCATCCGGGGCGGCCGGCGGCAATGGGGTGCCCCGCGCACGGGGGGGAGGCGGCCGTCCGCGTCAGGCCGGGCCGGGGGCGCCGCGGGCTACGCAGGTGGTGAGGTGGTCGTCGACCAGGCCGCAGGCCTGCATCAGGGCGTAGGCCGTCGTCGGGCCGACGAAGCGGAGGCCCTGCTTCTTGAGCGCCTTGGACAGGGCCGTCGACTCTGGCGTGACCGCCGGGACGTCGGCGATGGTGCGGGGGGCCGGGCGGGAGGCGGGGTCGGGGGCGTACGACCAGATCAGGGCGTCCAGCTCGCCCGGCGCCCAGCCGGCCAGGACGCGTGCGTTGGCGAGGCACGCGTCGATCTTGGCGCGGTTGCGGACGATCCCGGTGTCGGCCAGCAGCCGCTCCCGGTCGGCGTCGGTGAACCCCGCGACCGCCGCGATCTCGAAATCCGCGAACGCCCGGCGGAAGCCCTCGCGGCGGCGGAGGATCGTGATCCAGGACAGGCCCGACTGGAAGGCCTCCAGGCAGAGCCGTTCGAACAGGGCGTCGTCGCCGTGGACGGGGCGGCCCCACTCCTCGTCGTGGTACCGGACGTAGTCCTCTGTGGACAGCCCCCACGGGCAGCGCAGCTTCCCGTCCGGGCCCGGCAGGGCCTCGCCGGTCACTGGTCCCGCTCCTCCCCCGGCACGTCGGGCCGGCCGGACCCCTCCCCCGCCCGCGCCTCCGCCAGCGCGGCCTCCAGCTCGGCGATCCGCGCGTCCCGCTCGGCGAGCTCGGCGCCGAGCCTGCCCAGGACGTCGTCCACCTCCGCCATCCGGTAGCCGCGCGGCGCCAGCGGGAGCCGCAGCGCGTCGATGTCGGCGCGGCCGACGGGCCGGGTCAGCGGCAGCTGGTCCGCCGTGTGCTCGGGCGCCGCCTCGGGAAGCACGTCGCTCTCCCCGCCGCCGATCACGGCGAGGGTGACCGCGGCAACGACCACGACCATCGCTACAGCCAAGAACCAGAACACGACCGTGCCTCTCCACCGGGAGCGAAAACGTAACGCTGCCGATCGTGCCATGCGCCACCGACAGTTAAGGTCGCAGGCGACCGAACGCGAGGAGGACAAACGGGATGCTGCGCTTGGGACGGCGTGAATTCGACGCGCACGAGCCGGTGATCATGGCCATCGTGAACCGGACCCCGGACTCCTTCTACGACCAGGGCGCCACGTTCCGCGACGAGCCGGCGCTCGCACGCGTCGAGCAGGCGGTGTCGGAGGGTGCTGCCATCATCGACATCGGTGGGGTTAAGGCCGGTCCCGGGGAGGAGGTGTCGGCCGAGGAGGAGGCGCGTCGCACGGTCGGGTTCGTCGCCGAGGTCCGCCGCCGCCACCCGGACGTGGTGATCAGCGTCGACACCTGGCGGCACGACGTGGGCGAGGCGGTCTGCGAGGCGGGCGCGGACCTGCTGAACGACGCGTGGGGCGGGGTGGACCCGAAGCTCGCGGAGGTCGCCGCGCGGTACGGCGCGGGTCTGGTGTGCACGCACGCGGGCGGCGCGGAGCCGCGCACACGGCCGCACCGGAGGACGTACGACGACGTGATGGCGGACATCCTGCGCGTGACCCTCGGCCTGGCGGAGCGCGCCGTGGAGCTGGGCGTACGCCGCGACGGGATCATGATCGACCCCGGTCATGACTTCGGGAAGAACACCCGGCACAGCCTGGAGGCGACGCGCCGGCTGGGCGAGATGACGGACACGGGCTGGCCGGTGCTGGTGTCGCTGTCCAACAAGGACTTCGTCGGCGAGACGCTCGACAAGCCGGTCAAGGAGCGGGTGCTGGGCACGCTCGCGACGACGGCCGTATCGGCGTGGCTGGGCGCCCAGGTGTACCGGGTGCACGAGGTGGCGGAGACCAGGCAGGTGCTGGACATGGTCGCGTCCATCGCGGGTCACCGCCCCCCGGCGGTCGCCCGCCGGGGTTTGGCGTAGCCCTGCCCGTCAGGGGCGGCCGGGCCCGGTCTCCTTGGTGACCAGGGCGACCGCCTCGTCGACGTCGTCCGTGACGTGGAAGAGCATCAGGTCCCGCTCCGAGGCCTTGCCCTGGGCGATCACCGTGTCGCGCAGCCAGTCGACCAGGCCCGACCAGTACTCCGTACCGAAGAGCACGATCGGGAAGCGGGTCACCTTCCGCGTCTGGACCAGGGTCAGGGCCTCGAACAGCTCGTCCAGGGTGCCGAGGCCGCCCGGCAGGACGACGAAGCCCTGGGCGTACTTGACGAACATCGTCTTCCGTACGAAGAAGTAGCGGAAGTTGACGCCGATGTCGACGTGCGGGTTCAGGCCCTGCTCGAAGGGCAGCTCGATACCGAGGCCCACGGAGATGCCCTTGGCCTCCCGCGCGCCCTTGTTGGCGGCCTCCATGGCGCCCGGGCCGCCGCCCGTGATCACCGCGAAGCCCGCCTCGACCAGTGCCCGGCCGAGCCGCACGCCCGCCTCGTACTCCGGCGTGCCCGCCGGGGTGCGGGCCGAGCCGAAGACGCTGATCGCGCTGGGCAGTTCCGCCAGCGCGCCGAAGCCCTCCACGAACTCCGACTGGATGCGCATGACCCGCCACGGGTCGGTGTGGACCCACTCGGAGTCGCCCGCGGTGTCCAGCAGCCGCTGATCGGTGGTGCCGGGCTGGACCTGCTCCCGGCGGCGCAGTACCGGCCCCAGCCGCTGCTCGGCCAGCGCTCGCAGTCCTTCGGCCTCGGCCTCGGGGTTGCCCATGATCCGCTCCCTCCGCTGAACATCGTTTCCCGCTCAGGGTAGGGCGACGGACGTGACAAAAGGCGAAATTACGGAGGTCAGGCAGTGAGCCAGTCGTACAGTCGGCGTTCACAGTGCGTGATCTTGTCGATGGCGACGTGCTCGTCCCGCTTGTGCGCGAAGAGCGCGTCGCCGGGGCCGTAATTGACGGCGGGCACGCCCAGCGCGCTGAACCGGGAGACGTCCGTCCAGCCGAACTTGGGCTGAGCGGTGCCTCCCACGGCCGCCATGAAGGCGGCGGCGGCCGGGTGCGACAGCCCCGGCAGGGCACCGCCGGTGTGGTCGTCCACCACGAACTCGTCGACGCCGCAGTCCGCGAACACCTCGCGTACGTGTGCCTCGGCCTCCCCCATGGAGCGGTCGGGCGCGTAGCGGTAGTTGACGATCACGGTGCACGCGTCGGGGATGACGTTGGTGGCGACACCGCCCTCGATCCCGACGGCGTTGAGGCCCTCGTGGTACTCCAGCCCGTCGATCACCGGGCGGCGCGGTTCGTACGCGGCGAGCCTGGCGAGGATGGGGGCGGCGGCGTGGATGGCGTTGGACCCCATCCAGCTGCGCGCGGAGTGGGCACGCTCGCCCTTGGTACGGAGGTGGACCCGCAGCGTGCCCTGGCAGCCGCCCTCGACCTGGCCGTCGGACGGCTCCAGCAGGACGGCGAAGTCGCCCTCCAGCCACTCGGGGTGTGCGGCGGCCACATGCCCGAGCCCGTTCAGGTGGGCGGCGACCTCTTCGTTGTCGTAGAAGACGAAGGTCAGGTCGCGGTTGGGCGCGGGGACGGTCGCGGCGATGCGCAGCTGGACGGCGACGCCCGACTTCATGTCCGAGGTGCCGCAGCCCCACAGGATGCCGTTCTCGTCGAGCCGGGAGGGGACGTTGTCGGCGATCGGCACGGTGTCGATGTGTCCGGCCAGCACGACCCGCTCGGCCCGGCCCAGGTTCGTCCGGGCGACGACGTTGTTGCCGTACCGGTCGACGGTCAGGTGCGGCAGCGTACGCAGCGCCTGCTCGATCGCGTCGGCGAGGGGCTTCTCGGTGCCGCTGACGGAAGGGAAGTCGACGAGCGCGGCGGTGAGCGCCGGGCCGTCCTGCGTGAGGTCCAGCATGGTGGCAGGCATGGTCTCGGACATGGTGCCGAGCCTAACCCGGCCCTCCAGTACGGTGGGCTCCGTGTCCGAGTCCAGCCGTCCTCGCCGTACGAGAATCGCCATCGCGCTCGCCGTGCTGCTCGCGGTCGTCGCGTACGTGGTCGTGCAGTACGTCACCGGCGGCAAAGGCGCCCCGCGGTGCGTCGTGGGCAGCGGGAGCAACACGTACCGGTTCACCCCCGAGCAGGCCTCGAACGCCGCGACGATCTCCGCGGTCGGGACGTCCCGGGGCATGCCCGAACGGGCGGTCACCATCGCGCTGGCGACCGCCCTGCAGGAGTCGGCCCTGCGCAACATCCGGTACGGCGACCGCGACTCCCTCGGCCTGTTCCAGCAGCGGCCGTCACAGGGGTGGGGCACCGAGGCGCAGATCCTCGACCCGGTTTTCTCGGCGGGGAAGTTCTACGAGCACCTCGCCAAGGTGCCGGGCTACTCGCGGCTCCCGCTGACCGTCGCCGCGCAGCGCGTCCAGCGCAGCGGGTTCCCCCAGGCGTACGCCAAGCACGAGCCGGACGCCGCGCTGCTCGCCGCCGCGCTCACCGGGCGCTCGCCCGCGTCCCTGACCTGCTCGCCCGGCAGCGGGCAGGTGAAGGCCGGTGATCCGGCGAAGGTACGGGCGGAGCTGAAGCGCGCGTTCGGCGATCTGCCCCGGGGCGGGGCGGCGCCGGAGATCTCCGTACCGGTGCGGGCGACGGCGGCCGACGTGGCCGGCTCGGCCGGCTCGTCCGGCCCCGAGGGTGCGACGCCCGGCGACGGCTCGCGCCGCGGCTGGGAGCTGGCCCAGTGGGCGGTGGCCCAGGCGGACGCGCTCGGGCTCGCGGAGGTGTCGTACGCGGGCCGGGTGTGGAGCGTGGCGGAGTCCGAAGACGGCTGGCGCTCCGCCCCCGCCGGTACGTCACGCCCCGACGAGGTCCGCATCCGCGTGACGCGGTAACGCCACGCCGACCGCAGCCGTGCCGGTCGGCCCCTCCGGTCGACACGGTCGGCCCCGCGTGCGGCCGGCCCCGCGTGCGGTCGGCCCCGCGTGCGGCCTGCCTCGGGGCGGCACAGGTGCCCGGTCGGCACACGTGCCGGGCGACGCGGGGGTCGTGGGTGGGGGCGTGGCCCCTCCGGGCTCACCTCCTCGAGGCCGGCGGCCTTGGGTACGTCGGATCGGGAGCCGTTACGGAGCCGCCAACCTCTGCGGGGGCGACCCTGCACGGCCCCGCCCGGCCGTCCCGCGGCTGCGGACCGCGCACACCACCACGCGCGGCCGTGCCCGACAGGCTCCCGCGCCGGGTGGCGCGGGATGTCGTGGGAGGGGGCGTGGCCCCTCCAGGCTCACCTCCTCGCGGTCGGCGGGGCACCCACCCGCAGGACGGTGCCCGTCGTCGCCGCCAACCTCTGCGGGGGCGACCCTGCACGGCCCCGCCCGGCCGTCCCGCGGCTGCGGACCGCGCACACCACCACACGCCCCGCCCCCCGGCAGCCCCCCGTGCCGGGCGGCGCGGGGAGGGCGTGGCTCGACCCCGCCCGGCGAGTCCACCTCCGGCCCGCAGCGCGCCAGGCGGCCCGTCCGGCGGCCGCGGTCGGCGCACACCGCTCCGGCAGGCCCGCCGCGCCGGAAAGCGTGGCGGATGTGCGTACGGGAATTCACTCGGCCGAGGCACTCGGCATCGCGTCACCGGCTGGTTTTCCTCCTGCGGGCATTTCCCTCCTGTTTCCCTTGGCGCGGCAGGGAAGTGACGGTTCTTCAGGCTCTGGGAACTCTGCTCGTTTGCCCGGTTTTAGGTGGAGCCGATAATGCGACGCATTACCAACTCTTTACCTCGGGGCACCGCAACCTTCCCCGCCCTCCGACCGGTTGTCACAGCGTCCGATCGTCGGACAGGCACCACAGTCAACGACCTCTCCCGTCGAAGGAGCATCATGTCCCTCCCCCTGACCCGTCGGATCGCCCGTGCCGCGCTGCTGATCGCAGCGGGCGCAGCTCCCGTGGTCGGTGCGGCCGGCTCCGCAAGCGCCGTGGACCTCTCCAAGGGCGCCGAACTGGGCAGCCTGAGCAGCCTCGACACCGCCTCGGCGACCGACACCGTCAGCGGTGCGTCCGAGAGCAGCACCGGCCTGGTCGGCGAGGCCGGCAGCAAGGCGGTGCAGCAGGCCGTTCCCGCCGCGGGCAAGACCGTCGCCAAGACGGGCGAGGCCACCACGCCCGTCGCGCAGAAGGCCGCCGGTGACGCGGCCGGCAACGCCGGCGAGCTCGTCGGAGGGGCCGCGGGCGCCGCGCCCACCGGCGCGCTCGGCGGCGGCGTCCCGGCGGAGCTGCCGGTGCAGACCCTGCCGGCGCTCGGCAAGTAGCCGTACGCATGGCGAAGGGCCCGGGGGCATTCCCCCGGGCCCTTCGTCGTGCCTCAGCCCAGCCGCTTGACCGCGGCCTCGACCCGCTCGTCGGTGGCCGTGAACGCCACCCGTACGAATCGCTCCCCCGCCGCGCCGTAGAAGTCGCCCGGCGCGACCAGGATCCCGAGGGACGCCAGGTACGCCACGGTGTCCCAGCACGGCTCGTCGCGGGTCGCCCACAGGTACAGGCTCGCCTCGCTGTGCTCGATGCGGAAGCCGTGCGTCTCCAGGGCCGTGCGCAGGGCGGTCCGCCGCGCCGCGTAACGGGCGCGCTGCTCGGCCACGTGCGCGTCGTCGCCGAGCGCCGCGACCGTCGCCGCCTGCACGGGCGCGGGCGTCATCATCCCGCCGTGCCTGCGGATCTGGAGCAGCTCGCCCAGCACGGCCGCGTCGCCCGCGATGAACGCGGCGCGGTAGCCGGCCAGGTTCGACCGCTTGGACAGCGAGTGGACGGCGACGATCCCCTCGTACGAGCCACCGCACACATCCGGGTGCAGTACGGAGACGGGGTCGGCCTCCCAGCCGAGCTCCAGGTAGCACTCGTCGCTGAAGACGAGGACGCCGTGCTCACGCGCCCAGGCGACGATCCGGGTCAGCTCGTCCTTGGGGATGACCCGGCCGGTCGGGTTGGAGGGCGTGTTCAGCCACAGCAGCTTCAGCCCGGCGGGGTCCAGTTCGGTGGGGTCGTCGTAGACGACCGGCGTCGCGCCGCACAGCCGCGCGCCGACCTCGTACGTCGGGTAGGCCAGCCGCGGGTAGGCCACCGTGTCTCCGGCGCCGAGGCCCAGCTGGGTCGGCAGCCACGCCACCAGCTCCTTGGAACCGACGACCGGCAGGACGTTGGTGTGCGCGAAGCCGCGCGCGCCCAGGCGCCGCTCGCACCAGCCGGTGAGCGCGTCACGCAGCTCGGGCGTCCCCCACACCGTCGGATAGCCCGGCGAGTCGGCCGCGGCCACCAGGGCCCGCTGGATCACCTCGGGGACGGGGTCCACGGGCGTGCCCACGGACAGGTCCACGATGCCGTCCGGGTGGGCCGTGGCCGTCTTCTTGTACGGCTCGAGCTTGTCCCACGGGAAGACGGGGAGGCGTGAGGAGACGGGGGAGGACACGGTGCTCGCTTTCTTCTGCGGAGGGGCGAAACACATCGGTCCCGTACAGCGGCGGGAGCCGTACGGGACCGAGCGTGCGAGATCAGCCGTTCTGCGGCGGCAGGGCGGCGATGAAGGGGTGGTCGCGCTCGATCAGGCCCAGCTTCGAGGCACCACCGGGCGAACCGAGGTCGTCGAAGAACTCGACGTTCGCCTTGTAGTAGTCCTTCCACTCCTCCGGAGTGTCGTCCTCGTAGAAGATCGCCTCGACCGGGCAGACCGGCTCACAAGCACCGCAGTCGACGCATTCGTCCGGGTGGATGTACAAGGACCGCTGGCCCTCGTAGATGCAGTCGACGGGGCACTCCTCGATGCACGCCTTGTCCTTGACGTCGACACAAGGCTGCGCGATGACGTAGGTCACGCTGGTCGTTCCTCCTCGGTAGGGCTGTTTGCGCGGGAGCGCGGCGTCGTCGATGCCCGCACCTAGTATCTCCGTTCTTGGGACGGAACCGAACAGGAGGGGCGGACTGAGCTGTGGAATTCACTGCGGGCGGACGGCTGGAGGTCCGGATCGGCCCCTCTGACGTGGGTAAACGAGTCTCCGTCCGCCGGTTGAGCGACCCTGGAGCGCGGTCGGAGAAGTTCACCGACACGGTTGGTGTTCTCACATCATGGACCGGGGGTGTGCTGCTGATCACACGACGGACCGGGGAAACTGTCCGTATTCCGGAATCGACGCTGGTCGCGGGCAAGGTCGTACCCGCCGCACCCGCCCGCCGCCGGGGCCCCGCGGCCGGTTTCGAGGAGCTGGCGCGGGTGACCGCGCGGGCCTGGCAGCCGGTGGAGAGCGAGCCGCTCGGGCAGTGGACGCTGCGGGCGTCCCACGGGTTCACGCGGCGGGCCAACTCGGTGCTGCCGCTCGGCGATCCGGGCATGCCGCTGGACGACGCCCTGGCACGCGTGCGTGCCTGGTACGAGGAGCGGAGCCTGCTCCCGTACGTCCAGACGGCGACCGGCGCGGAGGGCACCCAGGAGCGGCTGTGCGCGGCGCTGGACGAGCGGGGCTGGCACCGGGAGGTCACGGCGGAGGTACGGATCGGAGCGCTGGCGCCGATCGCGGACCTGCCCACCGAGGGCGTACGGCTGTCCCGGTCCGTGGACGAGGCGTGGCTGCGCCGCTACAACCGCTCGGGCGTGCCCGGCCCCCACGCCCTGCACGTCCTGAACAGCGGCCCCTCCGTGTGGTTCGCCTCCCTGCCGGGCGACGGTGACGTCCCGGCGGCGATCGGGCGGTGCGTGGTCGACGGGCGGTGGGCCGGTTTCATGGCGGTCGAGGTGGACCCGGCGTACCGCAGGCAGGGCCTCGGTACGGCGGTCATGGCGGCACTCGCCGGCCGCGCCCTGGACGAGGGGGCGTCCGCGGCCTGGCTCCAGGTGGAGTCGGACAATGGTGGTGCTCTCGCCCTGTACGAAGGGATGGGCTTCGCCGTCCACCACCTGTACCACCACTTCCGATCTCCCGAAGCGGGTACGTGACGCATATGCACACCACCGAGTGGCGCCGCCGGTTCGCCGAGGAGGCCCGCGAGGAACGGCCGGACCTCGCGACGCTGTGCCTGCTGGTGGGCGCGGAGGCGGACCCGGCGCTGGGACAGGCCGGGATGGACGCCGCCGAGATCGAGCTGGACCGGCTGGCCGGGCTGCTGCCGTACGGGCTGCGCGGCCCTCGCTCCTGGGTGGCCGCGCTCGCCGTCCTCCTCGGCGAGCGGTGCGGTTTCCACGGCACGCCCGGCGACTACCAGCGCCTGGAGTCGTCGCTGCTGCACGAGGTGCTGCGGCGCCGCCGGGGCCTGCCGATCCTGCTGTCGGTGGTGTGGATCGAGGTCGCCCGGCGGGCGGGCGCGCCGGTGTACGGCGTGGCGCTGCCGGGGCACTTCGTGGTCGGCTTCGGCGACCCGGAGGAGCAGGTGCTGGCGGACCCGTTCGCCGGGGGGCGGGCGCTGACCGGAGCGGACGCGGAGCTGCTGGTGACCGGGGCGACCGGCGAGCGCCTGCACCCGTCGATGCTGGTCCCCACGGACCACTTGCAGATCATGCAGCGGATCCTCAACAACATCCGCGCCTGGGCCTCCGTACGCCCGGAGCGCTCGGACGTCGCCCTGTGGGCGGTCGAGCTGTCCCTGCTGCTCCCCACCCACCCGGCCCGCCTGCGTTACGAGCGCGCCCAGCTGCTGGTCCAGCGCGGCGACTTCCTGACCGGCGCGGCGGAGATGGACGCGTACGCGGAGGTGGTCGCCGCCGTCGAACCGACCGTGGCGGAGACGGTCCGCCACCGGGCCCGGGCGGCCCGCGCGATGCTCAACTGACACCGCCCCGCAGACGGCATCCGGTCCGGCGCCCCCTCCCCCACCGCCCCGCAGACGGCACCCAGCCCGACGAAACCCCCTCCCCCACCGCCCCGCGGACGGCGTACGGCCGGGCGGGGCCGTGCAGGGTCGCCCCCGCAGAGGTTGGCGGCCATGAAAGGGCTCCCGCTCCGGCGTACCCAAGGCCGCCGGCCTCGAGGAGGCGAGCCCGGAGGGGCCACGCCCCCACCCCCCGGCAGGCGCCGCTCGGTCACCGTCCCGCCTGGGCGCGGTCCCCGGGGCGCCGCGCCCGGGCGGCACCACGCCCCCCGGGGTGCACCAGGCCCGGGCGGGCACCACGCCCGGGGGCGCCGAGAAAGGGCGCCCCGCCGCGCGCCCCGCGTCAGTCGCGGTCGACGTGTTCGCGGACGATCTTGCCGGTCCGGGTGTCGATGTCGTACGTCGTCTTGTACCAGTCGTTCGTCGTCACGACGTCGACGGACCAGACGGTGTCGTCCAGTTGGACGGCCGCGACCGTGCCCTTCTTGCGGTCGGTGGCCGTCTTGACGGCCTGCTGCGGGGTGACCTTGGCGGCGGACAGCCGGTCGGCGAGCTCGCGCTTGTCGTCCGGGGCCTGGCCGGTCTCGACTCGCGACTCGGTCACCTTGCCGGAGACGGCGTCGACGCGGACGGTGTAGGCGGTGCCGTCCTGGGCGGCGACCGTGGAGACCCACTCGGGGGTGCGCGGGCCGGGGCTCGGGCTGCCGATGGTGGAGCGCGCCCACTTCAGCTCGATCTCGGCGAGCTTCCCTTCCCGTACGCCTCCCACCGCTGTCCCGGCCGCCTTGTCCCACGGCACCTTGGTGGCTTCGAGCAGGGCCTTGCGCTCCGCCTGGTCCTCGGTCAGGCGGTGCGGCGACGCGGTCCCGCGGGGACTGCCGTACGGGGAGGGCGCGGCGGCGGCGACACGCGGTTCGCGCTCGTCCCCGCAGGCGGTGAGGAGGGGCGCCGTCGCGACGACGGCGCACGCGGCAACGGCGACGGCGACGATACGGCGGCGGAGGCGGAGCTGTGCGGTCATGTCCGCACCGGTAACCCCTTGGGTGCCCGGCCATGCCGAGTCGTCCCGGAGCCACCCGAACGGCCCCCGCCCGCGGTGGGGCGGGGGCCCGGTCCGGGCGGGGTCAGCCCTGGGGGTCGAGCTCGATCGTCTCGGTGCGCTCGGCGGGGGTCTTGCCGAGCAGGGCCGTCTGCATCGCGTGGGCCACGTCGTCGGCGGAGACCTCATGCTGCTTGCCGTCGCCCTTGGTGATCATGACACCGTCGAAGACGCCTTCCAGCAGCTGGTCGATCGCCTTCTTGTTGTAGACCTCGATCAGGCGGCCGTTGATCGGCTTCATGGAAAGGATCTTCGGCAGCGACTTGGCCGGGCCGAACTTGATCTCCTTGCCACCCGCCCTGATGATCACCGCGTCGGACATGGCGGGCTCGGCGAACTCCTTCATCGCCCGGTCCAGTTCGGTCTGGGTGATGGTCGGTTCCTTGGTGACGACGGGCAGCTCGACCGTGTTCGTCCGGCCGGTTTCGACCTGGGCGCGGTAGGCGTCCCGTACCGAGATCATCGAGCGCTGGACGTCCAGCGCCTGGCCCGCCTTGCCGGGTACGGCGACGGCCTTGCCCGGCTCGAACTTGATCGTGCCCTCGGTGGCCGAGCCGGAGACGCCCGCCAGGTCGGTCAGGGCGACGCTCAGCTTCTCCTCGTCGACCGGGATGACCGGCTGGGCGACGCGCTCACCGCCGAAGAGGGAGCCGATCACCGAGACGGGGTTGTAGTCGGCACCCGCGGCGGCCCGGACGGTCTCCTGGGCGTCCAGGGACAGGCCGGCCTTTTCGGGGGCCAGCTCCTCCTTCTTGCCGCCCACGCTGAGCTGGAGGGGGGCTGTGGCGCGCTCACCGAAGGCGGTTTCGAGCTTCTGGACCGCCTGCTCCTTGGTGCCGCCGCCGATGTCGACGCCGAGGACCGCGGTGCCCTTGGGCACCTCGGAGTGGTTGAGGAGCAGACCGGCGCCGTACGCGACACCGGTCAGGACGACCACCGCCACGCCCAGGAGGACCAGCTTGGAGCGGCCCTTCTTCTGCGGGCGGGCGGGCGCGGACGCGCGCGCGGGCGCCGGGGCGGCCGGCGGCGCGGGGGCGGCGGCCGGCTCGGGCCCGGGGTCCTCGTACAGCGGGGCGCCCCGGTCGGTGGCGACCTGCGCCGGGCCGGAGACCGGGAACGGCGACGGGCCGCGGTGCTCCGGCGGGACCACGGGGATGCCGCTCGTGAGCGTGTCACCCGACACGTTGCCGCCGGCCGGCGGCCCGGCGGCCGGGCGCACCGGACCCTGCTCGTACGAAGGCTCGTACGAAGGCTCGTGCGAGCGATCGAACGGGGCCCCGGGCTCGAACTCCGGCGCGGGCTTCTGCGGCGTCAGTACGGCGGTGTCGTCGGACGTCCACGGCACGGCGCTCATGCTGCCGGTGACCGGGCCCGTCGTCGGGCCGCTCGGGTGCGCCGGGCGGCCGGGGGCCACCGCGTCCGCCGCGAGGTCGTCGAGGGCGCTGTGCGGGCGGGGGACGTCCGCGGCCGGTCCCTGCGCGGAAGCCTGCTCGGGCGCGGGCGTCGGGGGCTTGCGGGGGGCGAACCAGTCGCTGGCCGGCTTCTCCTCCGCTTGCGGCTCCTCCACCGGCTTCGGCGAGCGCGCCTCCGCGACCGGCGGCCGCTCGACGGCGGCCCGCGGGGCCGGAGTCCCGCCGGCCGCGTCCGTCTCGCCGACCGGCTTGCGCACGACGACCGGCGGGATCGGCCGCGAACCGGGGATGTTGATCCGGATGCGGGTGGTCAGCGTGGTCTCGGTCCTGGGCTCGTCCGGCTCCGCCGCGGCGGCTCCGGCGCCCTCGTCCGGTGCGTCCTGCGTCGGGTGCAGCGACGGATACTGGCGCGATCCGTACGGCGGTGTACCCGAGGGATACGCGGCTCCGCCGCGCCCCTGGGGGCCGGAGGACGAACTGTCAGTTTCACGACTCAAAGCAGGTTCTCCCGGTTGGCTCCGCCGCCCGCTCTTACACGTGCGGGCGCTCGGCGGCGCGCACCACCATACTGGCCGCCGCCGCCGGGTATCCCGCGACCAGGGGAAGCGGGATCGGTCATTCCGGCCCAAGCCAGGGCACGTCACACGCCAAGTGGGCCGGTTCCGCCGTCCCGGTGCGGGAGCCGTGACATGGTGGCGCACATCACAGCGGCGGCCATGCCGCCCAGGACGTACACCAGCTCGGCGACACCGCCCCAGAAGACCTGGTCGCCCTCCGGCCGGCCGAGGCTGACCAGCACGACGGCGACCAGCCAGCCGACGCCGGGGGCCACCACTCCCAGCTGGGTGCCCGTCGCGCGCAGCCCGCCGTAGAACAGCCCCACGCACGCGGCCAGCGCGAGCAGCAACCCGCCGGGGAACCACGCGGATTGGACCAGCGCTCCGGCGAGGCCGACCACCGCCCCGAGGACGGCGAGGCCCGCGTACGTACCGATCCGCGCGGCCCTCATGACGCCACCCCGGCGAACAGGTCGTCCTCCCGCAGGCCGGCCGGGGCGCCGGACTTCCCCTGTACCAACTGGTAGTACTCCGTGGTGAAGAGGGGCTGACCCAGATCGTTGGAGAGGGCGAAGAAGGCGCCCTCCACGGCGATTTGCGTGGCGTGGGCGCGCATGGCCGCCGCTTTCCGTTCCGCGTGGTCCGTCCCGTCGATCTCGGCGGTGACGACCGAGTCGTCCACGACGCCGGGTACGTCGCCGATCGATCCCACGGCGGGGAACGCGCCCGCCGCCCGCAGCCGGGCGAAGCCCTCCTCGGCGACCGTGCGCGGCACCCGGTTCCAGTAGATCTTGGCGATCTCGTACGGGTCCCCGAGGTCGCGCCGGAAGGCCGGCTCGGCGGCCAGTTCGGCGGCGCGCATCGCGACGCGGTGGGCCTGGATGTGGTCGGGGTGGCCGTACCCGCCGTCCGGGTCGTACGTCACCAGGACCTGGGGGCGGACGGACCGGATGATCTCGACGAGGTAGGGGGCGGCGTCGTCCACGTCCGTGTTCCAGAAGGCGCCGTCTCGGCGGTTCTGCTCGGCGCCCATCATCCCGGAGTCGCGGAACCGGCCGGGGCCGCCCAGGAAGCGGTGGTCGGTGACGCCCAGTTCCTTCATCGCGGCGGCCAGTTCGCCGACGCGGTGGGGGCCGAGCCGGTCCTCCCGGTCGGGCGCCAGATGGGCGAGGGCGGGCGGGATGACCTCGCCCTCCTCGCCGCGTGTGCAGGTCACGAGGGTGACCTGGGCGCCCTCGGCCGCGTACTTGGCCATGGTGGCGCCATTGTTGATCGACTCGTCGTCGGGGTGCGCGTGCACCAGGAGCAGACGACGGGCGGGGAGTTCCGTCATACGGACACCCTAGAACGTGGCGCCCGGAACGTACCGCCTAGAACTTGATGCCGCCGATCATGCTCGCCACATTGGTGGTGAGCTCACTGATGGTCGGGGCGATGGAGGAGCTCGCCAGGTAGAAGCCGAGCAGCATGCAGACCGCCGCGTGTCCGCCCTTCAGACCGGACTTCTTGATCAGCAGGAAAACGACGATCGCCAGCAGCACCACCGCCGAAATCGAGAGTGCCACGGCGGTTCACCTCCATACATATTCGTTCCGGACCGGGCACGGCGCATGTGCCGGAGGGTACATACCCACCTGGCGCTACGGATCATAACTATCCGTTCCCACGCATCGATCGGTGCACGGCAGCACATGGGGGCGCACGACCGCTACTTTCGGTCGTATGACCTCCAGGCAACAGCTCTCATTCCCTCGCCAGTACGCACGGACGCAGCGCTACACCCTTGGTGTTCCCCGGGCGTTCACCGTCTCCCCCGACGGCTCCCGGGTCGTCTTCCTCCGCTCCCCCTCCGGCACCGACAGAGCGAACCGGCTGTGGGTGCTCGACCTGGCCGACGGCGCGCGCGAGCGCGTGGCCGCCGACCCCGACGCGCTGCTGGGCGGCGCGGAGGAGGAGTTGTCGCCCGAGGAGCGGGCCCGCCGGGAACGCAGCCGTGAGGGCGCGGGCGGCATCGTGGGGTACGCGGTGGACGGGGCGGTCGAGTTGGCGGCGTTCGCGCTGTCGGGGCGGCTGTTCGTGGCGGAGCTGCGGGCCGGGACGGCGCGTGAACTGCGTGTACCGGGGCCGGTGATCGACCCGCGGCCGTCGCCGGACGGGCGGCACGTGGCGTACGTGAGCGGAGGCGCCCTGCGGGTGACGGGCACCGGCGGCGACGGCGGCGACCGGGCGCTGGCCGAGCCGGAGGACGAGAACGTCACGTACGGGCTGGCGGAGTTCATCGCCGCCGAGGAGATGGGCCGCTCGCGCGGTTTCTGGTGGTCGCCGGAGTCGGACCGGCTGCTGGTCGCGCGGGCGGACGACAGTCCCGTACAGCGCTGGTGGATCTCCGACCCGGCGCATCCGGACCGGGAGCCGGTGAAGGTGGCCTATCCGGCGGCGGGGACGGCCGACGCGGAGGTGTCGCTGTGTCTGCTCGGCCTGGACGGCACGCGTACGGAGGTCGAGTGGGACCGCACGCGCTACCCGTACCTGGCGCGGGTGCACTGGTCGTCGGACGGGGCGCCGCTGCTGCTCGTACAGGCCCGTGACCAGCGTACGCAGCTGTACCTGGCGGTGGACACCGCGTCGGGGACGACCCGGACGGTGCATGTCGACGAGGACCCGGATTGGCTGGAACTGCTCGGTGGGGTGCCGGCGTGGGCTCCGGACGGGCGGCTGGTGCGGATCGCCGACGAGGGCGGGGCGCGGGTGCTGGCGGTCGGCGACCGGACGCTGACGGGTGCGCAGCTCCACCTCCGCGGGGTCCTGGACGTGGGCGAGAACGACGTACTGGTGTCGGCGTCGGCGGGCGAAGAGGCCGCGGAGGCGGAAATTGGCGAGATTCATGTGTACCGGGTCAACGAACTGGGCGTGGAGCGCGTCTCCGAAGGGCCCGGAGTGCACTCGGCGGTCCGGTGCGGGGCGGTGACCGTCCTGGCGTCGGCGCGGCCGGGTGAGCCGGGTACGACGGTGCGGGTGCTGCGGGATGGCAAGCCGGTCACGGAGGTGGCGTCGTACGCGGAACGGCCGGTGCTCTCGCCGCGCCTGACGCTCACCGAGGCGGGCCCGCACCGCATCCCGTGCGCGGTACTGCTGCCCCGGGACTACGAGGAGGGCGACGGGCCGCTGCCGGTGCTGCTGGACCCGTACGGCGGGCCGCACGGGCAGCGGGTGGTGGCGGCGCACAATCCGCACCTGACCTCGCAGTGGTTCGCCGAGCAGGGTTTCGCGGTGGTCGTGGCGGACGGGCGGGGCGCGCCGGGCCGCTCACCCGGCTGGGAGAAGGCGGTCAAGGACCGGCTGACGCTGACGCTGGACGACCAGATCGAGGCGCTGCACGGGCTGGCGGACCGGTTCCCGCTGGACCTGGAGCGGGTGGCGATGCGGGGCTGGTCGTTCGGCGGCTACCTGGCCGCGATGGCGGTGCTGCGGCGGCCGGATGTGTTCCACGCGGCGGTGGCGGGTGCGCCGATGTCCGATCTGCGGCTGTACGACACGCACTACATGGAGCGGTATCTGGGCCTGCCGCAGGAGGCCCCGGAGGTGTACGCGGCGAACTCGCTGATCACGGACGACGGTCTGTCAGCGCCGGAGAACCCCACCCGGCCGCTGATGATCATCCATGGGCTGGCGGACGACAATGTGGTGGCGGCACACACGCTGAAGCTGTCGTCGGCGCTGCTGGCGGCGGGCCGGCCGCATGAGGTGCTGCCGCTGACGGGCGTGACGCATATGACGCCGCAGGAGCAGGTGGCCGAGAACCTGCTGCTGCTCCAGGTGGACTTCCTGAAGCGGTCACTGGGCCTGGCGTAGGAGCACGGCGACCGGCCGGGGCGACATGGCGCGCCCCGGCCGGTCCACGGCACCCGCACGGCCGTACGCTGTTCAGGCTGGCGTGTCCGTATATCGAAATGACGTCCGGCAAGTTGCCTGGGTGTTAACCGGAATTGAGGCCGATCAGCCCATTTGTCCTTGGTGGCCCGGGACCACCTGTTTCTCCTCCGCGAAGTGGCACGCCGAGTCGTGCCGCGCCGGAGAGTCCACGTCCCGGAAGGCCGCCGGGACCGCGAGCAGCGGTACCTCCAGCGCGCACCGCTCGCGCGCCTTCCAGCAGCGGGTACGGAAGCGGCAGCCGGACGGGACGTTGGTGGGCGAGGGCACGTCGCCGGTGAGCAGGATCCTCTCCCGCTGCGCCCGCGCCTCCGGGTCGGGCACGGGGACGGCGGACAGCAGCGCCTGGGTGTAGGGGTGGGTGGGGTGGTCGTAGATCTCGGTGTCCGTCCCGGTCTCGGCGATCCGTCCGAGGTACATCACGCCGATCCGGTCGGAGATGTGGCGGACGATCGACAGGTCGTGGGCGATGAACACGTAACTCAGGCCGAACTCGTCCTGGAGCTTCTCCATCAGGTTGATCACCTGGGCCTGGACGGATACGTCGAGGGCCGAGACCGGCTCGTCGGCCACGATGACCTCCGGCTGGAGGGCGAGGCCGCGGGCGAGGCCGATGCGCTGGCGCTGGCCGCCGGAGAACTGGTGCGGATAGCGGTTGATGTACTCGGGGTTGAGCCCCACCACGTCCAGCAGTTCCTGCACCTTGCGGCGCCGGTCGCCCTTGGGCGCGACATCGGGGTGGATCTCGTACGGCTCTCCGATGATGTCGCCGACCGTCATGCGGGGGTTGAGGGAGGTGTACGGGTCCTGGAACACCATCTGGATGTTCCGGCGGACCGCCTTCAACGCGCGCCCGGAGAGCTTGGTGATGTCCTGGCCCTTGTAGAGGATCTGCCCGGAGGTGGGCCGCTCCAGGCTGACGAGCATCTTGGCGACCGTGGATTTGCCGCAGCCGGACTCGCCGACGATGCCGAGGGTCTCGCCGGGGCGGAGGGCGAAGGAGACCCCGTCGACCGCCTTGACGGCGCCGATCTGCTTCTTGAACAGGGCCCCGCGCGTGAGGGGGTAGTGCTTGACGAGCTCGCGCGCCTCAAGAAGTGGAGGCATCGAGGGTCTCCTCCCAGAAGTGGCAGGCGCTGCGCCGGTCCTCCGAGACCCGGTACAGGGGCGGTACGTCGATCCGGCACACGTCCCGGGCGCGGGGGCAGCGCGGGTGGAAGGGGCAGCCGGACGGGGTGGCCGTCAGGTTGGGCGGCAGGCCTTTGATGGCGTACAGCTCCTGGCCCTTGTGGTCCAGGCGCGGGATGGAGTCGAGCAGCCCCTGGGTGTAGGGGTGGGCGGGCGCCTTGTAGATGTCGTGGACGGGCGCGGTCTCGACGATCCGCCCGGCGTACATCACGGCGATCTTGTCGGCGACGTCGGCGACGACGCCCAGGTCGTGGGTGATGAGGATGAGGCCCATGGCGAGTTCCCGCTGGAGTTCGGCGAGGAGTTCCATGACCTGGGCCTGGACGGTGACGTCGAGGGCGGTGGTCGGCTCGTCGGCGATGATGAGCGCCGGTTCGAGGGCCATCGCCATGGCGATCATGATGCGCTGGCGCATGCCGCCGGAGAACTGGTGCGGGTACTGGCCGACGCGTTCCCGGGCGGCGGGGATGCGGACGCGGTCCATCAGCTCGACGGCCTTGGCGCGGGCGTCCTTCCTGGACATGCCGCGGTGGACGACGAACATCTCGCCGAGCTGGTCGCCGACGCTGAGCACGGGGTTCAGCGACGACAGCGCGTCCTGGAAGATCATCGCCATTTCGGCGCCGCGGACCGTACGACGGGCGTCCTCCTTCAGTGTCAGCAGGTCGCGGCCCTGGAAGAGGACCTCGCCGCCGGTGATCCGGCCGGGCGGCATGTCGAGGATGCCCATGACGGCCTGGGCGGTGACGGACTTGCCGGAGCCGGACTCGCCGAGCACGGCGAGCGTCTCGCCGGCGTCGACGGAGTACGTCACGCCGTTGACGGCCTTGGCCACCCCGTCCCGGGTACGGAACTCCACGTACAGGTCGCGTACTTCGAGGAGCACGTCTCACCTCAGCTTCGGGTCGAGGGCGTCGCGCACCGCGTCGCCGAGCATGATGAACGCGAGGACGGTGATGCTCAGGGCGCCGGCCGGCCACAGCAGCATGTGGGGGGCGTTGCGGATCTGCGGGGCGGCGTTGGAGATGTCGATGCCCCAGGAGACGGTGGGCGGCCGCAGCCCGACGCCGAGGAAGGACAGGGTGGCCTCCAGCGCGATGTACGTACCGAGGGCGATGGTCGCGACGACGATGACCGGTGCGACGGCGTTGGGCGCCACGTGCCGCAGCAGCATCCGCCCGCTGCCGGCGCCGAGGGCCCGCGCGGCCTGGACGTAGTCGTTCTGTTTGGCGGTGATGACCGAGCCGCGGGCGATACGGGCGACCTGCGGCCAGCCGAGCAGCACGATGAAGCCGACCACCGGCCAGACGGTGGAGCTGGTGACGACGGACAGGAAGACCAGGCCGCCCAGGATGACGGGGATGCCGAAGAACACGTCGGCGATCCGGGAGAGCAGCGCGTCCCACCAGCCGCCGAAGAACCCGGCGAGCCCGCCCAGGAGGCTGCCGAGGAGGGCGGCGCCGAGGGTGGCGCAGACGCCGACGGTGATGGAGGCCCGCGCCCCGTACACCGTGCGGGTGAAGACGTCGCAGCCCTGGGTGTCGTACCCGAAGGGGTGGCCGGGGGCGGAGCCCTGTTGCGACTTGGACAGGTCGCAGCGCAGCGGGTCGGCGCCGGTGAGGATCTGCGGCCAGAGGGCGATCAGGACGAGGAAGGCGATCAGCAGGGCCGAGACGAGGAAGACGGGGTTGCGGCGCAGCTGGTGCCAGGCGTCGGACCACAGGCTGCGCGGGCGGCCGGTGGTGGGCCTGTCCGGTGGCTCGGGCTCGCTCACCGCCGGGGCGGGCGCGCCGCCCGCGCCGGCCGGGGCGATGACGTCCGTGGCGGGGTCGAGGCGCTCAGGCATAGCGGATCCTCGGGTCCAGGACCGCGTAGAGCAGGTCGACGAGCAGGTTCGCCACCAGGAAGACGATCACGAGGATCGTCACGAAGCCGACGACTGTGGGCGCGTTGTTGCGCAGGATGCCCTGGTAGAGCTGGTAGCCGACGCCGTGGATGTTGAAGATCCGCTCCGTGACGATCGCGCCGCCCATCAGTGAGCCGATGTCGGCGCCGATGAAGGTGACGACCGGGATGAGGGAGTTGCGCAGCAGGTGGCGGGTGATGACCCGGTGGCGCGGCAGGCCCTTGGCGATGGCGGTGCGGACGTAGTCGGCGCGGACGTTCTCGGCGATGGAGGTGCGGCTGAGCCGGGTGACGTAGGCGAGGGAGACCAGGGCGAGGACGACACCGGGGAGGAGCAGCTCGTCGATGCGGGCGTCGGCGGAGACGGAGGGGCGTACCCAGCCCCATTTCACACCGAGGAGGAACTGGAGGAGGTAGCCGGAGACGAAGGTGGGGACGGAGATGACGACGAGGGTGAGGACGAGCAGACCGGTGTCGAGGGGGCGGCCGCGCTTGAGGCCGCTGATGACGCCGAGGGTGATGCCGATGACGATCTCGATGACGATGGCGACGAGGGTGAGGCGCAGGGTGACGGGGAATGCGGAGGCCATCAGCTCGGTGACCTTCTGGCCGTTGAACGCGGTGCCGAAGTCGCCCTGGAAGATGGCGCCCATGTAGAGCAGGTACTGCTTCCACAGCGGCTGGTCGAGGTGGAGGTCCTTGCGGATGCGGGCGGCGGTGGCGGGGTCGGGCGCCTTGTCGCCGAAGAGGGCCGCGACCGGGTCGCCGAGCGCGTACACCATGAAGAAGATGAGGAACGTGCTGCCGATGAACACCGGGATCATCTGGAGCAGCCGCCGGATCACATAGCGTCCCATGGGGGCTCCGGTGGTGGAGTTGTGTGGCGTCAGCTGACCGTGATCTGGTCGTAGACCGGAACGCTGAACTGGTTGAGGGCGACGTCGGAGAGCCGCTCGGAGTAGCCGGCGCTGCCGTTCTGGTACCAGAGCGGGATGGCCGGCATCTGGGCGGCGAGGATCTGCTCGGCGGCCTGGAAGTCCTTGACGGCTGCCGCCTGGTCGGTCTCGCGGTTGGCCTTGTCGACGAGGCCGTCGAACTGCTTGTTGCTGAACTTGCCGTAGTTGGAGGACCCACCGGTGTAGTAGAGCGGCTCCAGGAAGTTCTGGATGAGGGGGTAGTCGGCCTGCCAGCCGGAGCGGAAGGGGCCGCTGAGCTTGTACGTGGTCTGCTGGTTGCGGAAGTCGGCGAAGGTGCCGATGGGGCTGACGGTGCAGACGGCGCCCCGGCCGAGCGCGTTGTTGACGCTGTTGCACACGGCGTCCATCCAGGCGCGGTGCGAGCCGGTGTCGACGTTGGAGGTGAGCGTCACCTTGCCGCCGGGGAGGCCGCCGCCCTCCTCGATGAGCCGCCTGGCCTCGGTGGGGTTGTAGGCGCAGGCGTCGCCGCAGATCCCCTTGTAGCCGCCGTCCGCGCCGAGGGCCGGTGAGGTCCAGTCCTTGGCGGGGGTGCGGGTGCCCTGGAAGATCTGCTTGGTGATCTCCTCGCGGTTGACCGCCATGGACAGGCCCCGGCGGACCTTCTCCATGCCGGGCTTGTTCCACTCGGGCCGGTGGAGCGGGAAGACCAGGGTCTGGATGATGAGGGCGGGCTGGTTGATGTAGCGGTCGCCGAGGTCGCCGTCGACGTTCCTGAGCGCTTGCGCGGGTACGTCGTCGAGGAGGTCGAGGTTCCCCGAGATCAGGTCGGTGTAGGCGCTGTTGTTGTCGGTGTAGACGATGAGGTCCACGCCGCCGTTGCGCGCCTTGTCCTCGCCCTTGTAGCCGTCCCAGCGGCGCAGCTTCATGTTGCTGCCGCGGGTGTACGACTCGACGGTGTACGGGCCGTTGCCGACGGGCTTGGCGAGCCAGGCGTCGTGGTCGGTGAAGAACACCCTGGGCAGGGGCACGAACGCCTGGTAGCCGAGGGTCTCGGGCCAGGTGGAGAACGTGTCCTTGAGGGCGACGGTGAAGGTGCGGTCGTCCTTGACGACCAGGCCGCGCATGGTCTTGGCCTTGGCGACCCCGGAGGCGGGGTGGACGTCGTCGTAGCCGACGATGTCGCTGAAGAAGGGCGAGTTGGCCTGCTTGTTGTCGACGTGGGCCCCGTAGTTCCAGGCGTCGGTGAAGGACCTGGCGGTGACGGGCTCGCCGTTGCTGAACGTCCAGCCGGGCTTGAGGGTGATGGTGAAGTTCCGGGAGTCGGTCGTCTCGATCTTCTCGGCGACCGTGTCGCGGGCCTCTCCGGTCTTCGGGTCGTACCTCTTGAGGCCCCGGAAGAGCATGTCGAGGACCTTGCCGCCCTGGACCTCGTTGGTGTTGGCCGGTTCGATCGGGTTCTGGGGGTCGCCCCAGGAGGAGCTGACGATCCCGTCGGCGCCACCGCCACCGCTGCCGCCGCCGCAGGCGGTCGCCGCGAGGGCGACGGCCACCGCGGCCGCGGCCCACCTGGCGTGCGTGGCTCCGCGCATGGATGCCTCCCGGGTCGTGGTCCTCGGTCTCGCGCCTAGGCCCACATATCACCCCATAAGGTACGTAGGTGCACGCTGTACCCGCCCGTCCGGGCACGGGGACCACCCGCATGCGGGAGCACCGCCTTCGCCGCTGCGCGTCGACAGGCCCCGCCGCCGCGCGACGGCCGCCCGGCCGGTGACGGCCCCGGACGCGGGAAGGGATGACCTACGCCAAAGGGCGACCACCACCCGCGCAAGCCGTCGCACGGCGAGGTGCCGGACATACGGGAGCGCCCCGGGCCGTCTTCGGCCCGGGGCGCTCCCGTACGCGTACAGCCGCGCCGCGCGTTACGCCGCGTGGACGACGTCCTTCTCCTCGGCGAAGTGGCACGCCGACTCGTGCGCCGCCGGGCTGTCGGAGACCCGGAAGTGCTCCGGGATCGCCAGCAGCGGCACCTCCTCGGCGCACTTGTCCTCCGCCTTCCAGCACCGCGTACGGAAGCGGCAGCCGGACGGCGGGTTGGCCGGCGACGGGACGTCACCGGTCAGGATGATCCGCTCGCGGCCCTCGCGGGCGTCCGGGTCGGGCACCGGGACCGCCGACAGCAGCGCCTGGGTGTAGGGGTGCGTCGGGTGGTCGTAGATCTGTACGTCCGTACCGATCTCGGCCATCTTGCCGAGGTACATCACGCCGACCCGGTCGGAGATGTGCCGGACGATCGACAGGTCGTGCGCGATGAAGAGGTACGAGAGGTTGAACTCGTCCTGCAGCTTCTCCATCAGGTTGACGACCTGCGCCTGCACCGAGACGTCCAGCGCCGAGACCGGCTCGTCGCAGATGATGATCTCGGGGTTCAGGGCCAGGCCACGGGCGATGCCGATGCGCTGGCGCTGGCCGCCCGAGAACTGGTGCGGATAGCGGTTGATGTACTCGGGGTTGAGCCCGACCACGTCCAGCAGCTCCTGCACCTTGCGGCGCCGGTCGCCCTTCGGGGCCACCTCGGGGTGGATCTCGAAGGGCTCACCGATGATGTCGCCCACCGTCATCCGGGGGTTGAGCGAGGTGTACGGGTCCTGGAACACCATCTGGATGTTCCGGCGGACCGCCTTCAGCGCCCGGCCGGACAGCCTGGTGATGTCCTGGCCCTTGTAGAAGATCTCGCCCGCGGTCGCCGTCTCCAGCATCATCAGCAGCTTGGCGACCGTGGACTTGCCACAGCCCGACTCGCCGACGATGCCGAGCGTCTCCCCCTGGTAGAGGTCGAAGGAGACCCCGTCCACGGCCTTGACCGCACCGACCTGCTTCTTGAACAGGATGCCCTGGGTCAGCGGGAAGTGCTTGACCAGGCCCCGCACCTGCAGGATCGGCTCGCCGCGCTCCACCGGGGCCTCGATCGCCGCGACGGCAGCCGTCTCGGTGGCCGCCTCGACGGTCTCGACCTCGGTGACGTTCGGGGTCGCGTCCACGGCCGCCTCATCGTTCTTCCTGAGCTCAGCCATGGATCGTCTCCTTCCAGAAGTGGCACGCGCTGCCACGGCCCGGCAGCTCGCCGCCGTCCTGCTCCGTCACCGGCACCAGGGCCGGGATCTCCGTACGGCAGATGTCGTCCGCCTTCGGGCAGCGCGGGTTGAAGGCGCAGCCCGGCGGGATCTTCATCAGGTTGGGCGGCAGGCCCTTGATCGCGTACAGCTCCTGGCCCTTCTGGTCCAGGCGCGGGATGGAGTCGAGCAGGCCACGGGTGTACGGGTGCGCGGGGCGCTTGTACAGCTCGTGGATGGGCGCGTTCTCGACGATCCGGCCCGCGTACATCACCGCGATCTTGTCGGCGACGTCCGCGACCACACCCAGGTCGTGGGTGATCAGGATCATGCCCATGTTCTCCTCGCGCTGGAGCTCCGCGAGCAGGTCCATGACCTGGGCCTGGACGGTCACGTCGAGCGCGGTGGTGGGCTCGTCCGCGATGATCAGGTCCGGCTCCAGCGCCATCGCCATGGCGATCATGATGCGCTGGCGCATACCGCCGGAGAACTGGTGCGGGTAGTCGTTCACCCGCGCCGCCGCGGCCGGGATCTTCACCCGGTCCATCAGTTCGATGGCCCTGGCCTTGGCCTCCTTGCGGGACAGGCCGAGGTGGACGCGGTACATCTCACCGAGCTGGTAGCCGACGGTCAGCACCGGGTTCAGCGCGGAGAGCGCGTCCTGGAAGATCATCGCGATCCGGCGCCCACGGATCTTGCGGCGCTCCTCGGCGGACATCTTCAGCATGTCCTCGCCGTGGAACAGGATCTCGCCCTTGGGAATGCGGCCGGGCGGCATGTCGAGGATGCCCATGATCGCCTGGGCGGTGACCGACTTGCCGGAGCCGGACTCGCCGAGCACGGCGAGGGTCTCGCCGGCGTCGACGCTGTAGCTGACGCCGTTGATGGCCTTGGCCACGCCGTCCCGGGTGTGGAACTCGACGTGCAGGTCACGCACTTCGAGGAGCGGAGCGCTCGTCTTCTTCTCGATGGTGGTCAACGTACGCCCTCCTAGCGCAGCTTGGGGTCGAGGGCGTCGCGAACAGCTTCGCCGAGCATGATGAACGCGAGGACCGTGACGCTCAGGAACAGCGACGGGAAGAGCACCATGTGCGGGGCGCTCAGGAAGCGGTCCTGGCCGTCACTGATCATCAGGCCCCAGGAGATGTTCGGGGCCTGCACACCGATGCCGAGGTACGAGAACGCCGCCTCGGCCGAGATGTAGACACCGAGGTTGATCGTGCTGACCACGATCACCGGGGCGACCGCGTTCGGCAGGATGTGGCGCATCGCGATGCGCCAGCCGTTGGCGCCGAGCGCGCGGGCGGCCATCACGTAGTCGTTCTGCTTGTTGGTGATCACCGAGCCGCGCATGATGCGGAACAGCTGCGGCCAGCCGAGCACCGCCATGATCAGCGAGACGGTGATGACGCTGCCGGAGCCCAGCATCGCCAGCACGAGCAGACCACCGAGCAGGGTCGGGATGGCGAACCAGATCTCGGTGAAGCGGGACACCACAGCGTCCAGCCAGCCGCCGCGCAGACCGGCGATCATGCCCAGGACGCCGCCGGCGAGCGTGGTCAGCACCGAGGTGAGGACGCCGACGATGATCGAGTTGCGGGCGCCGTAGATGGTCCGGGCGTAGATGTCGCAGCCCTGGACGTCGAAGCCGAACCAGTGCGCGCCGCTGGGCGGTACGACCGAGTTGGACAGGTCGCAGAAGCCCTTGGCGTACGGGTCCTGGCTGGTGAAGAGCTGCGGGAAGACCGCCATGACGAGCAGGAAGACGATCAGCACGGCGGAGACGAGGAAGACCCAGTTGTGCGTCAGGTCGCGCCACGCGTCGCTCCACATGCTGGCGACCCGCTCCGGCTTGTCCTCCTTGGTCCGCACGGGACCCCCGGGCGTGGCCGTCTTGACGGCCTCGCTCTCCTCAACGGTGGTGGAGGTGTTCTCAGGCATAGCGGATCCTCGGGTCGAGCACGGCGTAGAGCAGGTCCACGAGCAGGTTCGCGGCGATGTAGACGAGGACGAGCACGGTCACGATGCTGACGACGGTCGTCCCCTGTCGCAGGTACACGGCCTGGTAGAGGGTGCCGCCGATGCCCGGGATGTTGAAGATGCGCTCCGTGATGATCGCGCCGCCCATCAGGGCGCCGAGGTCCACACCGAGGTACGTGACGATCGGGATCAGCGCGTTGCGCAGTCCGTGCCGCACGATCACCCTCGGACGGCTCAGGCCCTTCGCGGTGGCGGTGCGCACGTAGTCGGAGCGCATCGTCTCGATCATGCTGGTCCGGGTGAGCCGGGCGATGTACGCGAGGGAGACGGACGCCAGGACGACGCCGGGGAGGAACAGTGTGGTGATGTCCTCGGCGCTGTAGGAGATCGGAACGAGCGCCCACTGCACGCCCAGCACGAGCTGGAGCACGTTGCCCAGGACGAACACCGGGATGGAGACCAGGAGGAGGGTCGACAGCAGCACGAGGTTGTCGAGGAACTTGCCGCGGCCGAGCGCCGCGAAGACACCGGCGACGATGCCGACGACGGCCTCGACCAGGAAGGCGATGCCGGCCAGTTTGAGCGTGACCGGGAAGGTCTCGCTCATGATCTCGGACACCTCACGGCCAGTGAAGTCGGTGCCGAAGTCACCGGTCATCACACCGGAGATGTAGTACCAGTACCGCTGGTAGAGCGGGTCATTGAGGTGGTACTGCTCTCGCAGAATGGCTCTGATGTTCGGGTCCGCCTTCTTCTCTCCGGCCAGTGCCTGGATGGGGTCACCGGGCAGCAGGAAGACGAGGCAGTAGAGAAGTATTGTCGCGCCGAGCAGTACGGGTATCGCCTGCAGAAGACGCCTGATCACATAACGACCCATCAGGTCTCCAGTTGTACGGATACCGGGAGGGGCACACCGGTGAGCCCCGCCCCGGGTGAGGGGTAATCGACAACGAGACGGCAGAAGGGGGGTGACGGGGCAGAACCCCGTCACCCCCACTGCTGTCAGGATCTCCCCGCGGAGATCCTTTGAACCGTCAGGCGGGGTTGACCGTGGTCCAGTCGACCTGGGTCATGTTGTCGATCCGCACGCCCGGCTTGAGGTTCTTGCTGAGGCCGGCGTTCAGCTTGTAGAAGTACACCGGGATGTACGGCATCTCCTTCAGCAGGATGTCGTCGGCCTGCTGGTACGCCTTGATCGCGGCGTCCTCGGTGGTCGCCGTGTCGCCCTGGTCGAGGAACTTCTCGACCTGCGGGTTGACGTAGCCCGAGTAGTTGGAGCCGTGCTCGATGGCGTCCTCGGAGAAGATCGGGCGCAGGTAGTTCTCCGGGTGCGGGTAGTCCATGGACCACGCCAGGCGGAACGCGCCGCTGTACTTCTTGTCACCGAGGTCGTTCAGGATGGACTGGAACTGCTCGAACGGCTTGACGGTGACGGTGATGCCGAGGTTCTTCTCGAGCTGGCCGGCGACGGCGGTGATCCACTCCTTGTGGCCACCGTCGGCGTTGTAGCCGAGCTCCATCTTGTTGCCCGGCAGGCCGCCCGCGGCGTCGAAGGCCTTCTTGGCCGCGGCCGGGTCGTAGGTGCAGGGTGCGCCACAGGCGCCCTGGCGGTAGCCCGGGACCAGCGGGTTGATGAAGTCGTCCGCCGGCGTACGGGTGTTGACGAAGATCTTCTCGGTGATCGCCTTGCGGTCGATCGCCTGGGAGATCGCCTTGCGGATCTCCGGCTTCGCGAACGCCTTGTTGTACTTCAGCGGGAAGCCGACGTAGCCGACACCGGAGTCGGTGCCCTGGATGTAGCGGTCGCCCAGGTCCTTGGCGGCGGTCATCATCGCGGACGTCGGGATGGTGTCCATGATGTCGACGCGGCCACCGAGCAGGTCACGGTAGGCGGTGTCCTGGCTGCTGTAGATCTTGAACGTGACGCCCGAGATCTTGAGCTCGCCCGCGTCGGGGTGCTTGTCGTACTTGACCGTCTTGATCTGCTGGTTGCGGACGAACTTGCCGTCCATCTTGAACATGCCGTTGCCGATGGGCGCGGTCTCGAAGCCCTTCGGGTCCTTGAAGAAGGCCTTCGGCAGCGGGAAGAACGCGTTGAAGCCCAGCATGGACTTGAAGGCGCTGAACGGAGCCGTGAGCGTGACCTCGAGGGTCTTCTCGTCGACGACCTTCAGGCCCTTCATCTTGTCGGTCGCGGGCTTCTTGCCCTCGCCCGGGTTCAGGTCGGCGTACCCGTCGATCTTGCCGTAGAGCGGGTTCGTCTCCTGCGTGTTGTCCTGGTTGGCGCCGTAGTTCCAGGCGTCCGCGTAGGACTGCGCGGTGACCGGCTCACCGTTGTGGAAGGTGTAGCCGTCCTTGAGCTTGATCGTCCAGACCTTGCTGTCCTTGGTCTCGATCGACGCGGCCATGTCGAGCTGGGTCTCGTTCTTCTCGTCGTACCGCACGAGGCCGGTGAACAGGGCGTTCATGACCTCGGAGCCCTCGGACTCGTACGTGTTCGACGGGATCAGACCGTTCTGGGGCTCGCCGAGCTCCATCACGACCTGCTTGGCACCGTTGGCCTTGCTGTCGCTACCGCCACCACAAGCAGTGGCTGCCAGGGCGACGACTATCGCGCCCGCGACCCACTTGGCGCTCTTGGCACCGCGCATGGGTTCCTCCTCATGAGTCCACTTGTCACTACAAGAAGGGCACTTCGAGGTTGCATGCCGACACCCCTGACGGCGATGACCCAAGTGCCCCGAGTGTGCTCGTGAGTCGGCGCTCCCCACAGCGCGTGACCCATTGACCCGAGCTCAATGGAGCCAACTATTAAGTACGTCCGGGCCGTAAACCACACTTAAAGGGTCTCGTTTTGGCAACATCACCAAGGGCCCGAAGACCGAAATCCGGACAAAGCGAGCACAGACAGACACCCGCGAAACGGACCGTTAACACATGTTCCGGAGAGCGACGGTCGATATCCGGACGCTTCGGCAGCGAAAACGCGTTGACGTGCGGTCAGCCGGCACCCACGAGGATCAGCCAGTACGGGGGCAGGGTCCCCGTACTGGTATAGGAGGCGGGTGTTCCGCGCCCGGGCCGGGCTCGGGCCGGGCCCGCGCGGGAACGGCCGCATAAAAAACTCCCCGTCCTGGGAGGGGTTTATCCCTCCCAGGACGGGGAGTTGACAGCTCAGGCGCCGGGACTGCCGGCTGCCGTGGGCCGGTGGCCCGTGCCCCGGCGTGCCGGTGAGTGCCCTGCGGGCCTGTGTCAGCCGTTCTTGGCGCGCGAGGCGGCGCGGGCGCGCTCGCGCTGGTCCAGGTTCACCTTGCGGATGCGGACGGCCTCCGGGGTCACCTCGACGCACTCGTCGTCGCGGCAGAACTCCAGCGACTGCTCCAGGGAGAGCTTGCGCGGCGGCACGATCGCCTCGAACGAGTCGGCCGAGGACGACCGCATGTTCGTGAGCTTCTTCTCCTTGGTGATGTTGACGTCCATGTCGTCGGAGCGGGAGTTCTCGCCGACGATCATGCCCTCGTACACCTCGGTGCCCGGCTCCACGAAGAGGACGCCGCGCTCCTGGAGGTTCGTCATCGCGAAGGCGGTGACCGCGCCGGAGCGGTCGGCGACGAGCGAGCCGTTGTTGCGGGTCGTCAGCGTGCCGAACCACGGCTCGTGGCCCTCGTGGATGGAGTGGGCGATGCCCGTGCCACGCGTCTGCGTCAGGAACTCCGTACGGAAGCCGATCAGGCCACGGGACGGCACGACGAACTCCATGCGCACCCAGCCGGAGCCGTGGTTGGACATGTTGTCCATCCGGCCCTTGCGGACGCCCATGAGCTGCGTGACGGCGCCCATGTGCTCCTCCGGCACGTCGATGGTCATGCGCTCGACCGGCTCGTGGACCTTGCCGTCGATCTCCTTGGTGACCACCTGGGGCTTGCCGATGGTCAGCTCGAAGCCCTCACGGCGCATCTGCTCGACCAGGATGGCCAGCGCCAGCTCGCCGCGGCCCTGCACCTCCCAGGCGTCGGGGCGCTCGGTGTCCAGGACGCGCAGCGAGACGTTACCGACCAGCTCGCGGTCCAGGCGGTCCTTCACCTGGCGGGCGGTGACCTTGCGGTCCTTGACGGCCGCCTTGTTGTCCGCGCCCTTGCCGGTGGCGCCACGGCCGACCAGCGGCGAGGTGTTCGTACCGATGACCATCGAGATCGCGGGCTCGTCGACCGTGATCAGCGGCAGCGCGATCGGGTTCTCCGGGTCGGCCAGCGTCTCGCCGATCATGATGTCCGGGATACCGGCGACGGCGCAGATGTCACCGGGGCCCGCCACCTCGGCCGGCTTGCGGGTGAGCGCCTCGGTCATCATCAGCTCGCTGATGCGTACGTTGGCGACGGTGCCGTCACGCTTGATCCACGCGACCGTCTGGCCCTTGCGCAGCTCGCCCTGCTCGACGCGGAGCAGCGCGATACGGCCGAGGAAGTTGTCCGCGTCCAGGTTGGTGACGTGCGCCTGGAGCGGGGCCTCCTCGTCGTACACCGGAGCCGGGATGTGCTCCAGGATCGTGGAGAAGAACGGCTCCAGGCTGGTGGAGTCGGCCGGGACTGTGCCGTCCTCCGGCTTGGTCAGCGACGCGATGCCGTCACGGCCGCAGGCGTAGACGATCGGGAACTCGATCTGCTCCTCGTCCGCGTCCAGGTCCAGGAAGAGGTCGTAGGTCTCGTTGACGACCTCGTCGATCCGGGAGTCCGGGCGGTCCGTCTTGTTGATGCAGAGGATGACCGGCATCCGGCGCTGCAGGGCCTTGCGGAGCACGAAGCGCGTCTGCGGCAGCGGGCCCTCGGAGGCGTCCACGAGCAGCACCACACCGTCGACCATCGACAGGCCGCGCTCGACCTCACCACCGAAGTCGGCGTGGCCGGGGGTGTCGATGATGTTGATGGTGATCGGGGCCCCGCCGTCCTTGGGGTGGTACTTCACCGCCGTGTTCTTGGCGAGGATCGTGATGCCCTTCTCACGCTCCAGGTCGTTCGAGTCCATCATGCGGTCGTCGACGGAGTCGAGCTGGTGGGCGGCGAAGGCGCCGGCCTGCTTGAGCATGGCGTCGACGATGGTCGTCTTGCCGTGGTCGACGTGGGCGACGATGGCTACGTTACGGATGTCGTGGCGCGTGGGCATGAGTGGCTTGCGCTTCTCTCGGATCGTGGGTGCGGCGTCTCTTTGTTCCTCGTACGCCCGCCGGGCGGACGCGCCACGGCTGTGTCCATGGTACGGGGCCGACGCGCGAAGGGCTTCTCGGCCCGTCCGGAGAAGATCGAACAGGTGTCTAGCGGTGCACTGGGGGGGTGGGTGCTTGAGTGGGCCCGGGTCATGGTCCGCACGCGAGCTTGCCCGCCGGTGATACCGACGGGCAAGCGACTTGAGCGGATTCTGAGGTTGCGGCCTGGTGCCGGGTGCGCCGCTACTTCTGCGCGAAGCCGATGTTCTCGTAGCGGGGGGTCGCGAAACCGAACGCCCCGGCGTTCACCACCGTCGTCCTCGCCGCCACCAGCTGCGGCCGCTGGTAGAGGGGGATGGAACCGGCCGCGGCCCAGATCCGGGCGTCGGCCTGCTTCACCAGGTCACGGGCCGCCTTCTCGTCCAGCTCGGCGGCTGCCTGGTCGAAGAGCTGGTCGATGTGGTCCGTACCGACCCGGGTGTAATTCTGCTCCACCAGCAGGGAGCCGTCGGCGGCCGGCTGGGGCTTGGCGAAGATCGGCCGCCCGTCGGTGGCGGGGTAGGCGGTGGCGGGCCAGGAGTAGAGGGCCAGGTCGAAGTCGCCGGAGGCGATGTGGTCCTTGAAGTAGCTGTCGTCGGGAACCTTGACGATCTCGGTGCCGATGCCGATGCGGCCGAGCATCCGGGCGATCTTGTCGCCGACCGTCCGCAGGGACTCGGAATCGGGGCCGGCGGGGAGGACGAAGCGGAGCGTGAGCGACTCGCCGTCCTTGCCGAGCGGACCGGCCGCCGCGCCGGCGGGGGCCGCCGGGGCCGGGGCGGCGGTGCCGCGGGGGGCGTAGGCGCCGGGGGCCCCGCCTCCCTGGGCCTTGGGCTGGTCGGGCGCGCCCTTGTCGGTGTCGGTCTCCGTGCTCAGGCCTTGCACCTGGCGGTGGAGGGCGATGCCCTGGGCCGCCGCGGCGGGGGCGGGGGCCAGGACGTGCGTACCCTCCGGTCCGTCGTTGCCGCCGATGGCGGGCTCGGCGGGCTTGTCGTCGCCGACGATGTACAGGCCCTCGTCGGACGGTACGTCGTTCTTCCCGCCCTTCTCGTCCCTGGCGGGCGTGGCACCGGCGGCGGGCTTGTTCGCCGCGGCGGACGCCTCGGCGCCCGCCTTCGTGCCGTCCTTGGGGCCGGCGGGCTTACGCGCGCCGCCCCGCGTCCAGCCCGCGTCGGCCAGGAGTTCCTGGGCCTCCTCGGTGTCCTGGCCGCCCAGGGCGCCGCTGCTGTCGGCGTACGCCTGCTGCCCGGCGAGCGCGAGGTGGCTGCCGACCGGCTGCGCGGGCAGCCCGAGCGGCTTCAGGACCGCCTCGGCGAGTTCCTGGCGGTTCAGCGCGCGGGCCACCGCCCGGCGTACCCGGTCGTCGGAGAGCGGGCCGCTCTCGCCGTTGAGCGCCAGCTGTGTGTACGCCGGTTCCAGCGACTTGCGGACCGCGTAGCCGCGCAACGCCTTCTGCTCGGCCGCGTACGCCGCGAGGGCCTGCTGGTTCTTCAGCCGCGCCGCCTGGAGGAGCCGGGCCTGCGCGGGATCCGCCGGGGGTGCCGCGTTCGCGGCGCCCGGCGGGGGCCCTGCCTTGGCGGCGGCCGACGGGGCCGTGTCCGTACCGGCGCCGTGGGCGGCGCGGTCCGCGTCCTTGACCGCGCGGGCGATCCGGTCCGCCGTGGCGCGGTCGATCTCGGCGAGGTCGAGCAGGCCCGCGGCGAGCGCGGTGGCGCGGCCGGAGCGCGGGACGGCACGCAGCACGATCGCGTCGAGCTTGGCCGGCTGACCCCACCAGCGGGGGTTGCGTACGAGCGTCGCCGTACCGCTCCTGGCGTCGACGCCCTTGAGCTGGAAGGGACCGGCCGACGCGGCCAGCTGCGTACGGGCACCGTCGTTGAAGGCGGCCGGCGTCCCCATGACCTGCTTGGGGTAGAGCGGCGAGAAGAGGGCGCGCCAGTCGGCGTACGGCTTGTTGAAGGTGACCCGGACCTCCAGGTCGCTGGCGCCGCGCTCGATCTTCTCGATGCGCTCGTAGCCGGCGTTGCGGGCGGTCCAGTAGGCGGAGTCCTTGCCGCTGAGGGCGTGCCACTGGGCGACGAAGTCGGGGGCGCCGATCTCGCGGCCGTCGGTCCACACCGCCTGCTGGTTGAGCTTGTAGAGGACGACCTGCTTGGGCTCGCGCTCGACGATCTCGGCGGATTCCAGGTAGTCGGGGTTGCGCTGGGGGCGGCCGCGGTCGTCGAGGGCGAAGAGGGTGGGCAGTACGGCCTGGGTGATGCGGGTGGTGGTGGCGTCGGCGTCCGCCTGGAAGGCGTTGAGGGTGGCCGGCATCGCGTCGACTGCCCAGCGCAGCGTGCCTCCGTCGGCGACCTTGTCGCGGGCGGCGGGGGCGACGTCCTGCGGGACGGCCTTGGCGTCGCTCTCCTCGTCGGGGGAGCTGCATCCGCTCAGTACGGAGACGGCGAGTACGCCGGTGGTGAGGAGGACGGCGGACCGGAGCGTGCGGGAACGGGGGCCCCGGGAGCATGTCCTCCCCCGAGGGGCGCCGACGTGGGACATGTCTTGTACCTCTTCGTCCTGTTTTGTGGAATTTAGAGATGATCACACCTATTGCCCATACACTGAAAACGACCGGCAGGGCCCCGTGGCGGCGACACGGCGGCAGTGCGCGCAAACACCACCCGTGCGGCCCAAGCCTCGGAAGAGTGGAATCCGCGCGCATGGCTTCACAATGGGGGATGTGACGCGCGACACTCTCAGGCGCGTGTTTGCCACCCGCGATCGCGGAAGTGAGGGCAATTCATGTCTCTCGAAGACGATCTGACCGAGGTCAAGCGCCGCCTTGAGGAGCTGGCCCGATCGGTCATCCAACTGGAACGGAACCTCGCGCAGCGGCGCGAGGAGAAGCCGGTCCGCACGGCGGTCGGCCGGCCCGAGGGCCTGGTGACCATCCCGGACACGCCGTACGACAGCTCCCTGTGGACCGACTCGGACGACGAGGGCCTGGGCGCGCGGGACCGCCGCGCCCCCTGACGGGGGTGGTGGCGCGCGCGGTGCCGCGGGATGACCGGGAGGTACGGAAGGTCCGCGCCGGGCGGTCCGGCCGACGTGTCGGCGGCGCGGTCGCCCCGTACGCCAGGGTCATGGCGGGCCGGGCGGCCGGTACGAGGGGCCTTGGCGCCGGGCCGTGCCGGTCCGGCGCGACTGTCCCGTGCCGAGGGCCGGGTGCCGGGCGCCGGGCCGGGCGGGCCTTACCGGCGGGCCTTGCCGGGGCTGCCCCGGGGCACGCCGTGCCGGGGTGCGTACCCCGGAGCCCGCGCCGGGCCCGGCTCCGTACCGCCGTGTACCGCCCTGTACTCCCGCGAGCCGGGCCGGACCGGGCCATGTGCCATGAGGCGGGCGCCACCGCCGGACCCACCCGCCACCGGTGCCGTTCGGGCGCGCCGCCCGTCTCCTCGGGGGCGTACACCGGCCGACCGGCCGGCACGCGCGCGGCCCGTACCCACCACACCGCACCCAGCAAGTCACTCCCGGCCCGCACCCTGACCGGCCCTGCACCGGCACCGGACCGGCACCCACCCTCACCGACCGGCACGCGCCACGACCGGCCCGCGCCCTAGGAGACCCCGTTGGCCACTGGCACCGAACAACCACCACCCGACACCGACCCCGCCGCCGACCCCGCCACCGCCGCCCGCGGCGGCCGCGGCGGCGTGCACAGCCCGGCACGCGCCACCATCGCGGCGCCCCACCTCCGTACCGACCGCTGGTGGCTCGCGCCCGCCGCCACCGCCGCCGGGCTGCTGGCGTTCATCGTCTACTCGACCTGGCGGGCCTTCGCGAACAGCGACTACTACGCCGCGCCCTACGTCTCGCCGTTCTACTCGCCCTGTCTCGCCGAGAACTGCGCGCCCATGAAGGACGGCCCCAACTGGGAGATCTTCGGCAGCTGGTGGGGCCTGTCCCCCGCCCTGCTGATCCTGATCTTCCCGCTCGGCTTCCGGCTGACCTGCTACTACTACCGCAAGGCCTACTATCGGGGCTTCTGGGCGTCGCCCCCGGCCTGCGCGGTCGCCGAGCCGCACAAGACGTACACCGGCGAGACCCGCTTCCCGCTGATCCTGCAGAACATCCACCGGTACTTCTTCTACGCCGCGCTGCCGGTCGCCGGGATCCTGACCTACGACACCGTGCTCGCCTTCCGCGACGCGTCGTACGAGTGGGGCCACATGGGCCTCGGGACGCTGGTCTTCCTCGTCAACATCGTGCTGATCTGGGCGTACACGATCTCCTGCCACTCCTGCCGGCACATCGTCGGCGGACGCCTCAAGCACTTCTCCAAGCACCCGGTGCGCTACCGGCTGTGGGGCTGGGTCGGCAAGCTGAACGCCCGCCACATGCAGCTCGCCTGGGCCTCCCTGCTGAGCGTCGCGCTCGCCGACTTCTACGTGTACCTCCTCGCCACCGGCGCCTTCGATGATCCGCGCTTCTTCTAGAAAGGGTGCCTTCTGATGAGTCAAGCGGAACGGCAGCAGTGGGACGTCGTCGTGGTCGGCGCCGGCGGGGCGGGGCTGCGGGCGGCCATCGAGGCGCGTGAACAGGGCGCCCGTACGGCCGTGATCTGCAAGTCGCTGTTCGGCAAGGCCCATACGGTGATGGCCGAGGGCGGCATCGCCGCCTCCATGGGCAACGTCAACGCCGGGGACAACTGGCAGGTCCACTTCCGCGACACCATGCGCGGGGGCAAGTTCCTCAACCAGTGGCGGATGGCGGAGTTGCACGCGCGCGAGGCGCCGGACCGGGTGTGGGAGCTTGAGACGTGGGGCGCCCTCTTCGACCGGACGAAGGACGGGCGGATCTCGCAGCGCAACTTCGGCGGCCATGAGTACCCGCGCCTGGCCCACGTCGGCGACCGTACCGGCCTGGAACTGATCCGTACGCTCCAGCAGAAGATCGTGTCCCTCCAGCAGGAGGACTTCCGCGCCTTCGGCGACTACGAGGCCCGGCTGAAGGTCTTCCAGGAGTGCACCGTCACCCGTGTCCTCAAGGACGACGACGGCCGGGTCGGCGGGACCTTCTGCTACGAGCGCGAGTCGGGCCGCTTCTTCGTGCTGGAGGCGCCGGCGGTCGTCCTGGCGACCGGCGGGATCGGCAAGTCCTTCAAGGTGACGTCCAACTCGTGGGAGTACACCGGCGACGGGCACGCGCTGGCCCTGCTGGCGGGCGCGCCGCTGGTGAACATGGAGTTCGTGCAGTTCCATCCGACCGGCATGGTCTGGCCCCCGTCGGTGAAGGGCATCCTGGTCACGGAGTCGGTGCGCGGCGACGGAGGGGTGCTGCGCAACTCCGAGGGCAAGCGGTTCATGTTCGACTACGTCCCCGACGTCTTCAAGGAGAAGTACGCGGAGTCGGAGGAGGAGGGCGACCGCTGGTACGAGGACCCGGACAACAACCGGCGTCCGCCCGAGCTGCTGCCGCGCGACGAGGTCGCCCGCGCGATCAACTCGGAGGTGAAGGCGGGGCGCGGATCGCCGCACGGCGGGGTCTTCCTGGACGTGTCCACGCGCATGCCGGCCGAGACGATCCGGCGCCGGCTGCCGTCGATGTACCACCAGTTCAAGGAGCTGGCGGACGTGGACATCACGGCCGAGGCCATGGAGGTCGGCCCGACCTGCCACTACGTGATGGGCGGCGTCGCCGTCGAGTCGGAGACGGCCGCGGCGGTCGGCGTGCCGGGGCTGTTCGCGGCCGGTGAGGTCGCGGGCGGCATGCACGGCTCCAACCGGCTCGGCGGGAACTCCCTGTCCGACCTGCTGGTCTTCGGCCGCCGGGCCGGGTTGTACGCGGCTCAGTACGCGAGCGGCCTGCCTGCCCGCCCGGAGGTGCCCGACGCCCAGGTCCACGCGGCGGCAGCCGAGGCGCTGCGGCCCTTCAGTGGCGAGGGTGCCGTCGGGGCGGGTTCGCGGCCGGAGAACCCGTACACCCTGCACCAGGAGCTGCAGCAGACCATGAACGACCTGGTCGGCATCATCCGCCGGGCAGAGGAGATGAAGCAGGCGCTGCGGACACTGGCCGAGCTGCGGCTGCGGGCCCAGGGCGCGGGTGTCGAGGGGCACCGGCAGTTCAATCCCGGCTGGCACCTGGCGCTGGACCTGCGGAACATGCTGCTGGTCAGCGAGTGCGTGGCGCGCGCGGCCCTGGAGCGCACGGAGTCCCGGGGCGGGCACACGCGGGAGGACTGCCCGGCCATGGAGCGCGAGTGGCGGCGGGTGAACCTGCTGTGCCGCATCGCCGACCCGGATTCCCCGGAGGGGCAGATCGCCCTCGAACGTACGACGACCGAACCCATCCGTCCCGACCTGCTCGCCCTGTTCGACAAGGAGGAGCTGGTGAAGTACCTCGCCGAAGAGGAGCTCTACGAGTGACCAGCTATGACGCGAGCTTCCGGGTGTGGCGGGGCGACCCGGACGGCGGAGGTCTGAAGGACTTCACCGTCGAGGTGAACGAGGGCGAGGTCGTCCTCGACATCATCCACCGGCTCCAGGCCACCCAGGCGCCGGACCTGGCGGTTCGCTGGAACTGCAAGGCCGGCAAGTGCGGTTCGTGCAGTGCCGAGATCAACGGCCGGCCCCGGCTGATGTGCATGACGCGGATGTCGGTGTTCTCGCGCGACGAGGTCATCACGGTGACCCCGCTGCGGGCGTTCCCGGTCCTCCGCGACCTGGTGACGGACGTGTCGTTCAATTACGAGAAGGCGCGGGAGGTTCCGTCCTTCGTCCCGCCGCCGGGCGTGGCAGCGGGCGAGTACCGGATGCAGCAGATCGACGTGGAGCGCCCGCAGGAGTTCCGCAAGTGCATCGAGTGCTTCCTGTGCCAGGACACGTGCCATGTGGTCCGCGACCACGAGGAGAACAAGGCCGCCTTCGCCGGGCCGCGCTTCCTGATGCGCATCGCCGAGCTGGACATGCACCCCCTGGACGCGGCGGCCGAGTCGGGACTCGACCGCAAGAGCACCGCGCAGGAGGAACACGGGCTCGGCTACTGCAACATCACCAAGTGCTGCACGGAGGTGTGCCCGGAGCAGATCAAGATCACCGACAATGCGCTGATCCCGCTGAAGGAGCGGGCGGTGGACCGCAAGTACGACCCCCTGGTCTGGCTCGGCAACAAGATCACCCGCCGGAGGTCCTGACCCCGCCCGGACCGGACCTAGTGCCAGCCCGCCTTGTACGCGGCCCAGTCCTCCTCCTTCGCGGCGAAGTCGACGTACAGCGCGACTCCGAACCCCTCCCGGTCGCGGTCCGTGCGCCCCAGGCCCAGCCTGGTGCCGCGGACCGCGGCCGCGACGGTCTCCGCCGACTCGTGGTGGCCCAGGTCGTCCTCGTGGAAGAACGGCAGGCCCATCAGCAGGTCGGTGTCCTCGGGCGTGACCTCCAGCGCGAGGGAGGTCTGCTGGGCGACATAGCCCCCGTACATGCCCTCCAGCGGCATCCAGGTGTCGTAGGACATCACCGCTATCTGGTCGACCCGGCGGGCCACCTCCCCGAAGAACTTCTGCGACCACCACTTCTCGCTGCCGCTCAGCGCGCCGTTCACGGCGTGGGCCGCGGGCAGCGGGTCTATCTGGTGGGCGGCGACCGACAGCGGTGCCTTGCGCGCCCGCGTCACCTCGCCCAGGTCGTCGAGGAGCGAGAGGTAGTGAGGGTCGTCGGAGAGCAGCGGCTCCAGGTCGAAGTGGACGCCGTCGAAGCCCGCGTCCAGGATCTGCCGCGTCGAGCGCACGACAGCGGCCCTGGACTCGGCCCGCTCCAGCCGCAGCCCGTTCGGCCCCTCGGTGGCCAGCACGTCACCGAGCCAGGCCTGTACCCGTATGCCGGGCATCTCGCGGTGCACCGAGTCGATCAGCCACCGCGCCCTGGGATACCGCGCGGCGGGCAGGGTCCCGTCGTGCTCCAGCGGCCCCGCGTGGACGTACAGGTCCCGGATGCCCGTCCCCTTTATCCGCGCGGCGAAGGCGTCGAGATCGGCGTCCTTCTTCCGCCCGTCCACCCAGGCGTGCCCGAGCCAGATGGCGTCCTTGCCGCGTGTCTTCGTGCCCTCCTGCAGATCCCCCGCGTAGTTCATCCGCAGCGCCGCCCAGGCGGCGAGCGGGGGAAGCACGATCAGCAGCACCAGCGCCAGCGCGACCCGCTTGGGCCACCTGAGTCTCGGGCTCGCCAGCATGGCCCGCGTCGTCCGCATCGCCCGCATGGCCCGCGTCGTCCGCACGTTCACATCAAGCCCCCCGTCAGCAGTACCGAACGATCACCACACTAGCGGCCATCACTGACAGTCACGATCGACGTCGGGTCGCGCACGAACAAACAGCGACATAGCCTCACGAATGTGACGCGGATAGCCACCCGGGCCTTCCTCGCTGTCCTGCTCGGTGCACTGGTGGCGGCGTGGTGGCTGGTCCTGCCCGGCGTGCCGGGCGCACACGCCGACGATCCGGTCGACCTGTCCCGGCAGGGCCAGATCACCGACAAGGTCGCCGCCCTGGAAGGCCGCGAGCGCGAGGTCGCCCAAGCCCTCGAACAGCTCTACGACGAACGGCGCGTCCAGCTCTTCGTCGTGTACGTGCGCGACTTCTCCGGGCGCTCGGCGCAGGACTGGGCCGACACCACCGCGGTCAGGAACGGGCTCGGGGCCGACGACGTGCTGCTCGCCGTCGCGACGCACGACCGGCGGTACGCCTACTCCGCCGATCCCGGTTCCGGCCTCACCCGGGCAGGGCTGGACGAGGTCGCGCGGACGGCCGTCGAACCGGCGCTGCGACAGAACGACTGGGCGGGGGCGGCGGTCGGTGCCGCCCGTGGGTACGAGGCCGTACTCGCCGGGCGGCCGGTGCCCGCTCCCGCCATCACGCCGGGGCCGGCGGACCCGGGGGGCGAGGGGAGTCCGGGCGCCGATCTGATCCTTCCGGTGGTGCTGGTCGTCGGGGCCGGCGCGGTGGCGGCGTACACGTACACCAAGCGGCGCCGGCGGGCCGCGACGCGGACCACGCCGCACGGCGAGCCGCGGTGGGGCATGGCCGGGCCTTCCGTGGACGAGCTGGACGCCCGCGCCAAGCAGGTGCTCGTCGACACGGACGACGCCGTGCGGACGAGCGAGGAGGAACTCGGCTTCGCTGTGGCGCAGTTCGGGGAGGAGGCGGCGAAACCCTTCACCGAGGCGGTGGCGTACGCCAAGGGCGAACTGACGGCGGCCTTCCGGCTGCGCCAGGAGCTCGACGACGCCTACCCCGAGGACGAGGCGTCCCGCCGCCGGATGCTGGAGGAGATCGTCGCGCGTTGCGGGGAGGCCGACCGGCGGCTGGACGCGGAGGCGGAGGCGTTCGACCGGTTGCGTGCCCTGGAGCGTACGGCGCCGGAGGCCCTGGCCGCGGCGGAGTCGGCGTTCCGTGACGTGAGCGGCCGGGCGGACTTGGCGGAAGCGGCGCTCGTCGCGATGCGTGAGCGGTACGCGGAGTCGGCGGCCGCGCCGGTGGCGGGCGGTGCCGGGCAGGCCAGGGACCGCCTCCTGTTCGCCTCGGCCAACCTGGAGCGGGCGCGGGAGGCGGTGGAGGGGGACGACAACGCCACGGCGGCGGTTCATGTGAGGGCCGCCGAGGGCGCTCTCGACCAGGCGGTGCGGCTCGTCGACGCCGTGGACCGGCGCGCGAGGGAACTGGCGGAGGCCGCGGGCCGGCTGCCGACCGCCCTCGCCGACACGGAGGCGGACCTCGCCGATGCCGGCGGGCTGGTGGAGGGGACGGCGGAAGGGGTGCCGACGGCCGGCCTGCGGGGCCGGATCGCCCGCGCCGAGTCTGTCGTCGCGGACGTACGGAGCGCGGTGGAGGGCGGGCGGTACGACCCGATCGACGCGCTGCGGCGGGTCGAGGAGGCGGACGCCGCGCTGGAGGAGGCCCTGGCGGGCGCGCGGGAGCGCGAACAGGGCGCGCGGCGGGCACGCGCGCTCCTCGACCAGGTGATGTTGACGGCGGGTTCCACCGTCGAGGCGGCGGCGGACTACATCACGACGCACCGCGGGGCGGTGGGCGCCCAGGCCCGTACCCGGCTGGCGGAGGCGCAGCGCCGGCTGGAGCGGGCGCACGAGCTGGCGGAGGGCGGCGGCACAGCGGGCGGCGGGGGCGGCGCGGGTGACGCGCAGGGCGCCCTGGCCGAGGCGCGGCAGGCCGACGTGCTGGCCCGGCAGGCGCAGAGCCTGGCCGAGCAGGACGTGGGCGGGTATGGGAACGCGATCGGGCCGGGCGGTGTATCAGAGGCAGGAGGTGGCGGCGGGCTCGGCGGTGCGGTGCTCGGCGGGATCCTCCTCGGCGGACTGTTCGGCGGCGGTGGACGGGGAGGCGGGGGACATGCGGGCGGATACGGCGGGGGCTTCGGTGGCGGATTCGGCGGGGGCTTCGGCGGGGGTTCGGGCGGAGGCGGCGGGCCGGGCCGCTTCGGCGGCGGGGGCACGCGTGGCCGGCTGGGCGGTGGCGGCCGGTTCTGACCCGACTCCTCCCTTTCATCGGACGTACAAGGAGAAGTGCCATGACCAAGCAGACCGTCCTCGGCCGGGTCGCCCAACTGGCGAAGGCCAATGTCAACGCGCTGCTGGACCAGGCCGAGGACCCGCGGCTGATGCTGGACCAGCTCATCCGCGACTACACCGCCAACATCACCGAGGCCGAGCAGGCGGTGGCGTCCACCATCGGCAATCTGCGCCTGCTGGAGCAGGACCACCAGGAGGACGTGGACGCGGCCCGGGAGTGGGGCGAGAAGGCCCGGGCGGCCAGCAGGAAGGCGGACGAGCTGCGCGCGTCGGACCGGCCGGCCCTGGCGGACAAGTTCGACAACCTGGCCAAGGTGGCGCTGGGGCGGCAGCTCCAGTCGGAGAAGGAGGCGAGGACCGCCGAGCCAACCATCGCCTCCCAGCGGGAGGTGGTGGACACCCTCAAGGCCGGCCTGGAGGAGATGAGGGCGAAGCTGACCCAGTTGCGGGCGAAGCGCGACGAGCTGGTGGCCCGCGCCGCGTCGGCCCGGGCGCAGAACCGCATGATGGACGCGGTCAGGAGCATCGACCTGCTGGACCCGACGAGCGAGCTGAGCCGCTTCGAGGACAAGGTACGGCGGGAGGAGGCCAAGGCCCTGGGCAAGCAGGAGCTGGCCGCGTCCTCGCTGGACGCGCAGTTCGAGCAGCTGGAGGGCCTCGGCGACCGCGCGGAGATCGAGGCCCGGCTGGCGGCCCTGAAGGCGGCCGCCTGACCTCCGGCCGCCGGGCCTCAGAACATGCTCAGCAGCTGGTCGACCGTCGGTTCCGTCGTGGTGTCACCGTCCGGGAGGGGCAGTTCGAACCAGACGGTCTTGCCGCGCGGTGTGCGGCGGGAGCCCCAGCCCGCGCTGAGCAGGCCGACCAGCTGCAGGCCGCGGCCGCCCTCGTCGGTGTCGCGGGCCCGGCGCCGCCGGGGCTGGACCAGGCCCGCGTCCCACACCTCGCAGACGAGGGTGCGGTCGCGCAGCAGGCGCAGCCGTATCTCGCCCTCGCCGTAGCGCAGCGCGTTGGTGACGAGTTCGCTGACGAGCAGCTCGACGGTGTCCACGAGCGGTTCGAGGTCCCAGGCGGTCAGCTGTGCGCGGGCCAGCTCCCGGGCGCGCCCGACCGAGCGGGGCTCGCGGGGCAGCCGCCAGTCGCCGACGGCCTCGGCGGGCAGCCCCTGGATGCGGGCCATCAGCAGGGCGATGTCGTCCTCGCCGTGCCGGGTGTCGAGGGTGTTCAGGACGTGGTCGCAGACGTCCTCCAGCGGCCGGCCGGGGTCGGTGAGCGCGCTGCGGAAGGCCTGCATGCCCTCGTCGAGGGGGTGGTCGCGGGACTCGACGAGCCCGTCCGTGTACAGGGCGAGCAGCGCGCCCTCGGGGAGTTCGACCTCCACCTCCTCGAAGGGTTCACCACCGACGCCCAGCGGCATCCCGGGCGGTACGTCGAGCAGCAGTGCCGCCTCGCCGGGTTCGACGAGCACCGGCGGCAGATGACCGGCGTTGGCGAATGTGCAGCGGCGGGTGACGGAGTCGTACACGGCGTAGACGCAGGTCGCGAGGTAGACCTCGGACAGCTCCGGGCCGCGCGCCTTGGTGGTGACCCGCGAGGCCTGCCCGCCTCCGGTGGGGGTGCCGAGGCCTCGGGCGATCTCGTCGAGGTGGGAGAGGACCTCGGCCGGTTCCAGGTCGAGCTGGGCCAGGGTGCGTACGGCGGTGCGCAGTTCGCCCATGGCGACGGCGGCCCGCAGCCCGCGCCCCATGACGTCGCCGACGACCAGGGCGGTGCGGTGCCCGGGCAGCTGGATGACGTCGAACCAGTCGCCGCCCACCTCGGTGGCGGTGTTGCCGGGCAGGTAGCGGCAGGCGATGTCCAGGCCGGCGGCCTCGGGGTCGCCGGGCGGGAGGAGGCTGCGCTGGAGGATCAGGGCCCGCTCGTGCTCCCGCCGGTAGAGGCGCGCGTTGTCGATGCAGACCGCCGCGCGGGCGGCCAGCTCGACGGCGAGCGCCCGGTCCCGCTCGCCGAAGGGCTCGCTGCCCTTGGTGCGGGAGAACTGCGCCAGTCCGACGACGGTGTCGTGCGCGACCATCGGCACGACGAGGGTGGACTGCACGAGGCTGCCGTCGACGCCGGGCATGTCACGCAGCCGCCCGGTGCGCAGGGCGCCCGCGCAGGGCGAGTTGAACGGGTAGCGGTGGATGGCGCCGACGTCTATGGGCGCGGTCTCGCAGCATCCGGGCGTGGACCCGGCGCTCACGAGCGGGGCGTCGGAGACGGCGCTGGCGAAGGCGACCCGGCGCAGTTCGGCGCTGGCGCCGTCCGCCCTTCCCGGTGGTGCCTCGTCACCGCTGAGCAGCCCTTGGTAGAGGTCGACGGAGGCGAGGTCGCAGAAGCCGGGCACGGCGACGTCGAGGAGTTCGCGGGCGGTGGTCTCCAGGTCGAGGGAGTTGCCGATGCGGGCGCCCGCGTCGTTGAGGAGGGCCAGGTTGCGGCGGGCGCTGGCCGCCTCGCGGGCGGCGATCTGGCGGCGGGTGACGTCGGTGCCGAGTCCGGCGACGCCGATGGGGCGGCCGGATCCGCTGTGCACGCGGTAGAGGTTGATCGACCAGTGCCGGCGTTCGGTGCTGCCCGGCACCGCGCCGGTGATCGACAGGTCAGTGACGGACTCGCCGGTTTCCAGCACCCGCTGCAGCGCGGCGGTCATCCGCTCGGCCTCGGGGCGGGTGAGGTAGTCGTGGACGGTGCGTCCGCGGTGGTCGTCTGCGGAGCCGCCGAAGACGGTCGCGAAGCGCTGGTTGGCGCGCTTGACCGTGAGGTCCGTACCGAACAGGAGGAAACCGAAGGGCGATTGGCCGAAAATGGCCTGCGAGGCTGCAAGATCGGTCTCTATCCGGCGCAGTGCGCGGACATCGACGACGATGCAGAGCGCCGCCTTCTCGCCGCGCTCGGTCTCGCTCGGCATCACATAGACCTCGGCGATGCCGCGCGCCCGCCGCTCCCCCGGCATCCGGAAGGGCACCAGGCCCGTCCACTCCTTGCCGTCGAGGATCTCGGAGACCTTGCGGTGGCCGCGCGGCCGCAGCTCGGCCGGCATGAACGCCTCGACCGGATCCTTGCCCCTGACCTCCTCGGCGGTGATGCCGAACAGGTCTGCGGCGCGCAGGCTCCACTGGTCGACCAGCCCGTCGGGGCCGATCGAGAAGGACGCGACTCTGATGTAGTCATAGATCGAGCCAGGCGGACTGCTCTGCCACATGACGCTGTTCGCCGTCTCAGGTATCTCGCTCACGCGACCGTCCCCTCCAGCTCACCGCACCGGACCGGCCATTCCCGCAGTATTCAGCACTACGGCCCCCGGCGGCACGACGTTCACGATCACAGGGTGGTCTCGTTCGTTTTGAGCCGAGCCCGAAGGTGATCGTTGTCCCTTCAGTCTTCTAACCAGGCAGGGCCAGCTCGAACCACACCGTCTTGCCCGACCTGCCCTTTCGGGTCCCCCAGCGGCGGGCGGTGCAAGCGACGAGTTGCAGCCCCCTGCCGCCCTCGTCGTCCGGGCCCGCGACCCGTTCCAGGGGCGGATCCGGAAGCGGATCGGAGACCTCGACGAGCAGCGCCGGGTGGGACGGGAAGGGTTCCTCATCGGGGTGGAGCCGGATCAGCCGGACTCCGATCGGACCCGAGGCGTACCGCAGCGAATTGGTCACCAGCTCGCTCACCAGCAGCACCGTCACATCGCCGATCGCCATGTCCAGGCGCCACGCGCGCAGCGTGTCGCGGACCGCATGGCGGGCGGCGCGTACGGCGTCGAGTTCAGCCGGAAAGGTCCACTCGGCGCACTCGCCTTCGGTGTCGATCACGCCGACCACTTCCCAGACCGAGCAGCAGACCCACGTCCAATTTCGGTGGGTTAATCAGCACATACCCGATATTGGGGGCGGGCTATCGCCACGGTGGGCGCATCGTGGCACGAACGGCGTACACCACGGCCGCGCACTCCGCACCGAGGGCCGTCCACCCGCGCGCGTCGGCGCGCCCCCGAACGGTCCCGCGCGGCCGGGCGCCGGCCCGGCACCGGCGCACACCGCCCCGCCTTCGGGCCGCGATCCCCACGGGGCGTCAGGCGACTGCGGCCGGCCGCCACGGCAGACGTCACACCGGGTCGGCGCCGCCGGCCCGGGGCGGGGCCGCCACGGCACACGTCACACCGGGTCGGCGGGGCCCGCTGGGGGCACGGCCGGGCGTGGGCGGGCGTCAGGCCGGGTCGGCGGCCGTCCCGGTGGGCAGTCGGCGCGCGACCTCGGCCACGGCGGGACGGTCCTGATCCAGCCAGTCGACAGTGTCCAGTTCGTACCGGAACAGCCAGCGCAGCTCGTCGTGGTCCTCCAACGGGCGCGGCTCGCCGGAGACAAGCCGAGCCGTCCACACCTGGAGTACGTAACCGGGTGCCAGCGGCCATTCGCCGGGGATCCGTTCGCCCGGCTCCGCCTCCACGCCCAGCTCCTCGCGCAGCTCGCGCACGAGCGCCTGCTGCGCGCTCTCGCCCGGCTCCAGCTTGCCGCCGGGCAGCTCCCAGCGGCCGGCCAGCTCCGGAGGGGCGCTACGGCGTGCAGCCAGCAGCCGCCCCTGGTCGACGACGGCCCCGGCCACCACCACACGATCTGTCATGCGCCGGAGCGTAACCCGCGGCAGGCCGGCGCCCCCGCCCGCGGTCAGCTCGCGGGCTGACCGACGCGCTCCACCCAGTAGAGCTGCTTGTGTCCGCGGGTATCGAGGCTGTCGGCGATCTTCTGCGCCTCGTCCCTGGTCGCGTACCTGCCCACCCGATAGTGGTTGCCGTTGTCGTCCTGCCGGATCACCAGCCAGGGAAGGACCGCGCCACTCTCACTCATCACGCCTCACCCTCCGCCGGCCTGCACGCTTCTAAGCATCCCCACGAAACCGCAATCCGCATATGCCTGAGCTTACGCCTGACCTTTACTGAGCGGATACGTCTTTTTACAAAGAGATACGCATCCGGCCAGGAATCAGGTGCGGAAAGGGGGCGCACCCGGCCGGGTGCGCCCCCTTGCGCGGAACCGCGCGCATCTGAATACCCGTCAACCAGCCACGGCCAGAGCCCCAGCTGCAGCCACAACCACAGTCACAGTCACCGCACCGGAAGGTGATAGGTGATCCGGTACCGGTCGGCCGGCACGACGACGTCGGCCGTCTCGACCGCCCGCCCCGAGGCGTAATACGTACGCTCCACCACCATCACCACATGACCCGGCACGCCCCCGAGTGTCAGCAGCTCCTCCGCCAGCCCGGGCCGCGCGCCGACCTCCTCCACCACGTTGTCCACGACGACGTCGATCGCGGCCATCCGCTCGACGACCCCGCAGCCGCCCAGCGGCCCCTCCTCGGGCAGCATCACCGGCGTACGCCCCGTGACGGCGAGCGGCTCCCAGGAGGTGGAGAGCATCATCGGCTCCCCCGCGTCCCGGAAGACGTACCGCGTCCGCATCACCCGCTCGCCCGGCTCGATGCCGAGCCGCTCGGCGATCGCGGCGCTCGCCGGTTCCTGCTCGCTGCTGGACTCCCACGTGCCACGCGCGCCTTCGGCCGCCTGCTCCTGCCGGAAGGGATTGGCGCCGGCCGTCAGCCCGTACCCCGAGCGGGCGATCCGGCGCGGCACAGGCCGCTCCCGTACGTACGTCCCCGACCCCGAGCGGCCCTCGACCAGGCCCTCGGCCATCAGCACCTTGCGGGCCTCCAGGGCGACGGTGTCGGAGACGCCGTACTCCTCCCGGATGCGGGCCTGCGAGGGGAGCCGGGTGTGAGGAGGGAGCGAGCCGTTGGCGATCTTCTCTCGGAGATCGCTCGCAACGCGCAGATAGGCGGGCTGCTCACCGAAGGTCACTGGCCACTCCCATCAGGTTGACAGACAGCAACAGCCTGGCAACCGTCCGTTGTACAGCGCAAGCATGGGCCAAGGTTTCACTCGAAGTGATGACCGCCGTTTGAGCACCAGCTCACCATGGGTACGAGCCCGAAGCCGGCGCCCCGGGAGGGGACGCCGACCCGTACCGCTCAGGCAGTCCCCGCGCTGTCGGCCGGCGGCGTCACGTCCAGCTTCAGCGCGCCGCGCACCTTCGCGCCCATGTCGGCGGGCAGCCCGTCGTACGCCGGGTCGTAGTGCTCCCAGAAGGTGTCCGGGTCCGTGGCGGCCGCCATCTTCGCCCAGTGCTTCCGGGCCGACTCCAGCTCCTCCACCAGGTCCGTCACCGGCTTCTGCGCGCCGGCCGGCCACTGGTGCGCCCGCAGCTTCGCGACCGTCCCGCTCAGGGTCGACGACACCTTCCCGGCCCACGCCACGTTGGCCTCCTGGTCCTCCTCGACGTCGGCCTCCGGCTCCTCCCACAGGGCGGCGTCGATCTGGTTGACCGGCTTCAGGAAGGCCAGCTGGTGCTCGTCGAGGGTGGTCTCGTCACTGCGCACCGAGCCCGTGAGCTTGCCCTTCTCGGCGGCGAAGGCGCAGGTCACGGCGCGGTCCCCGATCGCCCAGCTCTCCTTGCTGGGCTGGTAGTAGTACATCCACGCGTTGTCGGGGATCGCCCAGCTGTCCAGCGCGTACGCCGCGTTGAGCACATCGCACCGCTTCTCGGCGATCGGCTCGATGGGCTTGTCGCCGGGCCACTTGTCGAACTCGGTGATCTTGAAGGTGCCGGTTATCTCACCGTCGTGCGGCTTGGCACAGTCGACGATCGTGACGTCGGCGGTCTCCGCCTCGATGGCGCCGCTCGGGCTGTTGAAGCACTGCCCCTTGCGCAGGTCGAAGGTCGAGCGCGTGCGCGACACCTCGTCCGCCACCTCCCGCGCGCCGTCGTAGGCGTCGCGGAACGCGCCCGTGGCCAGTCCCGCCACCACCAGCAGCGTGCTGACCAGGGAAAGGATCATGCCGGTGATCGCCAGCCCCTTGCCCCGCTCGCCCTTCTTCCTGATCCGCCCGAGCGCGATCCCGCCGAGGATCAGGCCGAGCGGCGGCACCAGGCACACGATGCCGGTGACGAGTGAGGCGATGGCGAGCCCGTTGACGCTCGCCGAGGGCGGCGGCGGTCCGGGCACGCCGTAGAACGGCGGCGGCACCGGCGGGTGCGACTGCTGGGGCGGGGGCCAGCCCTGGGGGGATCCCTGGGGCGATTCCTGGGGGGACCCATCGGGCGATCCCTGGGGCGATCCCTGGGAGGACGGTTCCACGGTTCTCGGTGCTCCTGTCGGGGGCGGGACGAATCGAATGCGCGCGCGGCTGGCGCATCGTACGCGGTCGACGGCAGGAGGCGGAATGCGAGTAACGAAGGGAACATTCCAGGCGAATGACGGCAACACGGAGAGGTGGTCACCGTAAGCCGGTGACCACCCCTCGTCACTCACTCAACCGTTTCAGAACTGCAGGGCCCAGGAGTCGATCTTCCCGGTGTCGTAGTTCGCGTTGTCACTCACCCGCAGCTTCCACGTGCCGTTCGCGACCTCGGACGAGGCGTTGACCGTGTACGTGGTGTTGATGTTGTCGGAACTGCCGCCCGTGCCATAGCCCTTGAGTGTGTACGCGGTGCCGTCGGGCGCTATGAGCTGCACCTGGAGGTCACCGATGTACGTGTGAACGATGTTCACAGGCACCTGGAGAGTTGACGGGGCATTACCCGTGACGCCGCTGACGGTGATCGGTGACTCGACGGTGGAGTTGTCGCTGATCGCGTAGTCGGCGGTGTTCTCGAAGCGCTTGCCGGGCGGCGGGGTGGTGCCGCCGTCGCCCACGTACAGCAGGCGGTTCGGGGAGCCGGTGCCCGGGTTGCCCACCACGCCGCCGGTGGCGGCGGAGGTGAGGGCGGTGGCGACCTGCGACGGGGTGGCCGTCCGGTTGTTCGCCAGGTAGAGGGCCGCGGCGCCCGCGACGTGCGGGGTCGCCATCGACGTACCGGAGATGGTGTTCGTGGCGCTGTCGCTGCTGTTCCACGCGGAGGTGATGGACGAGCCCGGCGCGAACAGGTCCAGCACGCTGCCGTAGTTGGAGAAGCTGGAGCGCGCGTCCGTGCTGGTGGTCGAGCCGACCGTGATGGCCTCGGTGACGCGCGCCGGCGAGGTGCCGGAGGCGTCGCGGTTGTCGTTGCCGGCCGCGATGGCGTACGTGACGCCGGAGGCTATGGAGTTGCGTACGGCGGTGTCGAGGGCGGAGTCGGCGCCGCCGCCGAGGCTCATGTTCGCCACGGCCGGCTTGACGGCGTTCCGGGTCACCCAGTCGATGCCGGCGACGACCTGCGCGGTGGTGCCGGAACCGGAGTTGTTGAGCACGCGGACGCCGACGATCCTGGCCTTCTTGGCCACACCGTAGGCGGACCCGGCGACGGTGCCGGCGACGTGCGTGCCGTGACCGTGGCCGTCCTGCGCCGTGTTGTCGTTGTCGATGGCGTCGTAGCCGTAGGAGGCCCGCCCGCCGAAGTCGCTGTGGGTGATGCGTACGCCGGTGTCGATGATGTACGCGGTGACGCCGTCGCCCGCCGGCTCGGGGTAGGTGTAGCTCTGGTTGAGCGGCAGGGCGCGCTGGTCGATCCGGTCCAGGCCCCAGGACGGCGGCGACGGCTGGGTGCCGTTGATGCTGAAGACGCGGTTCTGTACGACGGAGTCGACGGCCGGGTCGGCGGCGAGCTTCTTCGCCTGCGCCTCGGAGAGCTCGACGGCGTAGCCGTTGAGGGCGGAGGTGTACGTCTTCTCGATCTTCGCGCCGTACTTGGCGGCGACCGCCTTGCCCGCCTTGGACTCGGCGTCGGCGGCGGACTCGTCGAGGGTGACGATGTAGCTGCCCGCGATGACGCCGGGGGCTCCGGCGCTCTCGATCACACCTTCCGGGGCGGCCTCGGCCGCGGTGGCCGGGAGGGCGGAGAGGGTGCCGAGCGCGAGGGCGGCGACGACGGTGGCGCCGGCTGCGGCCAGTCTTCGCCGCGGGGTACGCATCACTGACATGTGAGGGGTCCTCCTCATTGGTGGTGCGTTGCTGTGGGGGTGTGCGACAGGGGCATGACAAACAAGCGCCACTGGGTACGCGGCGTTGCCGGAATCCCACTGCCGAGCGAAAGATTGACCGATCCATAGGAATCACACAAGGGTCCTGACGCTCCGGTAACAGGCCCGCCACACAAGTGACATGCTGCGGTTCATGACGATCACGACGGCCTACGTATGTGCGCGATGCGGCGCCGGATCATCCGTTTCCTCACTGACCTGGCGCTGTCCCGAATGCCTGGGCCCCTGGGAGCTGGATTTCACGGCCGCCCCCGTCCCTCTGGCCTCGCTCGCGGGCCGCGTCGGTTCGCTGTGGCGGTACGAGGAGGCGCTGCCGCTCTCCGACCCGTACTGCTCGCTCGGCGAGGGCCGCACCCCGCTCGTCCGCCTCACGGACACGGTCTCGGCCAAGCTCGACTTCCTGATGCCGACCCTGTCGTTCAAGGACCGCGGCGCCGTCATGCTCGCCGAGCTCGCCCGCCGCCTCGCGCCGCGCCGCGTGATCGCCGACAGCAGCGGCAACGCGGGCACCGCCATGGCGGCGTACTGCGCCCGCGCGGGACTGGACTGCACGGTGTACGTCCCCGAGGGCACCTCCCCCAAGAAGCTGGAGCAGATCCGCGCGCACGGGGCGCGGCTCACGGTCGTCCCCGGCGACCGGGAGGCCACCGCACTGGCCGCCCGCGAGGCCGCCGACGAGCCGGGCACCTTCTACGCCTCGCACGTCTTCAACCCGTACTTCCTGCACGGTACGAAGACGTACGTGTACGAGCTGTGGGAGGACCTGGGCGGGCGGCTGCCCGACACCCTCGTCGTCCCCGTCGGCAACGGCACCCTGCTCCTGGGCGCCGCCCTCGCCACCTCCGAGCTGTACGCACACGGCCTGATCGGGTCGCGCCCCGCCCTGGTGGCCGTACAGGCGGAGGCGGTGGCGCCGCTGGCCGAGGCGTTCCGGGCGGGCGCCGACGACGTACCGGCCCCCGCGCCGATGAGGGCCACCCTCGCCGAGGGCATCGCCATCCCGTACCCGCCGCGCGCCCGCCAGATCCTGCGGGCGGTACGCGAGTCGGGCGGCACCTTCCTCACGGTGACGGAGCACCAGCTCCGCGCCGCCCAACTGGACTTGGCCGCGCGTGGGCTGTTCGTCGAGTCGACGGGCGTGGCGTGCTGGGCGGCGATCACCGCCGAGCCGCGGGAGGGCAGCGTCGTGGTCCCCCTGTGCGGCGCCGGCGCGAAAACGGGCCTCGCGGCCGGCTCGCGCGCCACCTGAAGCCCACGGGTGCAGCATGGAAGAGGGGCCGAAACCGACCAGCCGGAGGAGCGGGAGCCATGGGCACGTACATGGACGTCCACCGAGGATTCCAGGGCATCACACCCGAGCAGCTGAGCGAGGCCCATCAGGCGGACCTCGCCATAGAGAAGGAAGAAGGCGTGCACTTCGAGCGGGCCTGGGCCGACCCGGAGTCGGGCACGATCTACTGCCTGTCCACCGGTCCCTCCGCCGAAGCCGTGCAGCGCGTCCACGAACGCACCGGCCACGCCGCCGACGAGATCCACGAGGTGCCGCTGTCGGTCTGACGCCGGGGACGATCCCTCCTTAAGGGGCAGCCCTGTGGGCCTGCCCCTTAAGGAGCCCCGGCTCGCTCCACCGCCCGGTGCCCTTCGAGATCCGCCTCGGCCCGGAAAGCCTCACGCCGCCGCGCGGGGCACGCCCTCGGCCGGACGCACCGGAGCCCGGACCCTCCCTCCTGATCCGCCCGCCCGCACCGACGCGGCGGCCTCCGACGGCGCCGACGGCTGACGGAGTCGGTCCCATCCGACATCCGCCGAGACGTCGAAGCGGAAGGTCTGCGGACTGGCGGGCCCCACCGGCCTGGAAATACATGGCACCGGGACCGGCAAGTCGATGAGACTGCGCAGGTGAGCCGCCGCTGCCCCTGTCCTTACTGCGGGCAGCTCGTCCTGGACGAGCTGCCCGGCTCGTACGGCATCCGCCCCGTCTGCTTCGGGCGGGGACGACCATGGCCTCCCCGCCGCGCCTACCGCGCCTGTCTGGAACGACAAGCCCCACCCGACGGGACCGAGCCTGTCGGCATCCGCCGGGCCCTGACGGAGTTCGGCGCCCGCACCCCCGTCGCGCCGCCGCTCACCGAGCGCCTGCGCGCCACCGCCGGGGCCGAGGCCCCCGGTTGGCCCTCGGCCCACTTCACCGAAATCATCAACGACCTGGCCGTCCTGCACCCGGAGAGGTGACCGATGCCGTTCCAGCACCCTGAGGAGATCGGCTATGGCTACGTCATCGAGCGCTACGTGACGCGGAAGGACTCGGACCACCCCCGCTACCGCGAACTGAAGACCCGTCGTGTCCTCCGGCCGGGGTGGCCGCACGCCAAACGCTTTGCCGACCACCTGATCGATGACGCCGCCGCCATCACAGACGCCGAGCTGGAAGCCCTCCTGGCCTACGAATGGCGCTCCCGGCTCACCGCCGCCTGGCTGATCGGCGTCAATCGCCGCGAATCGTTCCGCGAGCGCATCGGCGACCTGCTCCTGGCCAGCGAAGTCTGCTACTCCGGCGGCGCGTACTGCTTCGCCCTGGCCCGGTTCGGCACGCACGCCGACGCGGACATCCTCTCCGCGTACCTCGACCGCTACCTCCCCCGCACCGACCTGCGCTACGACCAGCCCGCCGCCCTCGGCGCCCTCCTCCGCCTCGACGTCCTCCTCGGCACCCACCACGCCGACCGCTTCACCCAGCCCGACGGCCTCTGGGACCAGTGGGTCCAGGCCCTGCTCCACCTCCGTGACCAGCCCGGCTACACACCCGCCGATCAACGCCGATGGGCCGATCTCCATTGCGACTTCGCCAACAGCTGGGCCCGCACCGGGCGCTGAAGCCGGCCATTCCCGGCTCGGCTACTCTCTGCGATCCAGGTAAGCCGCGACCGAATCGTCACTCGGGAGACGCCAACGTATGAATACGCCACCATCGCCACCGGGAGCGGAGCGGACCGACGAATCAGCCGTCCACGTCGGTGCTCTCGTTCCGCTGAGCCGGCCTGGCTGGGTCGAGGCGGGCCAGCACCTGCTCGCCGGACTCGAGCTGGCCGTTGGCGACGTCAATGACGCCGGCGGGATCGTCGGCAGACCACTCGAGCTGGTGGTCCGGGACACCGCGGCCGATCCACAGCGGGCCGCGGCGGCCGTGGACGAATTGGCCGGCCTGGGTGTGGCTGCCGTGGCGGGGGAGTATCACAGTGTCGTCGCTCGTGCCGCTGCTGCCCGGGCCGACGTCCTCGGACTGCCGTTCCTCTGCTCGTCAGCGGTTCTCGACGCGCTCATCGAACAGCCGACAAAATGGGTCGCGCGCCTCTCCCCGCCGCAGTCCCGCGGCTGGCAGCTCTACGCGGACTTCCTCCTCGGCGCCGGCCACAGTCGCATCGCCGTAGCAGCCCAGCCGAGTGTCTACTGGGCATCCGGGACCCGCATCCTGCGGGACTACCTCGCTCCACGCGGCGGCACCGTCATCGAACTCGACATGAGCGCGCTCTCCCCCACCGCGGTGTGCGACGCACTCGTCGACAACCGCGCGACGGCCCTCCTCCTTCTGGTCGGCCACCCGGACCCGGCCGTGCCGATCGTCAAGTCCGTCCGCCACGACAAGCGCCTCGCCGAGATCATGATCGGTGCTCCGGCCGGGCAACCGGAGTTCGCCGAATGGGCGGCATTGCTGGGCGACGACGGCGCCGCGATCCCCTTCCTGCGCTACCTGCCCGAACGCCTCAGCCCACTCGGTGCACGAGTCGAGACGGCCCTCCGTGAGCGGCTGGCCGAAGCGCCCTCCTTCGTCGCCTTCGAGGGCTACGACACGGTCGCCGTCCTCGCCGACGTGCTGCGCTCCCACGGCACGGACCGGGCGCGCACTGCCGAATCCTGGCCGCGCGTCGCGGTCGACGGCACGCGCGGGCAGATCCGGTTCTCCCGCACGCCAGGCATCAGCGTCTGGCAATGGGCTCGGACGCCCATCCAAGTCGTCGACCGAGACCCTGCGGAACCCAGTCGCTTCCGGGTCCTCCACGCCGGCTGAGAGAGCACGGAGGTCCGACTGCGCAGACCTGTCCGAAGCATGTCGGTCTCCTTGACCGCATGTTTTGCCGTGCAAGGCCGGACGAGTCAGCAGTGCCGCGCAAGCTCCACATGCTCGTGTGCGGACTACAAAGGCCGTCCGACCCGCTTCATCGCAGGTCGGGCGGACCGCGGCGAGGGCAGCCTGCCCGCTCACCACGACGCATTGTGTACACATGGGACACTCGGCACCCTTGAGCGCATGACACAGCCGCTGCCCATAGAGTCCATCCGCGATGTGCGCGCACACCTGGCCGAGGTCGTGGAGCGCGCCGATCGGGACGACGTGCCCACGGTGATCACGCGCCGGGGAAAAGAGGTCGCCGCCGTGGTCTCCATGGAGGTGCTGCACAAGTACCAGGGGTGGGAAGAGCGGGAGATCAACCGGATCATCGATGAGCGCATGGCCAATCCGGCACCCGGCATCCCGCTCGAGGACGTCATGAGGGAGACGCTGGCGCGCGGTGAGTGAGTACCGAACCGACTTTCGCCCCGAGGCGCAAGCAGAGCTCCGCAAGATCCCCCGCGCGACATGGCGCTGCGCATCCTGGCCAAGCTGACCGAGTGGGAGAGCGACCCTCTCGGATTCAACCCGGCACCTGACGCCGACTGATTCGGCGTCGGAATATCCAGCACCCATCCAGCTCGGTGACGACCCTTCTGACCTGCGCGGTTGCGAAATCACATCGCGTGCAGCAATGTGTTTTCGACAGCGTGAAGAAGAGCCAGCGGGGCAGTGCGAATGAGAGCCGCTGCTTCGGCAACGAGATCGGGAGCCACCCCGTCTGACGGCGTGTGACATGCCACTGATGGAGTAATAGAGGCTTTGGGCTGTTTGGCCGGTCACGCTGTGCGCGTTGATCACGGTCGTGTCAGCAGCCCGTGGGTGTACAGGTCGCGTGGGTCTTTGAGCGGATCCGTCGTGACCACCGGTTGGATCCGGCGGTCTCGGGGCGGATGCTGGCTCAGCGGTACAAGGTGTCGCGGAACACGGTGGCGAAGGCGCTGGCGTGTCCGGTGCCGTCGGGGCGGAAGAAGCCGCCTGCGAGCGCTGGGGTGGCACCCGGTGGAGTGGTCCGGCTGGGAGCGGATCGAGGCGGCCGAGGCGGAGCTGGGGCGGAGCCTGTTCCGGACGACGGCCAAGATCCCGGACTGGAACGGGCTGCTGACGGCGCGGGCGTGCCGCTGAGCACGGTGCGTGGGGGTCTCGATACCTGACCGCAACCATCCTGTAATCAACAAACTGTGGAAGGGGGTTCTACTGTCTCGGCAACCGAGCCGAGGAGCGTTCATGTCACTGGACACTGCCCGTAAGCACCCCGTCGACGAAGTACCGCCGCGCGGCCAGCTCGCGGCGTTCGGACTGCAGCACGTTCTCGCCATGTATGCGGGCGCGGTGGCCGTGCCCCTGATCGTCGGCGGCGCGATGGGCCTGTCAGCCGCCGACCTGGCCTATCTCATCAACGCGGATCTGCTGGTGTGCGGCATCGCCACGCTGCTGCAGTGCGTGGGCTGGTGGCGGTTCGGCGTCCGGCTGCCGATCATGCAGGGCTGCACCTTCGCGGCCGTCCCGCCGATGGTGCTCATCGGGACCGAGGGCGGCGGCCTCACCGCGATCTACGGCTCGGTGATCGTCTCCGGTCTGGCGATGATCCTGCTTGCGCCGGTCTTCGGACGGCTGCTGCGGTTCTTCCCGCCGGTGGTGACCGGCACGGTCATCCTCATCATCGGGCTCTCGCTGCTGCCGGTGGCCGGCAACTGGGCTGCGGGCGGCTTCGGTTCGGAGGACTTCGGGTCACCGAAGAACCTGGCCCTGGCCGCCGGGGTGCTCCTGGTCGTGCTGGCCGTGCAGCGGTTCGCGCCGACCTTCCTGAGCCGGGTCGCGGTGCTGCTCGGCATCGTCGTGGGCATGGCGGTCGCGGTGCCGCTGGGCTTCACGGGCTTCGACGAGGTGGGCGAGGCGGCCTGGCTGGGCGCCAGCACCCCGTTCCACTTCGGGCTGCCCACTTTCGAGACGGCGGCCATCGTCTCCATGCTGATCGTCTCGCTGGTCATCATGACCGAGACCACCGGCGACATCGTCGCCATCGGCGAGCTGACGGACAGCAAGATCGAGCCGCGGCGGCTCGCCGACGGGCTGCGCGCCGACGGCCTGTCGACGATGCTCGGCGGCGTCTTCAACACCTTCCCCTACACCGCCTACGCGCAGAACGTCGGCCTGGTCGGCATGACCCGGGTGCGCAGCCGCTGGGTGGTCGCGGTGGCCGGCGGCATCCTGGTGCTCCTTGGTCTGCTGCCCAAGCTGGGTGCGGTGGTGGCCGCCATTCCGGCACCGGTGCTGGGCGGCGCGGGCCTGGTGATGTTCGGCACGGTGGCGGCCAGCGGGCTGCGCACCCTGGCGTCGGTGAGCTTCAAGGACAACCACAATCTGACGGTCGTCGCAGTCTCGGTCGCCGTCGGAATGCTGCCGGTCGGGGTGCCGGAGATCTACGAGCACTTCCCGAACTGGTTCCAGACGGTGATGGACAGCGGCATCAGCGCGGGCTGCATCACCGCGATCGTGCTGAACCTGCTCTTCAACCACCTTCCGGGGAAGGCCGGTTCAGCCGCTCCGGCTGCCGCGGACAACCCGGCGGAACCGGCCGTCCCGGCGCAGCGGGCTGAGGCGGAAACCGCCGAGGTCTCAGCGGACGGCGCCGCCGAGCCGTCCCGCTTCCCGGTCGGCCGCCGCGAGGAAGCCGTCGAGGAGTCCGGGGAAGAGCGCGTCTAAGGCGGTCGGCAGGAGCCTGCCGATCCCTCTATCTTTGCCGTCTGGCGCGTAACGGAGCCGGGCCCTGCTGAACCGCGCCTGTCAGGGACACGGGGCAAGAGGGCCCGGGACCACCAAGCCATCGTTTCGGACCCGCATTGTTACTGCGGACACTCCCACCCCATCCCGGCACTACCGGACGTCACCCAATAGGGGTGGCTCCCATTCTCGTTGCCGATCATGGACTTGTGTCGTGCTCCATCTGCCCCACGGACGGAGCAACGTGGCTCTCGTTCCCGTTGCTCGAGTGGCTCCCGTTCACCCTGTCGAAAACAAGCAATGAATCGATCACACGTTGAAGCGGAACATCGGCGACTCCACTACGACCTGCACCGATGGCCTATCGCAGGGCACGATGCAGCGTGGGTGCAGCATGCGGGCCGACACTGTGCCGACCTGTAAGGGAGCAGCCCGGACCGTCGGGGCGGATGTCGCCAATGAACCAGCGGCCAGCACGCCGAAGCCTCCCCTGCCCATGGCCACGAGCGGCCCGTCGTCACTGCTGTGCGAACCACCAGGGCGAACGGCGTACAGGCGGAACGTCTTCCGGAGAGCTCCCACCTGTGAAGACACGGCTTCACCCGCGTTGCGTCAGATGTTTTTCAGCGAAGCAGGCTCTCCAAGAAGTCGCTGCTGAGGCGTGCTAAACCCGCGGGCACCCTACTGGTCCCGACGCCGACACCACCCGCCGGTGGACCTGCGCCGGCTACCGCGCCAACGCCCCCCCGCCCCTGGGTACAACGCCCGCCAACCGCAGGGGCCAGACCCGAAGATCTGGCTCCTGACCCGGGGTCCCTTTCCCTGACCAGCCACTACAGCCGATCAAGGAATCAGGCACTACACGTTGAAGCGGAACTCCACCACTAGCCTTTGACCAGCAGGAATGCGGCGTCATCCCAGCACCATCCCAGCACGGGATCCGCGACGAAGTACGAGAAGACTCAGGATCGCCAACGCTACACAACAGCGCCGGCAAGGGGCCGAGGTCTGTGGGACTTGTCCGCCACGTCTCCGGCCTGATCGCGCTCCCCAACTCCCTTGTCTCGCTCGCCACCCGCCACTCACAGCGGCCAGGCGGTCAGCAAATCGCCAGGGCCGTAGGCGGCATCGAGCCCCGGACAGTCGACTCCGCTGCGCGAGACCGCCAAGACTGGAACAGGTTCGCCAGTGAGGGCGGCCCGGTGTCGATGGAGAGCTGCCAGGTCGTGCCGATCGAAGGGCGACTGCTCCAGCCACTTGATGGAGCCGACGAAGAGCAGCTCCTTGGCAATGGGGGCGCGGTCCGCCCCGACGATATCGATCTCGACGTCGTTGGTACGGGTCCAGTAGCCGCCCACTGCGGGGGCCGCGGGCAGCCTGTCATCGGGCAGTATCCGCGCCAGGGCCTCGCGGACAAGGGGCTCGACGGCTCGGCCGCGCCAGCTGGTCCAGTTCTCCCGGATGCGCGCCAAGGTCAGATCGCCCCGCCCCCGCTCGATCTCCTCCATGGACGGGCCGAGCAGGTGCAGCCAAAACCGCAGGTAGGGATCTGTCACCCGGTAGCGGCGATCCTTCGACGGACGCAGCGATACGGGCAGCTCCGCAGCGACGATCCGCTTGTCCGTAAGCAGCTCCAGCGCTCGCTGCAGGGGCGTGGCCCCGATTCCGCCGGCTGCACGGGCGATGTTGGTGAAGGTCCGCTCGCCACTGCCGATAGCCGCCAGCACCGTACGCGCCTGAGCCTGCGGAGGGAATTCGGCAGCCAGCGAGCGCTCGGCCGATACCAGTAGGGCCGAGACCGGGTCGCTCAGCGCCTCGCCGAGGAAGTCCCACAGCCCTGCACCTCGCGGCCACTCCGCACAGATCAGCGGCAGCCCGCCGGTGACCAGCGCGGCGTCGAAGGCTTCCGCCGGTTCCAACCCGAGCATCTGCCCCACCTCGGCGGGGTTCAGTGGTCCTAGCACCATCTCCCGGCCGCGTTGATGGAAGGGGCGTCCGTAGCTGTTCAGGGCCTCCATCATCGACAGATCGGAGCCGATGAGGACCAGCAGCACTGGCTTGGTCTCCAGCACCCGGTCCCAGGCCCGTTGCAGCATCCCCTCAAAGGCGCCATCGGCATCCATCAGATATGGCACTTCATCGATGACCAGCACACTCGCCCGGTCGGCGGGCAGCGCCGCAGCCAGCACATCGAACGCGGCATCCCAGCTCTCCGGCCGCGCGGCGGCCACCAGCCCGGCCAACGGCAGCGTCGATGCCTGGGCGTCCCGGGCCAGCCGTGCCAGATCATCCCTGGGTGAGGAACCAGTCGCCGCATAGAACAGGAACGGGACTCCGGAGCGCTCCGCAAACCGCTCGACCAGTCGCGACTTGCCCACCCGGCGCCGCCCACGCAGCATCACGCACCGCCCGGTCCGCTCCCCGCCAACCCCTGCCGCCACCTTCTGCAGCTCTCGCCCCAGCGTCGCCAGCTCCTGCCGACGGCCTACGAAATCCACCACGTCTACCGACCTCCACGCATGACACTAACAGCGGCGTTACTAACATAGACGTTAGTTTATAGCCTTCGCCAGTTGTCGCCCGTGGTCACGGTCACGGACTCTGCTCATATCCGGAGGCGGCCGCAGCCCGGGGGTTGCCAGAATGGCCACCATGGCACGACGGCAAGCATCTCCCTGAAGGCGTCGGGAGGTTCGTTTGCCCGTGCGCTTCCTGCCGCCGGGCTCTGGACAGCGCCAGCCCCAGCACGGGCGCTCTCATCTCTTCCCAACACAATCCCAGCACGGTACGGATGACCAGGGATGATGACAGGTGACGAGAGGTCAGCTATCCCAGCACGGGAAAAAACTAAGGGTCCGACCCTGAAGAGTCGGACCCCTTCTGACCTGCATGTTTGCCAGATCAGCGATGTGGTGTTAGGTCACCCGCTACACGTTGAAGCGGAACTCCACCACGTCGCCGTCCTGCATCACGTAGTCCTTGCCCTCCATGCGGGCCTTGCCGGCCGCGCGGGCTTCGGCGACCGAGCCGGCGGCGATCAGGTCGGCGAAGTGGATGACCTCGGCCTTGATGAAGCCCTTCTGGAAGTCGGTGTGGATGACACCGGCCGCCTCCGGGGCCGTGGCGCCCTTCTTGATCGTCCAGGCGCGGGACTCCTTGGGGCCGGCCGTCAGGTAGGTCTGGAGGCCCAGGGTGTCGAAGCCGACGCGGGCCAGGGTGGCCAGGCCCGGCTCCTCGGCGCCGACGGACTGGAGGAGCTCCATGGCGTCCTCCTCGTCGAGCTCGGCGAGGTCGGCCTCCAGCTTGGCGTTGAGGAAGATCGCCTCGGCCGGGGCGACCAGGGCGCGCTGCTCATCCTTGAACGCGTCGTCCATCAGCTCGTCCTCGTCGACGTTGAAGACGTAGAGGAACGGCTTCGTGGTGAGCAGGTGCAGGTCGTGCAGCAGCTCGGCCTTCTCGCTGCCCTGGAGGATGCCCTGGGAGAACAGCGTGTCGCCCTTCTCCAGGATCTCCTTGGCCGCCTCGACCGCCGCCACCTTGGGCGCGATGTCCTTCTTGATCCGGGACTCCTTCTGGAGGCGCGGCAGGACCTTCTCGATGGTCTGGAGGTCGGCGAGGATCAGCTCGGTGTTGATCGTCTCGATGTCGTCCTTCGGCGAGACCTTGCCGTCGACGTGGACGACGTTCTCGTCCTTGAAGGCACGGATGACCTGGCAGATGGCGTCCGACTCGCGGATGTTCGCCAGGAACTTGTTGCCCAGGCCCTCGCCCTCGCTCGCGCCGCGCACGATGCCCGCGATGTCGACGAAGTCGACCGTGGCCGGCAGGACGCGCTGCGAGTGGAAGATCTCGGCCAGCTTGGCGAGGCGGGGGTCGGGGACGCCGACGACGCCGACGTTCGGCTCGATGGTGGCGAACGGGTAGTTGGCCGCCAGCACGTCGTTCTTGGTCAGGGCGTTGAACAGGGTCGACTTGCCGACATTCGGCAGGCCGACGATTCCGATCGTGAGCGACACGTTGGCGACTTCCCTAGAAGTGAGGATGGTGGGCCGACCCCCCAGTTTACGGGCGTGGCGGACCGGGCAGCGACGGCAGCCGGGAGGCGAACTCTTGGCCAAGGTCACCCAAAGGGCGTGTCCCATGCCGGATTCCCGGCCCCTTGCGACCTACGTTGTCCAGGTGGAGCAGCACAGGAACAGTTCCCCTCAGCGCCGGCAGCGGGCGCAGTCCCCGGCGGGGCCCGTGGGTCCCGCGGCGTCGGCGGCCCCGCCGGCCCCGTCCGTCGCCCCGGGTGCCCTGCCCCAGGGCGCGCTCATCGACGGCGCGGGCGTCCGCCCCGTCGGGACACGTCCGGCCTCACGGCCCGGCGCCAGACCCGGCCCGGGAAGCGGGGGGCCCGGCGGCGGCCGGCCCAGCGGTGGTGGCGGGGCCGGCGGTCCCGGCGGTGGCGGGCCGGAGGGCAAGCCCGGCGGTGGGCCCAGGCGGCCGGCCGGCAGGCCCGGGCGGCGGCCCGTGCCGCCGGTGGTGCTCGCGCTGCGCCGGCTGCCCTCCCCCCGGCTGACCGGGCTCGGCGCCGGGCTGTTCGCCGCCGCGTCGATGTTCCTGCTCGGCTGCCTGGACTGGCTGCTGTTCGACGGCTCGCCCCTGGTGTACGGGCTCCTCTTCCTGCCCGTCAGCGCCCTGACCGCGCTGTGGGTGCGCGGCGCCGACCTGGTCACCGCGCCGATCAGCGTGCCCATCGCGTTCGCCGTCGGTGTCGTACCGATCGCCGGGGGCACCGGCGGCTTGGGCGGCCGGATCATGGCCGTGGTCACCGCGCTCGCCGTGCACGCGGGCTGGCTGTACGGCGGCACGCTGGTGGCCGGCCTCATCACCTCCGTACGCAAGGTACGGCAGATGGGGCGGCGGCAGCGGACCGCGGCCGCCGCCGCCCGGGCCACCCAGCGCTGACGGACGCCCCCGAAGGGCGCCTCAGCGGGCCGCGGCGGCCATCGCCGCGCCCACGATCCCCGCGTTGTTCTGCAGCTCCGCCGGGACGATCTCGGCGCGCACGCCCTTGATCAGCGGCAGGAACTTCTCCGCCTTGCGGCTCACGCCGCCGCCCACGATGAAGAGCTCCGGCGAGAACAGCATCTCGACGTGGGCCAGGTACTTCTGCACCCGGTGCGCCCAGTCCTCCCAGCTCAGGTCCTTGTCGTCCTTGACCTTCGTCGACGCCCGCTTCTCGGCCTCGTGGCCGTCCAGCTCCAGATGCCCCAGCTCCGTGTTCGGCACCAGCCTGCCGTCGGTGAAGACCGCGCTCCCGATGCCCGTACCGAAGGTCAGCACGATCACCGTGCCCTTGCGGCCGCGCCCCGCGCCGAACGTCATCTCCGCGATCCCGGCCGCGTCGGCGTCGTTCAGGATGGTGACCGGCATACCACCGAGCCGGTCACCGAGCAGCGCGGTCGCGTCGACGCCGACCCAGCCCTTGTCGACATTCGCCGCCGTACGGATGGTGGAGCCCGTGACGACACCCGGGAAGGTGACGCCGACGGGGCCGGACCAGCCGAAATGGGCGACGACCTCGGCGACGCAGCCCGCGACACCGTCGGGTGTCGCGGGCTGCGGTGTCAGTACCTTGTGGCGGGGCTCGGCCAGATCTCCGCGCTCCAGGTCCACGGGAGCGCCCTTGATCCCCGACCCGCCGATGTCCACTCCGAAGACGTTCATGGACTCAACGTTACGGCGAGCCGCTGACAGTCACTGCTTCTTGTGGAGAGCGGCGGCCTCGGCGCGCAGGTCGCGGCGCAGCTCCTTGGGCAGCGAGAAGGTGATCGACTCCTCGGCGGCCTTCACGATCTCCACGTCCTCGAAGCCGCGCCCCGCCAGCCACTCCAGGACGCCCTCGACCAGCACCTCAGGGACGGAGGCGCCGGAGGTGACACCCACCGTGGAGACGCCGTCCAGCCACGCCTCGTCGATCTCGTCGGCGAAGTCCACCAGGTGGGCGTCCTTCGCGCCCGCGCCGAGGGCGACCTCGACGAGGCGGACGGAGTTGGAGGAGTTCTTGGAGCCGACGACGATCACCAGGTCCGCCTCGGCACCCATCTGCTTGACGGCGGTCTGGCGGTTCTGCGTGGCGTAGCAGATGTCGTCGCTCGGCGGGGAGATCAGCTGCGGGAACTTCTCCTTCAGCTTGTCGACCGTCTCCATGGTCTCGTCGACCGAGAGGGTGGTCTGGGACAGCCAGACGACCTTCGACTCGTCCCGTACGGTGACGTTCTCGACGTCGTCCGGGCCGTCGACCAGGGTGATGTGGTCGGGCGCCTCGCCGGAGGTACCGATGACCTCCTCGTGGCCCTCGTGGCCGATGAGGAGGATGTCGAAGTCCTCCTGCGCGAACCGCACCGCCTCCTTGTGGACCTTGGTGACCAGGGGGCAGGTCGCGTCGATCGTCGCGAGCTTGCGCTCGGCGGCCTCCTGGTGGACGGTCGGCGCCACCCCGTGCGCGGAGAACATCACGATGGACCCCTCGGGGACCTCCGCCGTCTCGTCGACGAAGATGGCGCCCTTCTTCTCCAGGGTCTGTACGACGTACTTGTTGTGCACGATCTCGTGCCGGACGTAGATCGGCGAGCCGTACTGCTCCAGAGCCTTCTCCACGGCGATCACGGCACGGTCCACGCCCGCGCAGTAGCCACGCGGAGCGGCGAGGAGGACGCGCTTGTCGGACGACGGGCTGGCAGGCGTAGCAGTCATGTCCCCCATCGTAAGGGCGTGTATGAGCGGCGGGAGATCCGCCACGTCGCCGAGACTGGAGGGCATGGCCGGCACCACCAGTACGCAGGAGACGGACGAGCGCAGCGGGCTGCGGCGGGAGCTCGGGTTCCGGGACCTCGTCGTATACGGGCTGCTTTTCATCGCCCCCATGGCGCCGGTCGGCATTTTCGGCACCCTGGACGCGAAGTCTCACGGTGCCGTCGCGCTGGTCTATGTGGTGGCGACGGTGGCGATGGCGTTCACCGCCTTCAGCTACGACCAGATGGTCCGGGTGGCCCCTCAGGCGGGGTCCGTCTTCGCGTACGCGCGCAAGGGGCTCGGTGAGGGGCCGGGGTTCGTCGCCGGGTGGATGGCGATGCTCGACTACCTGCTGATCCCGGCCGTGGCGTACCTCTTCGCGGGCATCGCCATGGAGGCGCTGGTGCCGTCCGTGAACCGGTGGGTGTGGACGGCGCTGGCGGTGGTGGTCACCACGCTGCTCAACCTGTGGGGCGTGCGGGCGGCCGCGCGGGTCGGTTTCGCGGTGCTGGCGCTGGAGATCGTCGTGCTGCTGGTGTTCGTGGTGTCGGCGGTGGTGGTGCTGGTACGGGACGGGGCGCAGCGCGGGTGGCTGTCGCCGCTGACGGGCGACGTCGGGTTCTCCTTGGGCGCGGTGCTGGGCGCGGTGTCCGTGGCGGTGCTGTCGTACCTGGGCTTCGACGCGATCGCCTCGTTCGCGGAGGAGGTCACGGGCGGTTCGGCGAAGGTGGCGCGGGCGGTGCTGTTCTGCCTGGCCATGGCGGGGGTGCTGTTCGTGGCGCAGACGTACCTGGTGGCGCTGCTGGAGCCGGTGTCGTCGGCGCGGCTGGCGGCGGAGCCGGCGCGGCAGGGTTCGGCGTTCTACGACGCCGTGAACGCCTCGGTGGGGAGCTGGCTGCACGACCTGGTGGCGACGAGCAAGGCGATCGGCGCGGCGTTCGCGGCGCTGGCGGGCCAGGCGGCGGCGGGGCGGCTGCTGTTCGCTATGGCCCGCGACCGGCGGCTGCCGCGGGTGCTGGCGCGTACGGATTCCGGCGTGCCGCGCGTGGCGCTGCTGCTGGCCGCCACGGTGACCATGGTGGCGGCGGTGTGGGCGGCACGGCGCGACGACGGGATGGACCACCTGGTGTCGGTGGTGAACATCGGGGCGCTGACGGCGTTCGTGCTGCTGCACGCGAGCGTGGTGGGGTGGTTCGCGGTACGGAGGGCGGGGACGGGGGCGCCGCCGCACTGGCTCAAGCACGTGGTGCTGCCGGTGGCCGGCGCGGTGATCCTGGTCGCCGTCATCGTCGAGGCGGCCACCTCGGCCCTGGTGGTGGGCTCCCTGTGGCTGGCGGTGGGCCTGGTGGTGCCGGCGGTGCAACGGGGCCGGCGGGGCCCGTAGGTCCGTGACGGCCCCCTCCCCCTCGAGGGGGAGGGGGCCAGTGGCTCAGCGTACGGCGGGGTACGGGAGCAGTCCCGCGTCGATCCGTTCCCACCGGGCCCGCAGCTCGCCGAGCAGGGCCGGTTCGGCCGACGCCCTGTCCGCCTGCTCCCGCTGGTCGGACGCGAGGTGGAACAGGCGGTCACGGCCGTCCTTGCCCCGGTAGTACTTCCACTCACCCCGCCGCAGCGCCCGCTCCCCGCGTACCCGCCAGAACAGCGGCCGCTCCGGCAGTTCCTCGCCGCGCAGCAGGTGGCCGGCGAGGCTGGTGCCGTCGAGGGGGTGGGCGGGGTGGGGGCGGGCCCCCGCGACGTCCAGCAGGGTGGCCGTCCAGTCCGGCGAGAACACGGGTTCGTCGCTCACCTGGTGCGCGTCCAGGCGGGCCGGCCAGCGCACGACGGTGGGGACGCGGATACCGCCCTCCTGGAGGGAGCCCTTGTTGCCCGTCAGGGGCCAGTTGTAGGAGAAGCGTTCGCCGCCGTTGTCGCTGGCGAAGACGACGAGGGTGTCCTTCTCCTGTCCCGATCCTCTGAGTGCGTCGAGGACCCGCCCTATGGAGCGGTCGAGGTCCTCCACCATCTGCGTGTACTTCTCGACCGAGCCGCCGTCCTGGTGCCACAGGGCTCCCGGCTCGCCGGCCTTGATCCGGCGGACGATCTCCGCGCTCCGCTCGGTGTCGCCGTCGGCGATCCAGGGCCAGTGGGGGGTGGTGAAGTTGAGGTTGAGCAGCCAGGGACGGTCGTGGTCGCGCTGTACGTACTCGGCGGCCCTCTCCGTGAGAATGCGGGTGTAGTAGCGGAGGTCCTTGTACTCGGCGTCGCCCTCGTAGAGGTCGTACTCGCCGCCGAGGCCCAGCTTGGAGTAGTACTCCAGGGCGCCGCCGAAGTTCCCGAAGAACTCGTCCCAGCCGGAGCGGACCGGGCTGTAGTCGGGCAGGTGGCCGCAGTGCCACTTGCCGATCAGGGCGGTGCGGTAACCGGCGTCCCGCAGGAGTGAGGCGAGGGTGGGGTGCGTCGGCTCCAGGCCCACCGACTTGTTGGCGATGGGCTCCGCGAGGCCTCCCTCGGTGCGGCCCGGATAGCGGCCGGTGTAGAGGCTGAAGCGGGTCGGCGAGCAGGTGGCCGACCCGGAGTACGCCTGGGTGAAGCGCACCCCCTGCCGCGCCAGCCGGTCCAGGTGGGGCGTCCGGATGTGCGGCGACCCGTACGAGGAGAGGTCGGCCCAGCCGAGGTCGTCGCCGAGGATGAACAGGATGTTGGGCCGCCGGGAGTGCCGTCCCCGGGCGGCGCGGAACGGCCGTTCGCGGGGTTCGGCAGCTTGGGCGGCACCGGCTGCGGCACCGGCTGCGGGCGCGGCGACGGCCGGGGCGGCGACGGTGGCGGCGACGGCCGCCGTCACAGTGCCGAAGGTACGGCGGGAAAGGCCGGCGCGGGGCTGCGGGGCGGAGGAGCGGTCGTACGAGGGCGTCACGGATTCTCCAGAGGTGGGCGCACGATGGCCCCTGGACAGCGCGGACCGACGGCCGGGACCGACGGGCCGACGGGGCGGCGCCGCGACGGACCGGTGGACCGGTGGACCGGTGGACCGGTGGACCGGTGGACCGGTGGACCGGTGAAGCGGTTGTCCGCATGGCCGGCGGCGGGCTCGGCGCCGCGGCGGGCGGCTGCCCGGGGGACGGGACGAACGACGGGAAAGCGGGACGGCACCGGGCCGAGCGGCCCCCAGGGCGCGGACCGGCGGCCGAGGCCCGGCCGTCAGTGACCGGTGCTCAGCCCACGGCCGGAAGCGCGCGAGGGGTTGCGGCCGGCCGTACCGGTGGCCGGGACGAAGGCGCCGTCAGGCGCGCGGGCAGGCGCAGGGACAGATCGCGCTCGCGACACGGACGAGGTCGACGTGGCGGCGCTCCACCAGAGTGACCGCGCGGTCACGGGAAGCCTGCATGGGGCCAGAGCTTCATGGACCGCGGCAGTCGCTGTCAACGGCCGTTCGTATCGCGGACGTACGCCGCCCGTGGGTTCCGGGGCGGCGGCGTTGTCGGTGCGGGCGCGTACGCTCGCGTCCATGGGTCTCAATACGTCTGCCGAAGCGCCCCTGCCCGTCGGTGAGGTGTCGCGGCTCATCGGGGGCTGGATCGACCGGCTCGGTGCCGTCTGGGTGGAGGGACAGATCACCCAGCTGTCGCGGCGGCCCGGTGCCGGCGTGGTGTTCATGACGCTGCGCGATCCGTCGTACGACATCTCCGTGAGCGTCACCTGCTACCGGCAGGTGTTCGACGCGGTCGCGGACGTCGTCTCCGAGGGCGCCCGGGTCGTGGTGCACGCCAAGCCCGAGTGGTACGCCCCGCGCGGGCAGCTGTCGCTGCGGGCGGCGGAGATGAAGCCGGTCGGGATCGGGGAGCTGTTGGCCCGGCTGGAGATGCTGAAGCGGTCCCTGGGCGCGGAGGGGCTGTTCGCGCTCGACCGCAAGAAGCCGCTGCCGTTCCTGCCGCAGCTGATCGGGCTGGTCTGCGGCCGCGCGTCGGCCGCCGAGCGGGACGTCCTGGAGAACGCGCGGCGCAGGTGGCCGGCGGTCCGCTTCGAGGTGCGGAACGTGGCGGTGCAGGGCGTCCATGCCGTGCCTCAGGTGGTCCAGGCGGTCAAGGAGCTGGACGAGCTGCCGGACGTGGACGTGATCATCGTCGCCCGGGGCGGCGGCAGTGTGGAGGACCTGCTGCCGTTCTCGGACGAGCAGCTCGTCCGGGCGGTCGCCGAGTGCCGTACGCCGGTGGTGTCCGCGATCGGGCACGAACCGGACTCGCCGTTGCTGGACCTGGTGGCGGACCTGCGCGCGTCCACGCCGACGGACGCCGCCAAGAAGGTCGTCCCGGACGTGGGCGAGGAGCTGGAGCGGGTGCAGGCGCTGCGCGACCGTGCGCTGCGCACCGTGCAGGGCCTGATCGACCGCGAGGAGCGGGGCCTGGCCCACGCGCTGGCCCGGCCGGTGATGGAGCACCCCCGGCGGATGGTCGAGGAGCGGGAGGCGGAGGTGGACGCCCTGCTGGCGCGCAGCCGCCGGGTCCTGGGCCATCTGCTGGACCGGGCGGACTCCGAGCTGACGCACACCCACGCGCGCGTGGTGGCACTCTCGCCGGCGGCGACGCTGGAGCGGGGGTACGCGGTGCTCCAGCGGGCGGACGGTTCCGTGGTCCGGTCGCCGGCGGAGGTCGCACCGGACGAGGAGCTGCGGGCCCGGGTCGCGGAGGGCGACTTCCCTGTGCGCGTGGCCGCCGGCGTTGTCGTACCCCGCCCGTAGGGTGGTGCGCATGGCAGCCAACACGACGGAAACGGCGATCGGGTACGAGCAGGCGCGCGACGAGTTGATCGAGGTCGTGCGCCGGCTGGAGGCGGGCGGTACGACGCTCGAGGAGTCGCTGGCCCTGTGGGAGCGGGGCGAGGAGCTGGCCAAGGTGTGCCGCCGCTGGCTGGAGGGCGCCCGCGCCCGCCTGGACGCGGCGCTGGCCGAGCAGGAGGCCCCGGCGGGCCAGGAGGAGTAAGCCTCCGGAACCAGTGTGTGAGGGGGCTCACGGGCTGCACGCGCCCGCTTTAGTTGAAAGTTAACCTATCTCGGGCGTACGGTGGAACACATCGCTTGATCCTTTGCGCTCGAAAGGCACGCAGCATGTCCCTCGTTCTTGACCCCGCCGCCCAGGACCTCCTCTTCCGTGAGGCCCGCACCGCGAACACCTTCACCGACGAGCCGGTCACCGAGGAGCAGGTCCAGGCGATCCACGACCTGGTCAAGTACGGGCCGACCGCCTTCAACCAGTCGCCGCTGCGCATCGTCCTGGTCCGCTCCGCGGAGGCCCGTGAGCGGCTGATCCCGCACATGGCGGAGGGCAACCAGGCCAAGACCGCGTCGGCTCCGCTGGTCGCGATCCTGGCCGCCGACAACGAGTTCCACGAGGACCTGCCGAAGCTGTTCCCGCACTTCCCGCAGGCCAAGGACGTGTTCTTCGCCGAGCGCCCGGTCCGCGAGCAGGCCGCCGCCCTGAACGCCGCGCTCCAGGCCGCGTACTTCATCGTGGGCGTCCGCGCCGCCGGCCTCGCCGCCGGCCCCATGACGGGCTTCGACTTCGCGGGCGTACAGAAGGAGTTCCTCGACGACGACCACACCCCGCTGATGATCGTCAACATCGGCAAGCCGGGCGAGGACGCGTCGTACCAGCGCAGCCCGCGGCCGGCGTACGACGAGGTCGTCACCACCGTCTGACCCGCGCGGCAACGACCGGCGGCCCCGGGCACCATCCCCCTGGTGCCCGGGGCCGCCGCCGTTCCCGCCGGACGGGCGCGTCAGGCCTGCTTGGCCGGCCGGAGCGCCGTCACCATCTGCGCGAGCTGCTCCTGCGTCGCCGTACCGGTCACGACCGTCGTGACGCCCTTCTCGTGCAGCACCAGCGCGTCGTACTTCGGCCCCTCCCAGCGCTGCCAGGTCTTCCCCGCCAGCTGCCGCGTCCGGCCCGTGTCCGACGCCTGGTGGGTGACCTTGGGGACGTACTTCTCCGGCACCGCCGTCGACTGCTCCACCGCCACGTACTGCCGGTCCGGGGTCAGGAACCCGAGATGCCAGGCGTCGCCCTCCTGGCGGTCGTAGTCCACCGAGGTCGGCGTCCAGCCCTCCGCCAGGCCCTCGGGCGCCATAACCGGGTACGGCGCGGCACGCTGTGCCGTCACCAGCTCGACCCGGTAGTCGACCGGCTTGATCGGGTCCGCCTTGTCGTCGTGCGGGACGAAGAGATAGATCACGCCCGCCGCCGCGCAGATGACCGCCATCGACTGGAACATCCCGCGCACTGTCTGCTTGCCACGCATACCTGCCACGCCCCCTATGGTCGCATCAGCGTGGCCTGCTCATACGTGGGCCCCTCTGCTCAATATGTCGACCTACCGATAGAGTCGCAGCACCCTCTTCACTTGCGGCCGTCGCCGTACAGAAAGGTGCGTTCCGATGACCGACAATCATCTGCCGTCCGAGCTCGAGGTCTCACCCGAGGCCCCCGACCGCAACCTGGCCCTGGAGCTGGTCCGGGTCACCGAGGCCGCCGCCATGGCCGCCGGCCGCTGGGTCGGCCGTGGCGACAAGAACGGCGCCGACGGCGCGGCGGTACGGGCCATGCGGACCCTCGTCTCCACCGTGTCGATGAACGGCGTGGTCGTCATCGGCGAGGGCGAGAAGGACGAGGCCCCGATGCTGTTCAACGGCGAGCGGGTCGGTGACGGCACCGGCGCCGAGTGCGACATCGCCGTGGACCCGATCGACGGCACCACGCTCACCGCGAAGGGCATGCCGAACGCGATCGCCGTGCTGGCGGCCGCCGACCGCGGCTCCATGTTCGACCCGTCGGCGGTGTTCTACATGGACAAGCTCGTCACCGGCCCGGAGGCCGCGGACTACGTCGACATCAACGCCCCGGTGTCCGTGAACATCCGCCGCGTCGCCAAGGCGAAGCACTCCTCGCCCGAGGACGTCACCGTCGTCATCCTGGACCGCCCGCGCCACGAGGGCATCGTCAAGGAGATCCGCGAGACGGGCGCGCGCATCAAGTTCATCTCGGACGGCGACGTGGCCGGTTCGATCATGGCGGTGCGCGAGGGCACGGGCGTGGACCTGCTCATGGGCATCGGCGGTACGCCCGAGGGCATCATCAGCGCCTGCGCCATCAAGTGCCTGGGCGGTGTGATCCAGGGCAAGCTGTGGCCCAAGGACGACGAGGAGCGGCAGCGGGCGCTCGACGCGGGTCACGACCTGGACCGGGTCCTGTCCACGAACGACCTGGTCAGCGGCGACAACGTGTTCTTCGTCGCGACCGGCATCACGGACGGCGAGCTGCTGCGCGGCGTGCGCTACCGCGCGGAGACGGCGACGACCTCGTCGTTGGTCATGCGCTCGAAGTCGGGCACGATCCGGCAGATCGACTCGACGCACCGGCTGTCCAAGCTGCGCGCGTACAGCCAGATCGACTTCGACCGCGCGAAGTAGCGAGCGCGGCGGTACGGACACGAAGAGGGGCGCCCCCATGTGCGGTGGGAGCGCCCCTCTCGTATGCCCGAGCCGACCGTCGGCGTCCTGCCCGGAGCCCGGCCGTGGCGGATCCGGCCACCGGCCGGGCACGGGCACAGGCATCGCGCCCCGCCGGCGCCGCGCGCCGTACCGGCGGCCGGTGACGCACGTACACGGGCCGTGGCCGTGACGGGTGGCGGGTGCCGTCCCGGAGGGTGGGGCGGGGAGGTCAGCCCGCGGCGGCGATCTGGGGGCCCGTCGAGGCGGCCTTTTTCAGTTCCACCTCGCGCCGCCTGCGCCGGGCCAGTACGACGCGCCGCTCGGCCGCCGTCAGGCCGCCCCACACGCCGTACGGTTCGGGCTGGAGCAGCGCGTGCTCGCGGCACTCGACCATGACCGGGCAGCGGGCGCAGACCCGCTTGGCGGCCTCCTCGCGCGCCAGCCGGGCGGCCGTGGGCTCCTTGGACGGGGCGAAGAACAAGCCTGCTTCGTCCCGGCGGCACACCGCCTCCGTGTGCCACGGACCGGCCTGGTCATCCCTCGCCGGAAGGCGCTGGGAAGGGACGGCGGCGGCGACCTGGAGGGGCTGATGCGGCAGTTGCAGCACGGTCTACTCCTGACGACGGCTTCGCGAGCGAGAGACGATGCAGCAAGCCCTACCCGCTGTGCGCGCGCCTATGCACTGCGTGGCAGTCCGTTCCGGCGTGTGGGATTCCGGTCGGCCGAAACCGGCCGTGGCTCATCAATGCCCCATGTGCTTACGGACTTTGGCATGGAGGTCGGCGATGAACCTGCCGCGCTTCGGCCGCGCCTCGACGTTGCCGAAGACCGCGTATCCGTTGATGACGACGACCGGCGCCTCGGGGTCGGTCGCCTCCAGGGTGTCCACCTCGAAGTTGCCGAACACTCCGGTGCCGCCGCCCCGCAGCGTGATGTTCTCGGGGACGCGGACCTCGACGTTGCCGAACACCGAGGCGGCGTTGATCGTGGTCAGGCGCTGCGTGAAGATCGCCTCGGTGAGGTCGATCTCGACGCTGCCGAAGAGGGAGAACGCGTTGGTCCGCCGTCCGACGCGCCAGCGGCCCTTGCGCGTGGTGCTGGAGAAGACGGCGATCAGCTTGTCGGCCGGGGCCATGCCGGCGGGATCCTCGGGACCGTACGCGTACGCCTGCCTCGGCGACGGTTCCTGGCGCGGGCCGCGCGCGGCGGGCAGGTCCTGTACGAGGGGTTCCAGCTCACCGACCGTCTTGGCGCGGTAGACGGCGTCGATGCGCTCCCCGTGCTCCTCCGCGTCAATCCGGCCCTCGGCCAGGGCGTCCCGGAGGATGTCCGCGATCCGGTCACGGTCGGCGTCCGAGGCCCGGATGGCGGGCTCGGCGGGCGCGGCCGGCTTCTGGGGCTGCTTTTCGAGGTCCACGAGCACAGCCTAGCGACACGCGATACATCGCGACTAGAGGCGGGCGCCCGGAAGCGCCCGGGAACTGAGCCTTACCTCACAGGCTCGGGCCGCTCCGGGCGCTCTACGCTTGTGGACGCGCTGCCAATGGAGGCCGCGCTGCTGTCTGCCGAGTGAGGAATGGCCGTAATGCCAGAGTTTGCGTACTCCGATCTGCTCCCGCTGGGAGAGGACACCACGCCCTACCGCCTGGTGACCGCCGAGGGTGTCTCCACCTTCGAGGCCGACGGCCGTACGTTCCTCAAGGTCGAGCCCGAGGCGCTGCGCAAGCTCGCCGAAGAGGCGATCCACGACATCCAGCACTACCTCCGCCCCGCGCACCTCGCGCAGCTGCGCAAGATCATCGACGACCCGGAGGCGTCGAGCAACGACAAGTTCGTCGCGCTCGACCTCCTCAAGAACGCCAACATCGCGGCCGCCGGCGTCCTGCCCATGTGCCAGGACACCGGTACGGCGATCGTCATGGGCAAGCGCGGGCAGAACGTCCTCACCGAAGGTGAGGACGAGAAGGCCCTGTCGCGCGGCATCTACGACGCGTACAAGAACCTCAACCTGCGCTACTCGCAGATGGCTCCGCTCACCATGTGGGAGGAGAAGAACACCGGCTCCAACCTCCCCGCCCAGATCGAGCTGTACGCGACCGACGGCGGCGCGTACAAGTTCCTGTTCATGGCGAAGGGCGGCGGCTCGGCCAACAAGTCGTTCCTCTACCAGGAGACCAAGGCGGTCCTCAACGAGGCCTCCATGATGACGTTCCTGGAGGAGAAGATCCGCTCGCTGGGGACGGCCGCGTGCCCGCCGTACCACCTCGCGATCGTCGTCGGCGGCACGTCCGCCGAGTACGCGCTGAAGACCGCGAAGTACGCCTCCGCGCACTACCTCGACGAGCTGCCGGAGGAGGGCTCGGTCCTGGGCCACGGCTTCCGGGACAAGGAGCTGGAGGAGAAGGTCTTCGAGCTGACGCAGAAGATCGGCATCGGCGCGCAGTTCGGCGGCAAGTACTTCTGCCACGACGTACGCGTCGTCCGCCTCCCCCGGCACGGCGCGTCCTGCCCGGTCGCCATCGCCGTGTCCTGCTCGGCCGACCGCCAGGCCGTCGCGAAGATCACCGCCGAGGGCGTCTTCCTGGAGCAGCTGGAGACCGACCCGGCGCGCTTCCTCCCCGATACGACGGACGAGCACCTGGCGGACGAGGGCGACGTCGTCAAGATCGACCTCAACCAGCCGATGGACGACATCCTCGCCGAGCTGACCAAGTACCCGGTCAAGACCCGGCTGTCGCTGACCGGCCCCCTCGTCGTGGCACGTGACATCGCGCACGCCAAGATCAAGGAGCGGCTGGACGCGGGCGAGGAGATGCCGCAGTACCTGAAGGACCACCCGGTGTACTACGCCGGTCCGGCGAAGACGCCCGAGGGGTACGCCTCCGGCTCCTTCGGCCCGACGACGGCCGGGCGCATGGACTCCTACGTGGAGCAGTTCCAGGCGGCGGGCGGCTCCAAGGTCATGCTGGCCAAGGGCAACCGCTCGAAGCAGGTCACGGACGCGTGCAACGCGCACGGCGGCTTCTACCTGGGCTCGATCGGCGGCCCGGCGGCCCGCCTCGCGCAGGACTGCATCAAGAAGGTCGAGGTCGTCGAGTACGAGGAGCTCGGCATGGAGGCGGTCTGGAAGATCGAGGTCGAGGACTTCCCGGCGTTCGTCGTCGTCGACGACAAGGGCAACGACTTCTTCCAGAACCCGTCCCCGGCCCCGACGTTCACGTCGATCCCGGTGCGTTCCTGAACATCCGAAGGTGCGGACGGGCCCGGTCACCGTCATGGTGGCCGGGCCCGTCCGCGTACCCGGGCCTACGCGAACCGCTGCTTCGCCGACCCGTCGCACGTCTGGAGCCGCAGCGGGTCCTTGGCCGCCGCGAGGGTGACGCACAGGGACGTCGCCGCCGCCGGGCGCAGCGTCGCGCCCTGGCGGACGAATTTCTGGTTGGCCGCGCCCGAGCAGTTCCACAGGACCAGGGCCTTGCCCGCCTGGTAGGCGGCGCCCGGCACGTCCAGGCACCGGTCGTGGGTCAGCGCCGTGTGGAGGGACCCGCGCGCCGGGTCGTACCACCAGTCCTGGTTCCGCCCCTTGTGGCAGTCCCAGCCGCCGACCGCCGTGCCGTTGCGGGTGACGGACCCGGTGACGTCCACGCAGGTGCCGGCGGCCTCGCCCCGCAGTGGCTTGAACATGTCGTCCCACGCCCCCGGCAGCAGCACCGGCCTGCCCGTCGACGCGGGGTCGGCGCAACTGGCCTCCCGCGCGCCCGCGTTGTACAGCTGGGTCAGGCAGGAGGCGAAGGCCGCGTGGCCCGCCGAGTTGGGGTGGAAGGACTGGCGTACGGAGTTCTCGTCCGGCAGGCCGGGCTTGGACAGGTCGATGTACAGGCCGCGCGCCCAGGTGTCCTCCATGCAGACCTCGTGCCCGTGGAAGAGCCGGGAGTTGTCGAGGTACACGGCCCCGGTGTTCGCCGCCGCGCGCCGCATGCCGCGTTCGAAGGCGGGTACGGCGGTGTTGCGGCCCCAGACGGTGTCGGAGTCGTACCCGAGGCCGCCGCAGGCGAGCTTGCCGGGGAAGTTGGGGTTGTCGTGGAAGTCGGGGCCGATGGGGCTCGGGTAGCCCATGACGACGAGCTTGTAGTCGCCGTCGGCGTACCCGGCGTCGCGCATCACGGTGCGCAGGTCGCGGACGGTCTGCTCGACCTTGGGCACCAGGGCGTCGACGCGGGCCTGCCAGCCGGGCGCGTACTTGGGCTCGCACGGGCCCTGGAGGGTGAGGTAGCGGGTGACGCAGTCGGTCATCACAGGGCCGAACTGCAGGTCGTCGTTGGCGCCGGCCACCAGCAGCACCATCTTGACGCGGGTGTTGCGGGCCTTGATGGCGAGATTGTCGCTCTGGACGAGTTCGTCGGCGTACTGCTTGCTGCCCCCGATGCGGATGTTCGGCGTGGCCGCGCCGGAGCAGGAGACGTTGAAGGTGACGTCGGCGGGGATGCCGGTGCGGTGGATGGCGGCCTCGGGCGAGCGGTGGCACCAGTTGTCGGGGCCGTTGGTCGGGGGCTCGTACGTGCCGACGCCCTCGCCCGAGATCTCGCTGTCGCCCAGCGAGATCAGGCCGGTCTTGCGCTCGGCGAGCGGCCGTTCGGCGGGAGAACCGTACAGCTTGGTGGCCTCGGCGGCGCGGATGGCCTCCAGCTCGGGCGGGAGTGGTACGGATGCGGTGCCGGCACGCGGGGTGTCGGCGGCGGTGGCGGCGGTCGTCCCGCCGAGCACGGTGGCGAGCGCGGCTGCGGCCGCGACCGTACATCGGAGTCCGAACCCGGCTCTGGTACCGGTGCGCGTCATTGCGCCTCCTGGAAGTGGGGTTACCCACGGTTTTTACTGGCCGGTACGGGGCCTGGGAATACGCAGAACAAGACAAGTGCTCAACTTTTGCAGGAGGTTGACGAGATGAGTGACGACTACCGGATCGAGCACGACTCCATGGGAGAGGTGCGCGTCCCCGCCCACGCCAAATGGCGGGCCCAGACCCAGCGGGCGGTGGAGAACTTCCCCATCTCCGGACAGCGCCTGGAGCGCGCCCACATCGAGGCGCTGGCCCGGATCAAGGCCGCCGCCGCGAAGGTCAACGCGGAGCTCGGCGTCCTCGACAAGGACATCGCCGGCGCCATTCAGGAGGCCGCCGCCGAGGTCGCCGACGGCCGCTGGGACGAGCACTTCCCCGTCGACGTCTTCCAGACCGGCTCCGGCACGTCGTCCAACATGAACACCAACGAGGTCCTCGCCACGCTGGCCGGCGAGCGCCTCGGCCGAGACGTCCATCCCAACGACCACGTCAACGCGTCCCAGTCGTCCAACGACGTCTTCCCCTCCTCCATCCACATCGCCGCCACCGCCGCCGTCACCCACGACCTCGTCCCGGCCCTCGAACACCTGGCCACCGCCCTGGGGCGGAAATCAGCCGAATTCGCGGACGTCGTCAAGTCCGGCCGTACGCACCTGATGGACGCGACCCCGGTCACGCTCGGCCAGGAGTTCGGCGGCTACGCCGCACAGATCCGGTACGGGGTCGAACGGCTGCACGCCTCACTGCCGCGCCTCGCCGAACTGCCGCTCGGCGGTACGGCGGTCGGCACCGGCATCAACACCCCGCCCGGCTTCTCCGCCGCCGTCATCGCCGAGGTCGCCCGCGCCACCGGACTGCCGCTGACCGAGGCCCGCGACCACTTCGAGGCGCAGGGCGCGCGCGACGGGCTCGTCGAGACGTCCGGACAGCTCCGTACGATCGCGGTCTCCCTCACCAAGATCGCCAACGACCTGCGCTGGATGGCGTCCGGGCCCCGCACGGGCCTGGCCGAGATCAACCTCCCCGACCTCCAGCCCGGCTCGTCGATCATGCCCGGCAAGGTCAACCCGGTGATCCCCGAGGCCGTCCTGATGGTCACCGCCCAGGTGACCGGGAACGACGCCACGGTCGCGGCGGCCGGCGCCGCCGGGAACTTCGAGCTGAACGTCATGCTCCCCGTCATCGCCAAGAACGTGCTGGAGTCCATCCGGCTGCTCGCGAACGCCGCGCGCCTGCTCGCGGACCGTACGGTCGACGGCATCACCGCGAACGTGGAGCGGGCGCGCGAGTACGCCGAGTCGTCCCCGTCCGTCGTGACGCCGCTCAACAAGTACATCGGCTACGAGGAGGCGGCGAAGGTCGCCAAGAAGTCCCTCGCCGAACGCAAGACCATCCGCGAGGTCGTCATCGCATCGGGGTACGTGGAGCGAGGCGACCTGACGCTCCAACAGCTGGACGAGGCCCTCGACGTACTCCGGATGACCCGCCCCTGACCTGGTGCTTCGTACGCCGTCGGCCCTGCCGCCCGTGATCCGCGTCGCGGCGCGGCCAAAGGCGCACCTCTAAGATCTGCGCATGACAGCCGAGACGACGACAGGGAGAGAAGCGCGCTCCGGCGGCGCGCGCTGGGCGCCGGGCGCCCGGATCCTGTGGCGCTACCGCGACAACGGCGGCGGTCACATCCACATCTGCCGGCCCGTGACCGTCGTCCAGGACACCGACGATCTGCTCGCCGTGTGGATGGCGCCGGGCACCGAGTGCGTCAAGCCGGTGCTCGCCGACGGCAGCCCCGTCCACGAGGAGCCGCTCGCCACCCGGTACACCGCGCCGCGCACCACCGTGCGCACCCGGTGGGAGGGTGCGGGCGTGCTGAAGCTGGCCCGGCCGGACGAGCCGTGGTCGGTGTGGCTGTTCTGGGAGCGCGGCTGGCGGTTCCGCAGCTGGTACGTCAACCTGGAGGAGCCGCGCACCCGATGGGCGGACGGCGTGGACTCCGAGGACCACTTCCTGGACATCTCGGTGTACCCCGATCGCAGCTGGCTGTGGCGCGACGAGGACGAGTTCGCCCAGGCGCAGCGCAGCGGCCTGATGGGCCCGGCACAGGCCCGTCGGGTACGGGAGGCCGGGCGGGCGGCGGTCGAGGTGATCCGCGCGTGGGGCGCGCCGTTCGCGGACGGCTGGGAGCACTGGCGGCCGGACCCGGACTGGGCGGTTCCGGAATTGCCCGCGGACTGGGATCACACCCCGGCGCACACGGCTCCATGAGACCCTTGATGTGCCCCTGGGGTGCAAACGTAGGATCGTCCTCCGCACGTTGGCGGAGCAGTAACGACTGAGTAGAGACCAGGAACTGACCGTAAGTCATCCATGAGGGGGTGGAGCCGTGCCTGATCCGTGCCCGTATCCGTCACCCCTTGTCGACGCCGCCCTCAGAGCGGGTATAGCGCCTGACAGAGCGATCGCATCGCACTACCGGCCCGGACGGACGGAATCCCACGCGTGACGGAGCATCCCACCTCCCACGAAGGCCGACAGCCCCTGGCTGCCCGGCCGCAGGAACGCACCCGGCCGCGGCAGGAGACGCCCCCGTCCCCCGCCGCGCCGCCCGCGCCCGCGCCCCGCGCGGGTGCCGCCCCGGCCCCGTCGTCCCCGACAGCCGCCGCACCGGCCGCACCGGGCGGCCCGGGACGCGGGGCGCCGGGCCGCGGCGCGGGGCTGTCCGGCCACGGTGCCGGACCGTCGGGGCACATGGGCGGGCCGGCCGGCCATGGCGCACCCGCGAACGGGCCGTCGGGCCACGGGGCCGGTGGCACCGGGGCGTCGGGTCACAGCGCCGGACCGTCCGACAACGGGACCGGTGGGACCGGGGCGTCCGGCCACAGGGCAGGCAGGGCCGGGAACGGGCCGTCGGGGCGTGGGGCCGGCGGTTCCGGGCACGGGAGCGGCCTTGACGGGCAGGCCGGTGGAGCCGCCTTGTCGGGCGCCGGGACCGGGGCCGGGACCGGGCCGGGTGGCTCCCCCGCCGGGGTGGCCGGGCCGCTGGACGGGCTGCCCGTCCAGGGCGGGACCGCTCCGGGCGGCGGCGGCCAGGAGCCGGTGGCGGCCGCGCGGCGCGAGGGCGACCGGCTGCGGTTCGTGGGCGCCGCCACGCGACGGATCGCCCGGGGCATCGACCTCGACGAGATCGTGCTCGGCCTGTGCCGGGCCACCGTGCCCACGTTCTCCGACGCGATCCTCGTCTACCTCCGCGACCCGCTCCCCGTCGGCGACGACCGGCCCGTCGACCCGTTCGTCCTCCGCCTCCGCCGTACCGACAGACTGCGTTTAACGGAGGACGACACCGACCTGGGCCTCTCCGCGGCCGACCCGGACACCGACCTCGACCTCGGACCGGCGGCCGAGCTGTGCGAGGTCCAGACCGGCGGCGCCCTCGCCGAAGTCCTCCGTGGCGTACGCCCGGTCTTCGGCGACTCGGCGGCCGCCCGCGCCGCCCTGCCCGAACTGCTCGGCGACGGGCGCTCCGTACCGTCCGGGCACCGGGCGATCCTGGCGCCGCTGCGCGGCCGGCGCCGGGTCATCGGCGCGGCCGTGTTCCTGCGCCGCCCCGACCGGCCGCCGTTCGAGCCGAACGACCTGCTGGTGGCGGCCCAGCTGGCGACGCACACGGCGCTCGGCATCGACAAGGCGGTGCTGTACGGGCGCGAGGCGTACATCGCCGACGAGTTGCAGCGCACCATGCTGCCCGAGAACCTGCCGCAGCCGACCGGCGTGAAGCTGGCCTCCCGCTACCTTCCGGCGGCCGAGACGGCCCGGGTCGGCGGCGACTGGTACGACGCGATCCCGCTGCCCGGAAGCCGGGTCGCCCTGGTCGTGGGCGACGTGATGGGCCACTCCATGACGTCCGCCGCGATCATGGGCCAGCTGCGGACCACCGCGCAGACCCTCGCCGGGCTGGACCTGCCGCCGCAGGAGGTGCTGCACCACCTCGACGAGCAGGCCCAGCGGCTCGGCGAGAACCGCATGGCGACCTGCCTGTACGCGGTGTACGACCCGGTCGCGCACCGCATCACCATCGCCAACGCGGGCCATCCGCCGCCGATACTGCTCCACCTCGGCGGCCGGGCGGAGGTGCTGCGCGTCCCGCCGGGCGCGCCCATCGGCGTGGGCGGCGTGGACTTCGAGGCCGTCGAGCTGGACGCCCCCGCCGGGGCGACCCTGCTCCTGTACACCGACGGGCTCGTCGAGTCGCGGCTGCGCGACGTGTGGACGGGGATAGAGCAACTGCGTGAGCGGCTCGCCGCGACCGCCCAGTTGACCGGGCCGGACCACTCGCCGCCGCTGGAGGCGCTGTGCGACGACGTGCTGGACATGCTCGGCCCGGGCGACCGGGACGACGACATCGCGCTGCTCGCCGCCCGCTTCGACGGGATCGCGCCGAGCGATGTCGCCTACTGGTTCCTGGAGCCGGAGGAGCAGGCTCCGGGCCGGGCGCGGCGGCTGGCCCGGCGGGCACTGGCGCGCTGGGACCTGGAGGAGCTGTCGGACAGCGTCGAGCTGCTGGTCAGCGAGGTGGTCACCAACGCCGTGCGGTACGCGGAGCGGCCGGTGACGCTGCGGTTGCTGCGTACGGACGTACTGCGCTGCGAGGTCGGTGACGACTCACCGCAGCTGCCGCGCCAGCGGCGGGCCCGGGACACCGACGAGGGCGGGCGTGGCCTGTTCCTGGTGAACCGGCTGGCCCGGCGGTGGGGTGCGACGCGGCTGTCGACCGGCAAGGTGGTCTGGTTCGAGCTGCCGACGCGTATCTGAGACGCCTCGGCGAAGACATGACGGTGGCCGGGCCCCTGCGGAAGGGGCCCGGCCACCGTCATGTGTCGTTCTCTCAGGTCACGGCTTGGGGGGCTTCAGGTCGCCGGAACCGCCGGAGCCACCGGAACCGCCGGATCCGCCGTCGCCCGGGTCGCCGGTCGGGTCGCCGCCGTCACCGCCGCCGGTGGTGCCACCGGTCTCGCCCTCGGTCGGGTCGTCGGTCGGGGTTTCCGTCGGGGTCGGGATCGTCGGCGTACGGGTGGGCGTGGAGGGCGTACGCGTCGGGGTCGGCTCCTCGGTGGGCGACTCGGTCTCGGTCGGCTCCTCGGTGGGCGACTCGGTCTCGGTCGGCTCCTCGGTGGGCGACGCCGTCTCGGTCGGCGCGGGCGGGGCCGTCTCGGCGAGGTCCAGGTCGAACCGGGCGTCCGAGCCGCCGCCGAGGGCGCCCAGCGTGTAGTCGGCCCAGATGCGGGCGGGGAAGCCGCCGCCGTTGGCGCGGCCGGAGTTGGCGGTGCCGGTGAGGGTGACCTGCTTGCCCTTGTCGGCGTCCTCGCCGAAGAGGGCGACGACCGTGGCCAGTTCGGGCGTGTAGCCCGCGAACCAGGCCGACTTGTTGTTCTCCGAGGTGCCCGTCTTGCCGGCCGCCTGGTACGCGGAGGTGTTGGCCTCGAAGCCGGAGCCGTTCTTCACGACGCCGGTGAGGGCGGCGGTCACGGTGTCGGCGCTCTCCCGGCTGATGACCCGGTCGCCGATCGGGGGCTCCGTGCGCTCGAAGACGCGGTCCTTGTGCTCGGCGGACTTCACGATCGCCGGCGTGACCTTCTTGCCGTGGTTGTCGAGGGTGGCGTACACCCCGGCCATGTCCCACGTCGAGGCACCCATGGTGCCCAGCGACATCGCGGGCTGCTCGACGAAGCTCTCGTCGTCCTTCATGCCGAGGGCGAGCGCCGTCTTCTTCACCTTGGCGGGACCGGCGTCCACGATCATCTGGGCGAAGACCGAGTTGATGGACTTGTTCATCGCCTGCTGCACGGTGACCGGGCCGTAGCTGCGGTCGTCCTCGTTCTGCGGGGCGAAGGGGGTGTCGCTGCCCTCGACGGGGCGGCGGCTGGTGCCGTCGTAGATCGTGTTGAGGCCGATCTCGTCGCCGTTCTGCGTCTCGGCGCCGTTCTCCAGGGCGGAGGCGAAGACCAGGGGCTTGAAGGTGGAGGCGGGCTGGTAGTCGCGGCGGGTGGCGTTGGACATCCAGTGCTCGGTGGCGCCGACGCCGCCGTACAGCGCGACGACCTTGCCGGTCTTGGGGTCGACGGAGGTGGCGCCGGCCTGGACCGTCGCGTCGACCTTGTTGTTCTTGCGGTCGAGGTGGTCCTCCAGCTGCTTGTCGACCGCCTTGACGAGTTCCTTCTGCCGCTTCTGGTCGATGTTGAGGGTGATGGTCCAGCCGCCGGCGTCGATGTCCTCCTCGCTGACGCCCTGGCTGATCAGCTCCTGCTTGGCGGCCGCGACGAGGTAACCGGTCTGGCCCTCCATGCCGGGCGCGGCCTTGGGCGCCTGCGGCACCGGGAACGTCTGCTTGGCGCGCTTGGACCGGCTCAGCCAGCCCTCCTCGACCATGTTGTTCAGTACGTAGTTCCAGCGCTCCGTCACCAGTCGGCGGCCGGTGGGGCTGGCGGCGTTCCAGTCGTACTGGCTGGGTGCCTGGAGGAGGGCGGCGAGGTAGGCGCCCTGGGAGACCGTCAGCTTCTCGGCGTCGACGCCGTAGTACGCCTGGGCGGCGGCCTGGATGCCGTACGCGCCGCGGCCGTAGTAGCTGGTGTTCATGTACCCGGCGAGGATGGCGTCCTTGTCCATGCGCTGGTCGACCTTGAGGGAGATCACCAGCTCCTTGAGCTTCCGGGTGACCGTCTGGTCCTGGTCCAGGTAGTAGTTCTTGACGTACTGCTGGGTGATCGTCGAGCCGCCCTGCTTGCCCTTGCCGCTGAGGGTGTTGAGCAGTCCACGGGTGGTGCCCATGAAGTCGACGCCGGAGTCCTGGTAGAAGGACTTGTTCTCGGCCGCGACGAACGCCTTCTCCACGTCGTTCGGGATCTTGTCCAGGCCGACGATCTCGCGGTTGATCTCACCGGTACGGGCGAGGATCTTGCCGTTGCTGTACTTGTAGACGTTGCTCTGCATCGTCGCCTGGGCGTTGGCGGAGGGCACCGGCACGAGCAGGTAGACGACGTAGAACGCGCCCATCGCGAGCAGGCAGCACACGAAGAAGGTGCCCAGCAGTTTCTTCCAGGTGAAGAAGCGGCGTATGCCCGCACCTTCGGTCTTCGCCCCGCGCGCCCCGCGTTCCCGCGCCCGTCGCGCTTCCGCTCGACCCATCGCTCCGTCGCTCCGCTCTGCTCATATGCGAATCAGCTCAGCAAACTAACACCACGGGTACCGACAAAGCTCAACGGATCCGGTCTTTTCCGGACGTGAGAATGAGCACCCGTCTCACTGGAACCGACTCTTCAGGAGTGCGGACGGTTGCCATGTGCGATAAAGTGATATCACTTTGCTAGACCGGCGACGGACCGGCGACGGACCTCACCGGCAGACGAAACGGGGACGACCATGACCACATCGACCAACCGCGACGCCTTGACGGAAGACCTGCCCGAGATGCCCGAGCCACGGGTACGGGAGTTCGCCGCGCACAGCATCGGCGGCGGACTGGCCCTCCTCCTCGGCCTCGCCGGACTCGCGGCCGGCGTCTGCCTGGTGGTGGCGGGCGCGGCCACCGGCTCGACGGGCGGGAAGGTGGCGCTGATCGTGACCGGCGTACTGGTGGCGTTCGCGGCGTTCCTCGCGATGTGCGGGCTGAACATGGTGGCGCCGGGCGAGGCGCGGGTGGTGCAGCTCTTCGGGCGGTACCGGGGCACCATCCGTGACGACGGGCTGCGCTGGGTCAACCCGCTCACCTCGCGGTCGAAGATCTCCACGCGGGTGCGGAACCACGAGACGGCCGTCCTGAAGGTCAACGACGCGTACGGCAACCCGATCGAGCTCGCCGCGGTGGTCGTGTGGAAGGTCGAGGACACCGCGCAGGCCATGTTCGAGGTGGACGACTTCCTCGAGTTCGTCTCCACGCAGACGGAGGCGGCCGTGCGGCACATCGCGATCGAGTACCCGTACGACGCACACGACGAGGACGGGCTGTCGCTGCGCGGCAACGCCGAGGAGATCACCGAGAAGCTGGCCGCCGAGCTCCACGCGCGCGTGGAGGCGGCGGGCGTCCGCATCATCGAGTCGCGGTTCACGCACCTCGCGTACGCGCCGGAGATCGCCTCCGCGATGCTGCAGCGCCAGCAGGCCGGCGCGGTGGTGGCGGCGCGGCGGCAGATCGTGGACGGCGCGGTCGGCATGGTCGAGGCGGCGCTGGACCGGCTGGAGGAGCGTGACATCGTGGAGCTCGACCCGGAACGGAAGGCTGCCATGGTCTCCAACCTGATGGTGGTGCTGTGCGGCGACCGCGCGGCGCAGCCGGTGCTGAACACGGGCACGCTGTACCAGTGACGCCGCCGCCGGACCGCCGCCAGCGCAAGCAGGTGCTGCTGCGCCTGGACCCCGCGGTGTACGAGGCGCTGGCGCGCTGGGCGGCGGACGAGCTGCGCAGCGCGAACTCCCAGATCGAGTTCCTGCTGCGCAAGGCCCTCTCGGACGCGGGCCGCCTGCCGCCCGCCCCAGGCCCCCTCCCCCGCCGCGGCCGCCCCCCGAAAACCCCTCCGCCCCCGGACTAGGACCCGCCGCGCCGCTCTGGGGCGGCCCGCGCACGGGCCGATCACCGTTCCGGCGGGGTGCGCCCCTTGGGGTCGCCCGTGCGCGGGGACGTGCCGTGGACGCCCCCGGGCCGGTCACCACCCCGGTGGGGTGCGCCCCTTCGGGCGGCCCGTGCGCGCATGCGCACCGTTGGGGTCCGCTCCGTGGGTCGTGTCCTGGGCTCTCCTTCGCAAGCTCAGTCGTTTTACGCCCAGAACACGCCCCACTGCGCGTCCCCCCTTCGGGCCGGGCCAAGGCACCCGGGCGCCTCACGCCCGGCCTCGCGCAGCGCCCCGTCCGGGTGCGGTGCCCACACGGCCGGCGAAGCTGCCGCGCCCGGGGGGGGCGGGTCGTCAGCCCGAACCGTTGCCCTACCGGCGGCGTGGCCTCGCGGCGCGAAGCTGCCGCGCCCGGGGTGCGGGGCGTCAGCCCCGAACCGTTGCCCTACCAGGGATGGGCCCCGCGGCGCGAAGCCGGCGCGGCTGGGGTGCGGGGCGTCAGCCCCCACGTACAACCAACCCTCACCCCCCGTCAGGGGGTCCGGGGGCTTGCCCCCGGTTTCGGGAAGGGGCGGGGTGGGGGACAACGCCCTCGCCCGCGGTTACGTCTCCGGTCCCAGCACCCGGACCGGCAGCGCCGCCATCGCCTCCCGTAGCGCGCCGGCCAGCTCCTCGAACTCGGCCTGGCGGGCCGCGCCCGTGCGCATGGCGAGGGCGATGCGCCGGGAGGGGGCCGGGTCGGCGAACCAGCCGGTCACCAGGCGGTCGTTGCGCCCGGTCTCCACCGTCACGGCGGTGCGCGGCAGCAGGGTGACCCCGAGGCCGCCCGCCACCAGCTGGACCAGCGTGGACAGGCCGGCCGCGGTGGTGGTGACCGCGGCGCCGTCCTCGCGCCCCGCCTCGCGGCAGATGTCGAGCGCCTGGTCGCGCAGGCAGTGCCCCTCGTCCAGGAGCAGCAGCCGCAGCTCGCGCAGCGCGTCGCGCGGGATGTCGGTGCGGCCGCCCAGCCAGTGGTCCTCGGGCGTGACGAGCACGAAGTCCTCGTCGAACAGCGGCAGTTCGGTGACGCCCGGCACGCCCAGCGGGACGGCGAGCAGCAGCAGGTCCAGCCGTCCGGCGGCCAGGCCCTCCAGCAGGGACGAGGTCTGCTCCTCGTGGACCTGGAGGTCCAGCTCGGGGTACCGCTCGTGGACCAGGCGCAGCACCGTCGGCAGCAGGTAGGGCGCGACGGTCGGGATCACGCCGAGCCGCAGGACGCCCGTGAACGGCGCGTGTGCCGCCTCCGCCTCCTCCATCAGCTCCCCGACCGCGTCCAGGACGGCCCTCGCGCGCACCGAGAGCCGTTCACCGGCGGGTGAAAGCAGCACCTTGCGTGTCGTACGCTCCAGCAACTGGACACCGAGTGCCTCTTCGAGTGCCGAAACCGCGCCCGAAAGGGCGGGCTGGCTCATTCCGATCGCGGCGGCCGCGTCCCGGAAGTGCAGGTGTTCGGCCACGGCCACGAACGCCCGGAGCTGGGCCAGACTGGGCTGCTTACCCTTATATACGGACACCACTGATAACCACCTTCGATCAACACGACCCAGTCTAGCTATTTCACTGATCAATGCACGCCGTGCCATGCTGTGGCTCCGTCCAACCCCCTCGGAAGACCTCAAAAGGGACTTCCCAGCTGCAAGGAGAGCGTGTGCTCACTGTCGGTGACCAGTTCCCCACGTACGACCTGACCGCCTGTGTGTCGCTGGAGAGCGGCAAGGAGTTCGCGCAGATCGACCACAAGTCCTACGAGGGCAAGTGGCGCGTGGTGTTCTTCTGGCCGAAGGACTTCACCTTCGTCTGCCCCACCGAGATCGCCGCCTTCGGCAAGCTGAACGACGAGTTCGCCGACCGCGACGCCCAGATCCTCGGCGTCTCCGGCGACTCCGAGTTCGTGCACCACGCCTGGCGCAAGGACCACGCCGACCTGCGTGACCTGCCCTTCCCGATGCTCGCGGACTCCAAGCACGAGCTGATGCGCGACTGCGGCGTCGAGGGCGAGGACGGCTTCGCGAAGCGTGCCGTCTTCATCGTCGACCAGAACAACGAGATCCAGTTCGCCATGGTGACCGCCGGCTCCGTCGGCCGTAACCCCAAGGAGGTCCTGCGGGTGCTGGACGCCCTGCAGACCGACGAGCTGTGCCCCTGCAACTGGACCAAGGGCGAGGACACCCTCGACCCGGTCAAGCTGCTGGCCGGTGAGTGACCCATGGCTCTCGACGAACTGAAGTCCGCCATACCGGACTACGCCAAGGACCTGAAGCTGAACCTGGGCTCGGTCATCGGCAACAGTGAGCTCCCCCAGCAGCAGCTGTGGGGCACGGTCCTGGCCTGCGCGATCGCCTCGCGCTCGCCCAAGGTCCTGCGCGAGCTGGAGCCGGAGGCCAAGGCGAACCTGACGCCCGAGGCGTACCAGGCCGCCAAGTCCGCCGCCGCGATCATGGCGATGAACAACGTCTTCTACCGCACGCGCCACCTGCTCTCCGACCCGGAGTACGGGACCATGCGCGCCGGTCTGCGGATGAACGTCATCGGCAACCCGGGCGTGGACAAGGTCGACTTCGAGCTGTGGTCGCTCGCCGTCTCCGCCATCAACGGGTGCGGCATGTGCCTCGACTCGCACGAGCAGGTGCTGCGCAAGGCCGGCGTGGACCGCGACACGATCCAGGAGGCGTTCAAGATCGCCTCGGTGATCCAGGCGGTCGGCGCGACGCTCGACGCCGAGGCCGTCCTCTCGGAGTAGTCGCGTACGCAGACGTAAAGGGGCCCACCGACATCCGTGTCGGTGGGCCCCTTTCGCGGTCGCTCAGTGCCGGAGCCCGGCCATCAGCGTTTTCATGTCCTCGACCATGAGGTCCTTGGCCCCTGACATGGCGGACGCGTCGGGCTCCGGCGGTTCCTCCCCCGTTTCGGGGTCGTACTCCGTGTGAATGCTGACGAAGAGCGTCAGCACCGCCTGCCCGTCCAGCACCTTCAGCCCGGCGAAGCCTTCGTCGTCCTGGGCGTAGAACGCCCGCTCCCCCACGCCCGCCACGGGCTCCCATTCCCAGTCGTCCCAGCTGGGGGCGGTCTCGGCCGGCTCGAACTCCGGCCCCGGGTCGGTCTTCTTGTGCAGCGCGTACGAGAGGTCGGCGCCGAACGACTGCTCACCGGAAGCGAACGTCACCGAGCACTGGACCTGGTCCAGCGCCTCGTGGACCTCGTGCATCTCCTGCGAGGCCCCGTCACGCTTGCCGAAGGCCGTGCTCAGGGCCGCCAGCTCCGCCTCGTCGCACAGGTCGTCAGGCGTGCGGTAACCGCCCAGGTCCGGTCCGACGGCCTGGTACGCGTACAGCCCGCCCGCCCAGAGGGCCGAGGCCACCAGCGCGCCGCCGAGCGCCCACAACCAGGGGCGCCGCGCCGCCCGCCGCTCACCGTCCGGCTCGGGCTCCACGGCAGGCGCGGGGCCATGCGAAAACGGCGGTATCGGTACGTCCCCGTCCCCGCCGACGAGTTCCGGTTCCGATATCACTCGCCCTCCTCGGTCCCGGTCCCCGGCGGTGGCGTCGGCGCGGTGCCGTGGGCCGTCGCGCCGTGCGGCGGAGGAGAGGTCCGCAGCGCCTGTTCCTGGCTGTACGCCCGCAGATAGCCGACGACCGTGTTGGTGACCGCGACGAGCGGGACCGCCACCACCGCGCCGCCGATGCCGGCGGTCAGGCCGCCCGCCGCGACGGTGAGGACGACCGCCAGCGGATGCACGCGCACCGCGCGGCCCAGGATGAACGGCTGGAGCACATGGCCCTCGATCTGCTGCACCGCGAGCACCACGAGCAGCACCATCAGGGCGGTGAACACGCCCTGTGTGACCAGGGCGACGATGACCGCCAGCGCACCCGAGACGACCGCACCGACCAGCGGGATGAAGGAGAAGAGGAAGATGAAGACGCCCAGCGGCACGGCCAGCGGCACATCGAGGAAGTAGATGCCCAGTCCGATGAAGATGGCGTCGATCATCGCGACGATCACCGTGCCGCGCACATAGGCGGTCAGGGTGCGCCAGGCGCGTGGCCCAGCGCCCGCCACTCCGGGGCGGGCCTGGGCGGGCACCAGCTTCAGGAACCAGTTCCACACCTTCCTGCCGTCGTACAGCAGGAAGAGGGTCGAGAACATCGTCAGCAGGATGCCAGTGAGGATCTCCACCATCACCGTCACGCCCTGCAGACCGGCGGAGGTGATTTCCTCCGTGTTCGTCCCGATCGTGTCGCTGAGGTTCTTGGCGATGTCGTTGATCTGCTGCTCGGTGACGTGGAAGGGGCTGTTTAGCAGCCACTGCTTCAGCTCGTCGATGCCGTCCCTGACGCGGTCGGAGATGTCGCCCAGGTTGTCCATCACCTGCCAGACGACGAACCAGCCGACCAGGCCCATGATGATGAAGCCGGTGATGGCGGTGAGGGCGGTGGCGAGCCCGCGCGGCAGGCCCCACTTCCGCAGCCGGGCCACGGTGGGCTGGAGCAGCGCGGTGATCAGCAGCGCGGCGACGAAGGCGAGGACGACCAGCCGCACCTCGCTGATGACCCTCATCAGCACCCACAGGGTGCCCGCGAGGACCAGCAGCCGCCAGCCCGCCTCGGCCGCGACGCGGATGCCCCACGGGATGGCCGCGACGGGATTTGGCCGCGCGGCGACGGCGGGTGCGTACGTGGGAGGAGCGGGCACGCTTTCCGGTACGGCCACGGGCTCCTCGCCGGGCTCCTCCCCCGACGCACCCGCGGCTCGGCGCTCGTCCAACCGCTGTCCCATCCGGGTCAGGCCGGCTCCCAGTTTGCCGAGCCACCCTGGCACTTTCGACATGATCTTCTCTCTTCCCCCCACCACTCCCCCCGGGAGTTACGGCCCCGACGGTACACGCACGGAGCCCCTCACCGTAGGACGGTGAGGGGCTCCGGAAAGTTGAGCCGGGGGCGTGCCCCCTGGTACCCGTGGCCTAGTACCAGTTGTTCGCCTGCCAGAAGTCCCAGGCGCCGCACGGGCTGCCGTAGCGCTCGTTCATGTAGTTCAGGCCCCACTTGATCTGGGTGGCCGGGTTGGTCTGCCAGTCGGCACCGGCCGAGGCCATCTTGGAGCCCGGCAGCGCCTGGACCAGACCGTACGCGCCCGAGGACGGGTTCTGCGCGCGGTAGTTCCAGTCGGACTCGTGGTCCACGATGTTGCTGAAGCACTGGAACTGGTCGCCGGGGACCATCTGGCGGGCCATCGCCTGGACCTCGGCCACGCTGTAGGACGACTGCGTGGCGAAGCTGGAGGCGCTGCGGACCTCGTCGCGGCTGGCGCGCTCGGCGGCCTCGCGCTCCTTGCGCTCCTGCTCGGCCTTCTCCGCCTCGGCCTTCTTGACCTCCGCCTCGGCGGCGGCCTTCTTGGCCTCGGCGTCCTTGGCGGCCTGGATGCGCGCGGCTTCCTCGGCGGACTTCTGCGCGGCCGAGTCGGCGGCGGCGGCCTGGGCCTCCGCCTGCTGCGTCAGCGACGAGACCTGTACCTGGGCCTGCTCGCCGACGGGGATGTCGGCCAGGAGCGTCGTGTTGGCGGCGGCCGCCTCGAAGTTGTCGTTCGAGGGCTGGGTGTTGCCCGAGGCAACACCCACGACGGCGCCGACAGTGGTGACCGCAGTGGCCGAAGCCACCGCGAATCCCCGGACCGAGATCCGGCTCACACGGTTTCCTTCCAGCATCGTCCGCTTAGGTGACCTCGCGGGCGAAAATCTTGCCCCTGACGCTGGTCCCCCCACTGCTGGGTCACGGGGGACACGGGCCCGGTGGGCAACTCCCTTGCGGGAGAGCCGCGTGGTGCTGCGGGCGGCATACGGCGAACGACTGTTGAGTTGTGTCACAGGGTGACAGGGGTGCCGTATGCGGGGCCTGACGGAAGCAAGACTCTGCCCGACGGCGATGCCGCAAGGCAATTCTTCGTTGCGTGTGAAAGCTCACACCCCAATAGCCCCAGGAGTTTTGCGCATTCCGTCGCACAGCGCGACGCCGCCCGGCTAAGCTCTCGCGCTTTGCCGGGCGGCGCCCCTTGCGTGTCGGACTTGGGACGTTAAATCTGGCCGTCCTCCAGCATTTCGGTCACCAGTGCGGCGATCTGCGACCGCTCCGAGCGGGTCAGCGTCACATGCGCGAACAGCGGATGGCCCTTCAGTTTCTCGACGACGGCGACGACTCCGTCGTACCGCCCGACCCGGAGATTGTCCCGCTGCGCCACGTCATGCGTGAGAACGACTCGGGAATTCGCCCCGATACGGGACAACACGGTCAGCAGGACGTTGCGTTCGAGGGACTGGGCCTCGTCCACGATGACGAACGCGTCGTGCAGCGAGCGGCCCCGGATGTGCGTGAGCGGCAGGACCTCCAGCATGCCCCGGCCCAGCACCTCCTCGATGACCTCGCGCCCCGCCACCGCCGAGAGCGTGTCGAAGACCGCCTGCGCCCAGGGGCTCATCTTCTCGGCCTCGGAGCCGGGCAGATAGCCGAGCTCCTGGCCGCCGACCGCGTACAGCGGCCGGAAGACCATCACCTTCTGGTGCTGCCGGCGCTCCAGGACCGCCTCCAGCCCCGCGCACAGCGCGAGCGCCGACTTGCCGGTGCCCGCCCGGCCGCCCATCGAGACGATGCCGACGTCCGGATCCAGCAGCAGGTCGAGCGCGATGCGCTGCTCGGCGCTGCGGCCATGGATGCCGAACGCCTCCCGGTCGCCCCGGACGAGGCGTACGTTCCCCTCGGCGGTGACCCTGCCGAGTGCCTTGCCACGCTCGGACTGGAGCACCAGCCCGGTGTGCACGGGCAGGTCGGCGGCCTCCGGGACGTACAGCTTCTCCTCCGCGTACAGCAGGTCGACCTGCTCGGCGGAGAGCGGCAGTTCGGACATTCCGGTCCAGCCGGAGTCCGTGATGGCGAGCTCCGCCCGGTACTCCTCGGCGAGGAGACCGACGGACGACGCCTTGATACGGAGCGGCAGGTCCTTCGATACGACGGTGACGTCGTACCCCTCGGCCTGGAGGTTGCGCGCCACGGCCAGGATCCGTGAGTCGTTGTCACCGAGGCGGTAGCCGGCCGGCAGGACGGCGGGATCCGAGTGGTTGAGCTCCACACGCAGCGTCCCGCCGAACTCCCCGATGGGGAGCGGGGCGTCGAGGCGGCCGTACCGGACCCGGAAGTCGTCCAGCAGGCGCAGCGCCTGCCGGGCGAAGTACCCGAGCTCCGGGTGGTGCCTCTTGGCCTCCAGTTCCGTCACCACGACGATCGGGAGCACGACCTCGTGCTCCTCGAAGCGGGCCATGGCGCCGGGATCGGCCAGCAGGACGCTGGTGTCGAGAACGTAGGTGCGCCTGTCGTTGAGCCGGCGCTTTGTGCTGTTCACCACGGAAGGACCTACCCCCTCAGGTGAGGTCGGGTGCGACTTCGACGGCGTCGCGGGGGGATGGGGCCGGGCTCTGGCCACGATGCGCGGGCCGAGCTCCGGCCCTCCGCGTCGTCCGCGCATGTCCTGCACGGTCGTCCTGGTGCAAAGGGCCTCCCGGGTGAGCGGGCTGGCGTGCCGCTCACACTGGAAGGGGTATTCCCTCGAACGCGCGGCGCCATGCCATGGCATATGACGACGCGTCGGTGAACGGGTGGTGACCAGACCCCTCAGGGCCTCCGGGAACGTTCCGTCAGGTGCCGTAGCGGCGGTGGCGGGCCGCGTAGTCACGCAGCGCGCGGAGGAAGTCGACCTTGCGGAAGGCCGGCCAGTGGACCTCGCAGAAGTAGTACTCCGAGTGGGCGCTCTGCCAGAGCATGAAGCCCGACAGGCGCTGTTCGCCGCTGGTACGGATCACCAGGTCCGGGTCCGGCTGGCCGCGTGTGTACAGGTGCTCCGAGATGTGCTCGACGTCGACGATCTCGGCGAGCTCCTCGAAGCTCGTGCCCTTCTCGGCGTGCTCCAGCAGCAGCGAGCGGACCGCGTCCGCGATCTCCTGCCGGCCGCCGTAGCCCACGGCGACGTTCACGAGTATTCCGGTGCGGCCGCGGGTGGCCTCCTCGGCCTCCTTCAGCACCTTCTGCGTACGCGCGGGCAGCAGGTCCAGCGTGCCCACGTGGTGGACGCGCCAGCGGCCGTCGGCGGCCAGGTCGCGGACCGCGTTCTCGATGATGCCGAGGAGCGGCACCAGCTGCTCCTCCGGCCGGTTGAGGTTGTCGGTGGACAGCATCCAGAGGGTGACGACCTCGACGTCCGTCTCGGCGCACCAGCCGAGCAGCTCCTGGATCTTGCTCGCGCCGGCCTTGTGACCCTGCTCCGGAGTACCGCCGGACGCCTTCGCCCAGCGGCGGTTTCCGTCGAGGATGACGCCGATGTGCTTGGGCACCTGGGCGTGGTCGAGGCGGCCCTCCACCCGGCGTGCGTAGAGCCTGTACACCAGGTCGCGCAAGTTCACCGATCTCACCTCTCGATTGCGTACGGGCCCGCCACGGCGTCGGCCCAGGGGGATCGCTTCCGGCCTCACCGCGGCTGTCCCCGAAGCCGCCACATTACTGCGCGGGGGTCACGGCGGCCCAACCCGGCCTGTCACAAGTCCGTGATAAGGAGAGAGGCGTGACTGATTCCCCCGCATACCGCCCCGCCGGTGACCGTTACGACGCCATGGAGTACCGCCGCACCGGCCGCAGCGGGCTCAAGCTGCCCGCCATCTCGCTCGGCCTCTGGCACAACTTCGGCGACGACCGCACGCTCGCCTCGCAGCGCGCGATCCTCCGCCGCGCCTTCGACCTGGGCGTGACGCACTTCGACCTGGCGAACAACTACGGCCCGCCGCCCGGGTCCGCCGAGGCCAACTTCGGCAAGATCTTCGCCCAGGACTTCGCCCCTTACCGGGACGATCTGGTCATTTCCACCAAAGCGGGCTATCTCATGCACCCCGGACCGTACGGCGAGTGGGGCTCCCGCAAGTACCTGCTGTCCTCGCTCGACGCCTCGCTGAAGCGGATGGGCCTCGACTACGTCGACATCTTCTACTCGCACCGCTTCGACAAGGACACCCCGCTCGAAGAGACGATGGGCGCCCTCGCCTCCGCCGTGCAGCAGGGCAAGGCGCTGTACGTCGGCGTCTCCTCGTACAGCAGCGAGCAGACCGCCGAGGCCGCCGGGCTGCTGCGGGACATGGGCGTCCCGGCGCTGATCCACCAGCCGTCGTACTCGATGATCAACCGCTGGACCGAGGACGACGCGCTCCTCGACACCCTGGAGGAGCAGGGCATGGGCTGCATCTCCTTCGCGCCGCTCGCCCAGGGCCTGCTCACCAACAAGTACCTCCAGGGCATCCCCCAGGGCTCGCGCGCCACCCAGGGCAAGTCCCTGGACCCGGACCTGCTCTCCGAGGAGGTCGTACGTCGGCTGCGCGGCCTCGACGAGATCGCCCGCCGCCGCGGCCAGTCGCTGGCGCAGCTGGCGCTGACGTGGGTGCTGCGCGACGAGCGGATGACGTCGGCGCTGATCGGCGCGTCGAGCGTGACGCAGCTGGAGGAGAACATCGCCGCGCTGGCCGGTGCGCCGCTGACGGAGGAGGAGCTGAAGGAGATCGACTCGTACGCGGTCGACACCGCCGGCACCAACATCTGGGCGGCGCGGAGCTGACCTGAGCTGAGCTGACCTGAGCTGAGCTGAGCTGACCTGAGCTGAGCTGAGGCCGCTCTTGCCGCGGGGGACAAAAAACGGGCCGGTCCGTGGGGGGGATACGGACCGGCCCGAGGGGGGGTTTCCACCATAACCCTTCGTAAGTGATGCTGCGTGCCACGACAGGCCGCAGCGAGGCTCCGAAAATACGGGACCCCGCCGGGAGCACGGGATCCGGCCGGTTCCTGTCCTCCCCAAGGGGGACCCCGCCGGAAAGGCGCCGGGTTGACGGCCCTCGCCGTGCACGGCGGCGTTCACCGAGCTCGGTCACCGAGCGCGTTCACCGGCGCAGCAGGGTGATGCCGTCCCGAGCGGCGACCTTCCGGTAGCCGTACCGCTTCTGCGCGGCGGCAAGCTCGGCCTCCTGCTGCTCGACGGGGTACGGCCAGTGACCCGTCCTGTACGGCCAGGCATCCGGGGCCCGCCGGTCGTGGATGATCCACTCGGCGGTGGGCGGCGGGAGGCGTTTCCTGTCGTACTCGTACAGCTTCCCCTCCACCGGGAACGTCGGGAAGAGGACGACCGTGCAGCGCGAAGTGAGCTGCGGGATTAGGCGGTTGGAGGCGGCGACGGTCGCGCCGTCGGGGATCCGCGCGAGCAGCGCCCGGGCGGCCTCGACGTGCTCGGTCGTACGCCAGGTGGCGCGCTGGAGCAGTTGGGCGAGCGGGAAGGACGGCAGCATCACCACGGTCACGGCGAGGACGGTGGCGAGCGAGGCGCGGAGGTGGCGGGCGGCGAGCGGGTGGGCGGTGCGGCGCCACATCGTGAGCGCGTCGATCAGCCCGGCGAAGACGACCGGCATCAGCACGGCGCTGTAGTGGAACGCCGTACCCCAGTGGAAGCCGTTGTCCGACATCATCCGCCAGGCGAGCGTCGGCACGGCGATCAGCGACAGCGGCGAGCGCAGCGCGAGCAGCGCGGACGGGGCGAAGACCAGGACCAGGGTCATGGCCTTGATGTCGGGGCGCAGCGCGTCGAGCGGGGCGTGGGCGAGGGTGCTGAGCAGCGAGCCGTACCCCTCGGCGAGGTTGCCGCCGTGCGCGTACCCGCCGGCCGGGTGGAAGGCCGGCATCAGCACCTTGACCTCGACGAGCGAGCCGAAGAGCCCGGCGGCGGCGGTGGCCGGGCCGAGGAGGCGCGCTCCCTTGAACGCGATGTACGCGCCGACGGCGGCGACGGTGAGCCCCAGGTCCTCCTTGACCAGGAGCATGGGCGCGGCCCAGGCGACGGCCGCGCGCCAGCGCTGGTGGGCCAGGGCTTCGAGGCAGCAGGCGAGCAGCGGTACGGCCAGGGCGACCTCGTGGAAGTCGAAGGCGGCGGCCGACGCGATGCCCCAGCTCAGCCCGTACGCGACGGCGACGGCGTGGGCGGGCCGGCGGCCGAGCGCGCGGGCGGCCCAGCGGGCGAGCGGGACGACGGCGAGGGCGAGCAGCGCGGACTGGGCGACGAGCAGGCACAGCGGGGACGGCCAGAGCCGGTAGAGCGGGGCGAGGGCGGCGAGGAGGGGGTGGAAGTGGTCGCCGAGGAGGTTGAAGCCGTCGCCGCGCAACGGGACGACGGGGGCGCGGAGTTCGGCGTAGGCGCGTACCGCCTGCTCGAAGATGCCGAGGTCGTAGCCGGTGGTCCGGAGGAGGACGTGGCGGCGTACGGCGACGGTCGCGTACAGCGCGAAGAGCACCGCGGCCCAGCCCCAGGGGAGCAGGGCCGCGGGCAGGCGGGTCGCGGGCAGGCGGGTCGCGGAGGTCACCTCCCCGGCGGGGACGGAGATGACGGCCGGCTGCTCGGACCGGGACCTATTGTCGGGAAATGTCCGCATGTGCCCGCATGCTAGGACGCGGGTGGGCGGCTCAGCTCAGGTCGTGGCCCGTGGTGCTGTCGACGTGGTGCGGAATCTCCCCCTCATGGCGGTCACCGGTCGACAGCGTCCCGGACGGTTCGAACATCAGAATCGACGCGCCGTTCGGCGCGGACGGCTTGTGTTCGGTGCCCTTCGGTACGACGAAGGTGTCGCCGCGCCGCAGCTCGACCGTCCGCTCGGTGCCGTCGGCCGCGCGCAGCGCGATGTCGAACCGCCCGTCCAGGACCAGGAAGAACTCGTCCGTGTCGTCGTGGACGTGCCACACGTGGTCGCCGGCGGCGTGCGCGATCCGTACGTCGTAGTCGTTCATGCGGGCCACGATGCGGGGGCTGTAGACGTCGTCGAAGGTGGCCAGGGCTTCTGTGAGGTTGACGGGCTTCGTATCCATGGCCTCGATACTGCACCGGTTCCGGGGGCGCGTCTTGTACTTTCTGCGCGGCCGTTCAGGCAGGCGAGGCCGCGAACGCGCCCAGCAGCACGCCCATCAGCGCCCCACCGATCATGAACGGCCCGAACGGGATCGCGCTCTTGCGGCTCGCGCGCCGCAGCGCGACCAGCCCGAACCCGTACACCGCCCCGAACAGGAACCCCGCGAAGGCGCCCACGAACAGCACGCCCCAGCCGTACCAGCCGAGCACCACGCCCAGTGCGAGGGCGAGTTTCACGTCACCGAAGCCCATGCCGCTGGGGTTCACCAGGAAAAGCACGGCGTAGCCGGCGCCCAGCGCGAGACCGCCGAGGAGTGCGGACGGCCACGCGCCCGCGTGCCCCGGCAGCAGCGCGGCGACTCCCAGCAGGGCGGCCGTCCCGGCGGCGAGCGGCAGCGTCAACCGGTCCGGCAGCCGGTGCACGGCCCGGTCGACCAGGGCCAGCAGCACCGCGACCGGCGCGGCCGCCAACCACACCAGCAGCTCGGGCCGGGGCCCCGTCGCGGCGGCGAGCGCCCCGCAGGCCAGGGCGGTGGCGACGGGTACGGCAGGTACGGCAGGTATTACGGCGGACGGAGACCTTTCCGGTCGGGGCGCCGGCCCGTCGGCACCCACCGGTACGGCCACCGCGCACACGCCGCAGCGCGGCGCCCCGAGCCAGCCGTGCGCCGGCCCCGTGAACGGGTGCCCGGCGGGGCAGGCGTCCCGCCACGGCTCGTCCGGCTCGACGGACAGGCGGTACGCGGCGCGCGGCACGAGCAGGCCGGTGGCGGCGCCCCACAGGGCGGCGACGGCGATCAGCGTGGCGTACACGCACCCGACCCTAGGGCGGGCCGGCCGCCCGGTCATGGGCCCACGGGCCCACTGCCGCCGCACGCGGGCCCACGCTACGGTCGTCGCCCATGGGGAGCCTACGGAAATGGCGCAACGGAACCGGCCGGTTGACCTTCCCGGAGGGCTCCGTCCCCGTCGAGATCGCCGCGTCCTACACCACCCGGAGGCGCGGCCTGCTCGGCCGGGACGGGCTCGACGGCGCGCTGCTCCTCAGCCCCTGCAACAGCGTCCACACCTTCCGGATGCGGTTCACCATCGACGTGGCGTACCTGGACCGGGACTTGCGGGTCGTCGGCCTCGTCACCATGCCGCCCGGCCGCCTCGGCCTGCCCCGCCCACGCGCCCGCCACGTCCTGGAGGCCGAGGCCGGGGCGCTGGCACGGTGGGGCATCCGGCCCGGCAGCCGCCTGACGATCACGGCGGACCCGCCCCCAGCAACGTGAACGCCCCGTAGGCCCCCGACGCCAGGGCCAGCCCCGCCACCACCACGACCAGCGTCCGGTCCCGCAGCCGCGCCAGGGCCACCGCCGCCGGGAGCAGCAGCGGGAACGCCGGCATCATCAGGCGCGGCCGGGAACCGAAGTACGCGGCGCCGACCAGCGAGATGACGACGACCGCGACGGTGTACACCAGCACCGGCAGCGGCTGCCGCTGCCTGACGCACAGCCACACCACCCAGCCCACCAGCGCGAGCGCCGCGCACAGCCCCACCCCGGCGAGCGGCACCGGACCGGTCAGGTTCCGCCACACGAACCGGGCCAGCGCCACGCCCCCGTCAATGCTGTTGCCCCACGCCGCCTGCACCTCGAAGTACGCGGTCGCGCTGCCCTCCCGTACGGCGACGAACACCACGTATCCGAGCCAGCCCAGCGGCGCGAGCAGCACGCCCACGGCCATCCGCACGTCGAGCCGGCGGTCCTTCACGACCGTCACGAGCGCCGTGATGCCGAGCGCCGCCACGAGCGCGGCCGCCGACGGCCGGGTCAGGCCCGCGCCCACGCACAGCGCGCCCGCCCATATCCACCGGTCGCACAGCACCGCGTACAGCGACCAGGCGGCGAGCGCGGTGAACAGCGTCTCCGTGTACGCCATCGACTGCACGAACGCCGTCGGGTAGACCCCCCACAGCACCGCCAGCACCACCCCGGCGCGCCGCCCGGCGACGCGCGCCCCGACCGCGTAGATCCCCCAGGCCGCGGCGAGCGACGCCGCCCACGACACGACCAGACCGGCGGTCGCCGCGTCGATCCGCAGGACCTCCGACAGGCCCCGCTCCAGGGCGGGCAGCAGGGGGAAGAACGCCAGGTCGGAGTGGACGCTGCCGTCGGGGAGCGTGACCTCGTGGCCGTACCCGTGCTCGGCGATCCGCACGTACCAGACGGAGTCCCAGCGGCCCTTCAGCCGGTGCAGGGCGTCCTCACCGGCCACGGCGGCGGCGACCGCGAGGACCGCCAGCCCGACCGCGCGTACCGCCGCATAGCCCCAGAGGGCGGGCGCGGCGGAGGCTGGCCGATCGTGTGGCTGGGACATGCGCCCGATTATCGCGGCCCGCACTGACAGCCGGCGCCCCGGCCGTCAGCGCCGGGGGCCAGCGCCGACCGTCAGCGCCGACCGTCGGCGGTCAGTCGCCGGCGCTCAGTCGCCGGGCAGCTCCTCGATCGGTACGTCGCTGACGGCCGCGACCATCATGTGCGGGGCGTCCTCGTCGCACTGCCCGACGCTCACCCCCACCCAGCGCGGCCCCTGCGGGGACCCGGCCGGGCCCCACACCATCAGCTCGCCGTACAGGTCGAAAGCGCGCAGCTCCGCGAAGAGCGGCAGCACCGACTCGTCGTCGACATCCCCGAGGACGAACGCCCGCATGCTCACCTCCCGGTGCGGCCCCCACCGCTCGTCCAGCGCGCTCGTCAGGGCCGCGAGATACTCCTCGGCCTCCTCCTGCGCGGCGTCCCACTCCGGGCCCGGAACGCCGAAGTAGGCGCGGCTCTCCCACAGGAGTTTCAACCGGAAACCGGCGCCATAGCTGCCGCTCCAGCCCTCCCCCTCGGACTGCTCCCACGCGGTGGGCCCGCTCTCCGGCACCGGCAGGGCGAGGAGCGCGTCCACGGCGGCGGCGGCCTCTGCCACGTCGAACGGAGTCCCCGTGGCCTTCACAGCTTGGCCCTGTCCATGGGGCGGGGCAGCGCCTCCAGGGCGCCGGTGCTACGGACGTCCCTATTGACGGCGACGAGGTCGGCCACGTCCGCGACGCTCCCGGAAAGGTCCAGCAGCAGCCCGCCGTGCTCGGTCGGCTCCGCCTTGCCCGGCACACCGTGCTCCCCGAGCAGTGCGGCGCGCCGCTCGGACAGGTAGCCCGCCCAGCCGAGACACGCCTGGCCGGGCTCGCGGCCGTCGTCCTCCAGGGCGAGCTGGAGTTCCGTCTCCGTCACCTCGCCCCAGTCGACGTCCCACGCCTCGGCGAGGGCACGGAGGATGCCGGCGTACGGGAGGGACGGGCCGGCGTCCGGGGCGGTGACCGTAACCACCACGCTCATGGCGAGGTGCTCCGACACCCCTCCCCCGGTGCCGCTGACGGTCACCTTGACCGGGTTCGCGGCGGGCGTCGCCAGCGCCATGGCGTACCCCTTGCGGTCCGACCAGTCGTCACCCACGTTGTTCTCGCGCAGGTACGCGGCGAGGGCGTCGGGGCCGGCGGCGCGTACGTCCCCGATCGGCTCCCACGCGCCGAAGACCGCCGGCTCGATCTCGGACAGCCGGGTGAGGAACGTGCTCCAGCGGACGGCCAGCTCCTGTTCCGACTCGGGCCTGGGCCCCCAGAAGCCCCGTACGACGCGCCTCATGGTCTGTCCTCCCTCGCAGCCTGCCCTTTTCCGCATCCTAGGGACCGGATGTCGCCGGGACGGGCTTTCACCCGCCGGGCTTCATCGGGCCGGAGACCGGCCGTTTCTGCGGCGTGTGGACCACCTTGATCGGCAGGTCCTCGTCGAGGAACGCCAGCCGCGCCGCCCGCGCGACCACCGGATCCGAGAAGTGCCACTCGATGGCCCGGCCCCCGGACGCGGCCACCTGGCCCCGCGCCTCCTCCAGGAACCTCGCCTTGCCGGACTCCGTCAACTGCGCGATCGGCTTCCCGTCCTGCTTGGCCAGGTAGCCGGTGTAGCCCAGCTTGGCCTCCAGGAATGTCTGCCGGCCGGCGTCCCACCCGTCGTACTCGACCGGCCGCCTGCCCGCGTCCGGGTGCGGTACGACGTACTCCTTGCCGCGCACGGTGCCACTGACCTGCTCCTGGTAGCGCAGCCACGCCTCGTTGAACCAGGTCGGTTCGGGATTGCGGTGACGGCTGCGCCAGGCGCCGTCGCCCTTGTCGGCGTCCCCGAGGTCGGGGTCCTTGAGGTCCTTGGCCCACTCGGGCGGCTCGTAGTTGCGCGGGTCGTTCTTGTCGCCGGGTGTGGGCGGCGGCCACTCCTTGGGCCCGTTCCGCTTCTTCTTGGCGTCCTCGACGGCCTGCTCGGCCGCGTCCGCGTCCCGGTCGGCCTGCCGGGCGGCCTCCGTCCTCGCCGGGTCGTCACCCTCCCCGCAGGCCGGCTCGGCGAGCAGCCGTACGGGGACGGCGGCGGGCGGGTCGGCGGCTACGGCTGCGGCTGCGGCGAGGAGTCCGGTGCCGTCACCGGAGACGCCCCCTCCGTACGGGACCTCGCTACGGCCGCCCCGACTGAACGTGCAGCCCTTGAGGCCCGCCTTCTCGGCGGCCTCGTCGGCATGACGGCGCGCCTCGCGGGCGGCCGCCTCGGCGGCGTCGACGTCCCCGGCGTCGGCGGCCTTGCGGGCCTTGGCCGCCGCCTCGGACGCCTTCTGGGCCAGCTCCCCGACCTCGCCGAGCTTCCCCAGCTTGCCCAGTTTGCCGAGCTTGCCGACGAGCTTCGCCTCGCCGTAGCCGGGGATGAACAGGGACCCGACGTTCCACAGCACGGTGCCGATGGCCTGGCCCTGGTCGCCCCGGTTCCACATGTCGCGGACGTCGTCCCCGACGAACACGTCGTCCAGGACCTTCACGCCCGTGCCCGCGGACGCCTTGCCCAGGGCCAGGACGGCACCCAGGAAGTCGCCCTTCCGCCACTTGTCGAGGGCGCCCCCGGCGTCCTTCAACCACTGCTCGCCGAGGCTCTTGCCGTACTCCTTGATGCCCTCCCAGGCCTTGATGGGGTGCAGGATCGTGTCGAGCGTGCCCGTGATGTCGCCCCACAGGCCGTCCTTGAAGACGCCCTCGAAGAACCCGCCGACCTGGCGGGCGCCGCAGGAGAGGAAGGCGCCGATCCCGGAGGTGCAGCTTTCGCCGTCGTCGCCCTTGTCGTCCTCCTCTTCAGGGGTGGCGGCATCGTCCTGCCCGGTCCCGTCCTGCCCGGTCCCGTCCTGCCCGGTCCCGTCCTGCCCGGTCCCGTCCTGCTCGCCGGGCCGGACGTCATCGCCGGCGGGCCTGTCGCCGGCCTCGGCCCCGGGCCCTGACCCGTCCCCGCCGCTGTCCCCCGTACCTCCCCCACCCGCCTCGCACCCGGCGCCCACCACCGCGCACACCGCCGCCCGGAGCCCGCCGACGACCTGGCCGCCGACACCGGACAGCACCAGGGCGCCGACGATCGCCGCGACGAGCAGGACGAGCCCCACGTACTCCGTGGTCGTCTGCCCGCCCTGCGTACGCCACTTGACCATCCCGGCCCACCGGAACGGCCGGCGCACCGCACGCTCCCGACCCGGCAGCAGGAACCACGCGCGCGTGGACCCCCGGCACAGCAGCACGATGACGACCACGGGGATCACCAGCTGCGGTACGCCACGCCCGTCGCCGTCCGCCAGCGTGCCCAGGGCGCCGACGACGAACCACGCCTGTACGGCGAGCAGCCCGCGCCTTACCCACACCCCGCCCGTCCACACCCGCCTGCTCACCAGGAACCCGGCCGTACCGGGCAGCGCCCCGTACAGCACCCACGCGATCAGCTCACCGTCCACGCCGTCCAGCGACGCGGCCAGCAGCAGCACGCCGAACCCACCGAGCAGCGTGACCGCGAACACCAGCCGGACCAGGACCAGCACGGCCTGAAGCGCACGCGGCACCGGTCGCCGCTGCGGCACAACTCCCCTGGAACCGGCCCCTGTTGCAGACATGCCCCGACGCTAGGGCGACCGCCCGCACCCGGTCTTGGGCCCCAGGGCCCAACCTGCCCGGCCGTTGGGCCCCTTCCCCTATCTGGGCGTAATCGGACCGGCGAAGGCAGAGGCGGCCGCGGGCATCGGGTAAGCCCGCGGCAACGGAGGGGGAAAGGGCATGAAGACACACGTCAAGCAGGACTTGACCGCGCTCGCCCAGGGCGGAGTGCTGATCACCGCACGGGCACTGGAGGCCGGATGGTCCCGGCGCCGCCTGCACCGGCGGCTGCGCGCCGACGGCTGGACCCGCGTACGGGAAGGCGCATGGGCGGTGCCCGGGCGGTCCGTCGACTGGGAGACCGAGGCCCGGGCCGTACAACTGCTCCGGCCACGCCTCGTCTGCAGCCACCGCACCGCCGCGAAACTGCACCGCATCGAGCTCCTGCGCTCTGTCCCGGGACCTGAACCGGCCGAGTTCACGGACCCCCATGCCGACGGCTCCTCCTGGCGGGACCCAGCCCGTCGCGTGCACAGAATGACGCTCACGGACGCCGACTGCACCGTACGGCGAGGGCTGCGCGTCACCACCCCGGTGCGCGCGGTCGGCGATCTGATGAGGCGGGGCCCGCGCGACCACGCCCTGGTCTGCGCCGATTCGGCCCTCGCCAGGCGGGTGGTGCACGGGGTGCGCCGGCCACCGCTCCTCGGGCGGACCGACTTCCACGCCGAGCTCGCCTCCGCCCGCAAGGGCGGCGTGGCGGCCCGGGAGTGGCTGGCCCTCGCCGACCCGGCGTCCGGCTCCCCGACGGAGACGATCGCCCGGCTGCGGATGCACGACGCGGGCCTCCACCCGGAGTCGCAGCCGCAGTTCTGGAGCCCGGAAGTCCAACGCATCCAACCGGACTTCCTGTTCCGCGAGCAGGGCCTGGTCGTGGAGATCGAGGGGTACGCCTATCACGGCACCCGAGAGGCCCACGCCCGTGACGTCCGCCGGATGAACGCCCTCCAGGCGTGCCCGGGCGTACGGCAGGTTCTGCGCTTCACGGCAACGGACGTGCTCCACCGCCCGGACTACATGATCGCCACCATCCGCCAGGCCCTGACCCGCCTGGCCTGAACGCCCCGTTCACGGTGGCCATGTGGGCCGCCCTCTCTCCGAGTGTGGCGGCCTCCGGCGCCCCCTCAAGGGCGCTTCGCGTCGGCTCCGCCGATGGGCTTCGCCCACCCTTGACCGGCCGCCTCCGCCCGCCTTATCCCACTCGGAGGGCGGCCCGGGGGAACGGGCCCAGGAGGGGCGCCCCTGGCCCGTGCCGCTCGTGGCCGGGAGGCGGGCGCCGGAGGGGCGCGGCAGTGGAATGGGGCGGTGGCCTGTTGGTTTGGCGGCGGACGGCCGTCTGTCGGCTGCGGTCCAGGACCTCGCTCCGGTGGGTGGTGGGTGCGCGGGAGCGCGATGGGGCATCCGGGCTCGGTCCGGCGACTGCGGATGGGTGAGGGGTCAGGGTTCAGGCGGGTGACTGGGGTGGGTGCGGGGCTGGGCCAGGGTGGAGCCGAGGAGTCCCTGGAGTCCCTTCCGTCACACCCGTACCGGCTGGCAGGGGTTGTGGGCGGTGTGAGACACCTTCTACCGGGAGTTGGGCAGGGGTGAGGTGTCCCACTCCGCCCATGACCCTGGTGCAGAGGGGGTCATCGACCGGTTTGGTGGCTGTGTACGTAGGCCCGGGACTGGATCCGGATGAGGTTGACCAGGTCTCCCAGGGCGAGGTTGACGTCGGCCAGGTGCAGGCCCCAGGCGGGGCTCGGCGACGGGGTGAGGGCGCTGCTGCCGGGTGTGGGGGTCGCCATGAGCACGTGCGCACCGCCTGCGCGTACGCACTGCACGGTGTGCCGGTCGGCAGGAACGACCCAGGGGGTGTCGGCGCTGGGCGGGGCCCCGTTGTACATCACCCGCAGTGCCTGACCGAGCAGCCCGGGGACGGGGTCGGTGCGCACCAGAGTGCGGGCGGTGCGGGCGTGGTTGTGCTTGAGGGAGGCGGGGTTGGTGCAGGCGGCCTCGTAGTCGGGGCCCCACGGCCCGCCGGTGGGGTCGGGCACGGACGGGGAGCGTCCGAAGGCGCTGTCCGCCGGCGGGGTGGCGTTGAACGTGGCGAAGCCGACCGCGCAGCCGGTCTGCCGCTCGCTCCGGCAGAGCGGGACGCCGGCGAAGTCCCCGCCTCGGTCGGAGCCCTTGCGCACGAGCACGTTGCCGCCGAGGAGCAGGGCGGACACCAGCCGCGCGCGGGCCTCGGGCTTCGGGTCGATCTCGTTCCGGATCAACTGGCGCAGCATGCCGGTCCCCTGGGAATGGCCGACGAGCACGACGCCACGGCCCGGTTCGGCCTGGGTCAGATACTCGTGCCAGGCGCGGACCACGTCGCCGTAGGCGATGCGGGACGCCTCCCTCAACTGTTCGGGGGTGTAACCGCCCGGGTTCAGCAGGGCGGTGAGGGTGCGCTGCCGGTACACCGGGGCGTAGACGTCGCAGACCTGGGAGAAGCGGGCTGCCTGGTGCTCGGCGATGGCCCGGACGTGCGGGGTGATCTCGAGGCTGGCGCTCAGCGTCGGCTCCTCGGACACCGTCGGGTAGACGTAGAAGCAGTCGACCGGCTGCCGCGCGGGCAGGCCGCGATCGACGACCCTGTCCGGCGCCCTGTGCCGTTGCACGGTGGTCGCCATGCTGCTGCGGCAGGCGTCGGAGGCCCGCTGCCCGGGGTGACAGAGCCAGACTGTGCTCCCACCAGCGCCGCCGTCACCGACCGACGCGGCCGCGACCGGAGCGGCGTGGCCGCCGATGAGCACGAGCCCCGCCAGTAAGCCGGACAGTGCCGACCGGGCACGTCGGGGGCTGCGCCTGTTGGCTTTGACCTTCACGTACCTGCTCCCTCGCGTAGACATGTACATACCAACCGGACGGTACCGCCCCCCGCAGAACCCGGACAGGGCCAACCACGAGTCCTGGGCGCGGGCACAAGCGTCCCCGTGTGCGGATGCACACCGCCGGGGGCGTCATGGGCCCTCTGGGACACCCATCCGCCTCCCCGCCTTCGAGCGAGGGTGTCCCACACCGCCCACAACCCCTGCCAGCCGGTACGGGTGTGACGGAAGGGGCTCCAGGGGGCCTTCGGCTCCATCCCGGCCCAACCCCGCACCCACCCCAGCCACCTGCCTGCGCCCCAGCCGACGGCCGGGCCGCAGCCGCCGAGCCGGGCCCGGATGCCCCACACCACTGCCGCGCACCCACCACAGGCAGGAGCGAGGTCCTGTACCGCAACCCAGAGACGGGCCGCAGCCGCTTAGCCAGGCCGCCACCGCCCCATTCCACTGCCGCGCACCCACCCGTCGGGCCGCCTCGGCAACGAACCGCGCACCGCAGAGTGGCCCCCCGTGGACCCGTTCCCCCGGGCCGCCCTCCGAGTGGGAAAAGGCGGGCGGAGGCGGCCGGTCAAGGGTGGGCGAAGCCCATCGGCGAAGCCGACGCGAAGCGCCCTTGAGGGGGCGCCGGAGCCCGCCACACTCGGAGAGAGTGCGGCCCACACGCCCACCATGAACAGGGCGCCCACCCCGGAACGGTGATCAGCGCGGCAGGGCCACCCATGACTTGGTGCCGCGATGGGGCGGTGCCGCCCCGCAGATGCCCCACTCCCCGCCCCAGTCGTCCACCACGGCCGCCAGCAGCCAGAGCGCCCGGTCGCGCCGCCGGGCGCAGAGCGCCTCCGCGACGGGGTCACGGTGACGCGGATGCTGGTCCCAGACGACGAGACGGAGGGCGTCCTGCCGGTAGCGGAGGGAAAGGTAGACGCCCTCCCCGGGCGTCAAGCGCGCGGCGGCACCCACGAGTTCGCTGGCCGCGAGCTGCGCCGGCGGGACGAACCGGTCCAGCCCGTGCGCGTGGAGGGTCGCCCGTACGGCGTTGCGGACGATCGCCGCGCTGCGGAGTTCCCCCGGCACGGTGAGGCTGTAGGCCAGCGCCTCGGGGTGCGGCCGGCTGGGCGGCCGGCGGTCGGGGCCAGGCGGTACGACGGGGCAGAGCGCGGCGCGCAGGGTCGGCGACATGACGGACTCCCTTGTCCGGAGCGGAAGCGGAATGGGTGGTACCCGTTCGGCGATCTCTCTTCGCATGGGCGCGCACGAGTGGCTCACGGGGGCGTGGTGACGCGGGCGAGTGGTGGCCTGTCGCTGCGGGCATGGCCGCGCGATGCACTTCCGACTCGGCCGAGTGAGCGGTGCGTTACTGAACGTAGAGGGTCAGTGGCATATTGGCCACTCACATCCAGCACTTTCGCTCATTCGTGGTCGGGTGTCTTCGCGGCACGGCAGACTGCAAGCGCACACTCACGAAGGGGAGAGCCATGCCGCCTAGGGTCGCGCCCACCGAGCGCCAGAGACGGTTGGGCCACGAGCTGCGGAAGATGCGCACCTCGGCCGGCATGTCCGCCGAGACGGCGGCAGGGCTCCTGGGCGTCGACCGCTCCAAGATCTCCAACATCGAGCAGGGCATCCGCACCATCAGCGAGGAACGGCTGCGGACCCTGGCGTGCAACTGCGACTGCATGGATGAGCGGTACGTCGACGCGCTGGTGGAGATGGCGCAGCCCAGCGCCAAGGGGTGGTGGGAGAAGTACCGGGGCTCACTGCCCCCTGGGCTCCTGGACATCGCCGAGTTGGAGGCGAGGGCACCACGGATGCGTGCTGCCTACTTGGTGCACATGCCGGGCCTCCTCCAGACGTCCGACCACGCCTTGTCGGTGTTCCGGGTGGTGGTGCCCAGCCTGCCGCACCACGAAGTCGCGCTGAGGCTGGCCCATCGTGTGGAGCGTCAGCAGGTACTGCAAGGCCGGCACGCCCCGGAGTACGTCGGCATCGTCCACGAGGCCGCGCTGCGGATGCAGTTCGGTGGGCGTGACGTTGCCCGCGCCCAGCTCGAACACTTGCTTGCCGCATCCGAGTGGAGCAATGTGACCTTGACGGTCATCCCCTTCGAGAACGGGGCGTTCCCCGGCGCGGGACAGACGGTTCTGTACGCCGAGGGTCCCGTTCCGCAACTCGACACCGTGCAGGTCGACAACTCGCACGGGCCCGACTTTCTTCATGGAGAGGCGCAACTGGCCAAGTACCGGGCTCATCTGGACTGGATGGAGAACATCGCCCTGTCCCCAGAGGGTTCGCGCGACCTCATCCACAAGATCGCTCGCCAACTCTAAGGAGCTCCGATGCCCGAGATCACCTGGGAAGACGCCTTCTGCGGCGAGGGGAACTCCTGCTTCCGCCTCGGAACCGACGCCGACGGCAACGGCTACATCGCCGTCCTCGGTGAGGAGGACCGTTACCTCACCGACAGCCGGGAAGCGCTGCGGAACCTGATCCGGGACATCAAGGCCGGCAAGGCGGATCACCTGCTGTAGGCGGTCCGCCTCGCCGACAAAAGAGCGGCACGTCAGCCGCGCGGGAAGGAGACCTCCACGCGGCGGTTCTTCTTGCGGCCTTCTTCGGTGCTGTTGTCCGCGATCGGGTACTGCTCGCCGTACCCACGGATCTCGTACGTGATCCCGCCGGAGGTGAGCATGGGCGACAGCACCTTGTGCACGGCGTCCGCGCGCTGCTTGGACAGGACGTCACCGTGGGCGGAGGAGCCGAGGTTGTCGGTGAAGCCGAAGATGCGGACCTTGGTGGCGTTCTGCTTCTTGATCTCTTCGGCGATGGCGGCGATACGGGAGTTGGCCTCGGCGGTCAGCTTGGCGCTGTCCTTGCCGAACAGGACTTCCGCCTGGAGCGCGAACTTCAGGTTCGAGCTCGTCTCCTCGCGTCGCTCCTCGCCGCCTTCGGACTCGACGATCGAGATGAGAGGCAGCACCTTCGCGGGTGCGAGGGTGGCGCCGTCGCGCATCTTGAGGCCGGGTGAGTTCCCGTCGACTTCTGGTGGTGGCTCGGTCGACTCGGTGCCTGGTGGCGTACTCGGGATGTCATCGGCGTACGCCCCGGAGGCGCCGGTGAGCTGGGCGCCGGTGAACAGCACGACAGCAGCGAGCAGGGACGCTGCGGGGCGGCGTACGGAGGTCCTGCGGGGGCAGGTGGTGGTGCGCATCACGAGATCTCGATCGTCGCGACCGGCATGAGCGGGATCTGGAGGTCTACTTGGGTGACGTTCGCGGGAGGCGCGGGGAACTGCGCGAAGACGGCTACCGATTCGCCGGCTTTGACGCTGGTGACGCCCGTCGTGGTGAGCGGATAGCCCTCGGTATCGCGAAGAACGTAGTAGCGCTTTTTCTCGTTCTTCTCTACAAGAGTGACGCCCGCGAACGACGGTCCGGTCCGCGTCACGTTGATCTCTGTGCCACTCCACTGTGCCTTGGCGACCAACAGCTTGGACGTAGTGTTCTTGAGAGTTCCGGAAATGGTAAGGAAGCCGCCCTGGTCCCGGACAGCGCTGTGCACGACGAACTGGAACCCGTCGCTGCCGTTGATGGTTGCCAGCGTCTTGGTGGTGTCCGGCACAGTCATCCCGCTGTCCGTGTCGGCCGTCGGCTGTTCAGCAGGTGCCGAAGAAGCACTGCCTGCCTTCTCCGGTTCTTTCCCGGCGTTGTCGCCGCCCCCTCCATCGTCGCCACCGCCACAGGCAGACAGGAGCACGGCCAGTGCCACAGCGGTTACTCCGGCCGCCGCTGTGCGCGCTGCCGTCCTGTACCGATTACTCATGAGTGCCATTCCTTTGCGTTCCTTCGCGGTCAGTCCTCGGCGAGCCGGACTTCGAAGAGGTCGGACATGTCCGGGAGAGCGCTCGGGTCGACGTCCAAGACGTCACCTTCGCAGTCCAGCGCCCCTGGGGACGGCGCGGTGTCGTCATCGGCGGGATCGAAACTGCACCGGGGGACGACCACCGCCGTGGCGCTGGCCCTTGCGTGCTGGCTCTCCGTGCCTGGCAGGACGGTGTCGCCCACGGGCTCCTGCGACGTCACCTTCACCGTGAAGCCCCAGCGGCCGTCGGCCACCCAATCGCATCCGCCGGGGTCGACGTTGGCGCCGTTCTCGCCGGCGTAGTAGTGGCTGGCTGAGCAACCGTTGACGTCTCCGATCAGGTCGCCACTGAGGAGATCGCCCAGGTCGCCGACTTGGAGCTGGAAGGTGTCCCGGGACTCACGGGCGGCTGCCAATGCGGCGGCGTCCGCTGCTGACTGGGCACCATTGCGAGTTGCTCCGGCCTGGCCGACCGCGAAAAACGCAAGCGCGAGAAAGAGCAGGCTCGCCACTACGAAGATGTAGAGGGGCGAAGCCTGCCCTTTCTCGCGCGATGTGCGCATACGCCTGTTCAGCCACCGCCGACGATGTTGGTGATCTGCGTAACCAGGCCGTTCGCGATGGCCGCGCCGGCACCCGACCCCACCACCGCCGCGATGATCACCCCCACCAAGATGATGATCCCGACGTACTCGACGGCCCCCTGCCCCCGGTCCCCCCGGCGCTTGAGCGCCGCAGCGGTCGTCTTCGCCCACGTACCCACGTACAGCGTGATGTTCGACATGGTGGTCTCCTCCGGGCTCGTACAGCTCGATGGGGGGAACGTACGGCGGGCGGAGGTGACGGGGCATGGGCCTGGGGGCCCAAGTGGGGGCCCAATTGGGGAGTCGGGGGTCGTCAGCCATGGGTGCGTCCACCTCCGTGCCAGATGGCGATGGCCTGGCCTCGGCTTTCGGCGTTGAGCTTGGCGAAGATGCGGTTGATGTGGTTCTTGACCGTCTTCTGGCTGATGAAGCACGTGGCGGCGATCTGCTGGTTGGTCATGCCCGACGCGATCAGGTCCATCACCTCCACCTCCCGTTGGCTCAGTAATGAATGTGCCACACTCGCTTGCTGCTGCGAAGGGATTCCGGAGAAATCGGTGCGCTGCCCGCCACTTGACAGTGAGGTGGGCGTTGCAGACGCATAGTGGGCGCGGACGGTCGCCAGCAGGGCGTTCGACGCCGTGTGGGTGAAATGCGCACGGCCCAGTTTCGCGTCGCGTACCGCGTCGACGAGTTGGTCGGCCGTGAACTCGCCATGGACGAGGTAGCCGCACGCGCCGAGGTGGAGGGCTTCGTGGACGGTGTCCGACTCGCGGCTGTACGTGGTCATGAGGACGGGCGCCAGGCGTACCAGGTGGGGCAGGGCCGCGATGCCGTCGACGCCCGGCATGCGGACGTCGAGGAGGATGACGTCCGGGTGGTGGCGTACCGCCTCCTCGTAGGCCTCGCGGCCGTCCGAGGCCTGGGCGGCGACCTCGATGTCCTCGCGGCCGGACAGCAGGGCGGTGAGGCCCGCCCGGACGACGGGGTTGTCGTCGGCGACGATCACTCGCAGGTGCTCATGCATGGTGGTGCGCCCTCCGTTTCCAGCGCCCGTACGGGCAGTTCCAGCCGGACCTCCGTGCCCTTCGTGGCCCGCCCCCGCCCGATGCGGATGCGGGCGCCTATCGACGCGGCGCGTTCCACCATGCCGACGAGGCCGAAGTGGCCCGCCCGTCTCAGGTCGTCGAGCGTCGTGCCGGCGGGGAGGCCGTGGCCGTCGTCGTAGACGCTCAGGCGCAGGACGTCGTCGGTCACGCCCGCCGACACGGTGATGCATGACGGCCGACCGTGGCGGTGGGCGTTCTCCATGGCCTCCGAGGCGATGGCCAGGAGCTGGCGGGCCACCGCGTGCGGGGCGCGGGGCGGGGTGGCGCCCAGCGGGCGGTACGTGGTGCGTACGCCGTGGCGGCGGGCGAAGTCGGCGGTGCGCGCGGCGAGTTCGGCGGCGACATCCACCCCGCCGTCCAGGCCCGACTCGCGGCGGAGGTCGGCCAGCAGCTCGCGCGACTCGGCGGCGGCGCGGCGGGCGGAGCGGGCGACGAGTTCCGCCTGGCGGCGGACCGACGTGGGGTCCGCGCGGTCCGCGGTGGACGCCAGACCGTCGGCGGCCAGCGCCAGCCCGTGCAGGGTCTTGGCGACCGAGTCGTGCATCTCGCGGGCGAGCCGGGCCCGTTCGGCCTCCACGGCACCGGTGACGGCGAGGCGGGCGCGTGCCTCGGTGAGGGCCTGGCTCGCGGCGCCGAAGTCGAGGATGAGGCCCCGGAGGGTGGAGCCGACCGCTCCGGCGATCACGCACAGGCCGGGGAAGAGGAGCGACGAGGGCTCCACCGCGACCTCGGTGCTCACGCCGTACGAGAGGAGCAGCAGCAGCGACTGGAGTACGGCGAAGAACGCGGCGCCGCGCCAGCCGTACAGCAGGCCGGCGAGCAGCGGCGTGCAGATGGTGACGTACGCGAGCGTCGACTCGGGTGACGCGGTGGCCAGCAGCAGCGCGCCGAACAGCATGTCACCCACCAGCACCACGGGGTGGCGCAGCAGGACGCGGCCGAAGCGCTCCCAGTCGCGCAGCACGACGTACGACACCATGAAGGTGATGAGGACGGCGGCGCCGACGAGCCAGGTGCCGAGGCCCGGCGCGGCGCCGTCGAGGGCGAACGGGGACGCCAGCACGATCATCGCCAGCCGGAAGCCGAACACCTGGCGGCACAGCGCCTGTAGGGCGTTGATCTGGAGCGGGAGGGAAGGGGGATCCGCTGTTCTCAGTGGCATGGGGTCACCCGCCGATGATGTCCGTGAAGTCGACCCCGGAGCCGTAGTAGAAGCTCAGGGCGATCAGGATCATGGTGGCGGGCAGCATCACCATCGTCACGACGAGTGTGGTCTTCGGTACGGCCTTGGCGGCGGTGCGCCGCGCGTTCTGGGCGTCCGTGCGCCGCATGTCGTTGGCGATCTGGATGAGCGTGTCGACGATGGGCGCGCCCAGTTCCTCGCCCTGCTGGAGGGCGGTGACGAACATGGAGACCTGCTCGGAGGCGTTGCGTTTGCGCAGTTGGTCGAAGGCGTCGCGGCGGCTGACGCCCATGTCCATCTGGCGCAGCGTGATGCGCAGTTCGTCGGCCCATGGGCCGGAGTACTTCTCCGCGACCCGCTCCAGGGCCTGGCGGAAGCCGAGGCCGGCGGAGACGACGACGGCGAGGACGTCGAGGAAGTCGGGCAGGGTGCGTTCGATGTCGTCCTTGCGGCGGCGGATGGCGAGTCGGAGCAGGACGTCGGTCCAGGTCAGCCCGTACAGCAGGACGATGACGGCGACGACCGTCTGGCCGCGCGCCAGCATGGCGAGGGCGGCGAGGATGCCGAGGAAGCCGTAGACGGCGCGGCGGGCGGCGTACCGGTCGACGGTCATACCGCCGGGGTTGCCCGCCATGTCGAGGCGGCGGCGCAGTGCGTCGACCCGCTTGGGGCCCATCATGCCGAGGACGGCGGGCGCCCAGCGCATGCCGAGGCGGTCGATGCCGGAGCCGACGGCGGTGGTGCGGGTGGCGCCGACTTCGAGGGCGAGGACCAGGTCACCGGGGAGTCTGGCGTCGGCCCGGTACATGCGGATGCCGTGGAAGACGCCGTACACGGACAGGCCGATGACGGCCGCGTACAACAGGCCCATGACGTGTCACCTCCTCAGACGCGGATGCGGGACAGGCGGCGGATGAGGACGAAGCCGACGGCGTAGAGGCCGAAGGCGAGGACGGAGCCGATCTGGCCGGCGACCGAGCCGGTCATCTTGTCCAGGGCGCCGGGGGCCATGCCGTTGATCATCAGCAGGAAGCCCAGTCCGAGGAGGGGGAGGGCGAAGGCGGTGACCTTGACCTGGGAGAGGAGGGTGACGACCTCGCGCCGGGTCTCCTTGCGCTCCTCCAGGGTGCCGGTGAGGTTCCGGAGGGAGGTGACGACCTGGCCGCCGGCGCGGTTGGACAGGACGAGGGTGGAGACGAGGACGACGAGTTCGCGGGAGGGCAGCCGGTCGGCGAGGTCGCCGAGGGCGTCGTCGAGGCTGTGGCCGACGGCGAGCTGGTCGGCGACCTTGCGGAGCTCCTCGCCGGCCGGGTCGTCGAGCTCCTCGGCGGCCATGGCGATGGCGGTACGGAGGGCGAGGCCGGCCTGGGTGGCGTTGGCGAGGACGCGGGTGAGCTCGGGGAGCTGGTTGATGAACGCCTCGGTGCGCTTCTGGCGCTGCCAGTTGAGGAACGCGGCGGCGCCCCACAGGCCGGTGAGGGCGGCGAGGACGCCGAAGAACGGGGCGAAGACCGCGCCGACGGTGAAGTAGACCCCGAGCAGGGCGGCCACCGCGTAGACGGCGTACTCGCCGGGGGTGAGGTCGAGTCCGGTGGCGGCGATCTTGCGTTCGATGCGGCGGCCGAGGGCGGTGGTGCGCAGGCGTCGGTCGACGTGTACGAAGCGGCGGCGCCGGCCGTGGAGGGGGACGTGTCCCGTCTGGGTCATCCGGGCCACGAGGGCCTGGCGCTGCGCCTTGCCGGACGCGTAGACGTGTACGCCGGCGATGCCCAGCACGCAGGCGAGGAGCGTGACACCGAGCGTCAGGAGGGGGACGTTTTCCATGGTGGTCCATCGGTCCAGTCGGGGGCGGCGGTCCAGTCGGGGGCGGCGGTCCAGTCGGGGGGGGCCGGGCGGGGGCGGGGGCGGGCGACCGGGCGGGCGGTCAGGCGGTCGTCGCGCGGCGGAGGGCGAGCTGTTCGTCGGTCTGGGCGACGCCGAACGCCGCCGGTATGGCCTCGCTCTTGAGGTAGAGACGTTCGGCGACGCGGCGCGGGAGCGGGTGGTACTCGAAGTGGCCGTGGATCCGTCCGTCGGCGGCCATCGGCTGGGCGGCGAAGCGGCAGACGGTGACGATCCGGTACTCCTCGCGGCCGTGGGAGTCGACGATCGCGATCTCGGTGATCTTGCGGGCGCCGTCGGCGTGCCGGGTGAGCTGGACGATGACGTCGACCGCGCTGTTGATCTGGTCCTTGATGGCGACGAACGGGACCTCCACCTCCGACATGGAGCCGAGGGTCTGGAGGCGCATCAGGGCGTCCTCGGCGCTGTTGGCGTGGACCGTGGCGAGGGAGCCGTCGTGGCCGGTGGACATGGCCTGGAGCATGTCGAGCGTCTCGCCGCCTCGGACCTCACCGACGATGATCCGGTCGGGGCGCATGCGCAGCGAGTTGCGTACGAGGTCGCGGATGGTGACCCGGCCCTTGCCCTCCACGTTCGGGGGGCGGGCTTCGAGGGTGATGACGTGGGACTGCTGGAGCTGCAGCTCGGCCGAGTCCTCGATGGTGACGATGCGCTCGCCCTCGGGGATGAGTCCGGACAGGGCGTTGAGCAGGGTGGTCTTCCCGGTGCCGGTGGCGCCGGAGACGATCACGTTGAACTTGGCGCGTACGAGCCCGGCGAGCAGCATCACCATGTGCTCGTCGAGCGAGCCGAGGGCGACCATCTCCTGGAGCGTGAAGGCGCGGGGGAAGCGGCGGATGGTGAGGATGGGGCCCGAGAGGGACAGCGGCGGGATGATGACGTTGACGCGTTCGCCGGAGGGGAGGCGGGCGTCGACCATCGGGTTGGACTCGTCGACGCGGCGGTTGACGGTGGAGACGATCCGTTCGATGGTCTGCATCAGCTGCTCGGTGGAGGAGAACCGCATCGGCAGCTGTTCGAGGCGGCCGCGCCGCTCGACGAAGACCTGCTCGGGGCCGTTGACCATGATCTCGCTGATGGAGGCGTCTTCGAGGAGCGGTTCGAGGATGCCGAGCCCGAGCGCCTCGTCGACGACCCGGCGGATGAGCTGTGAGCGCTCGGTGGAGGACAGGACGGGGCCCTCGCGGCTGATGATGTGGCCGAGCACCCGCTCCAGGCGGGCGCGGCGCTCGGCGGTCGCCAGGGCGGACATCTCCGCGAGGTCGATCTCCTCCAGGAGCTTGACGCGGTAGACGCCGACGAGGTGGTTGTCCTCGCCCTTGCCGTTGACCGGCTCGGGACTGGTGATGCGCGCCCGCAAGCTCATGTCGTTCTCAACTCCCTCAGTTTGCTCAGTTCCCTCAGTCGGTGGCGGGCGTGGTGACGGGCATGGTGGTGGACCTCTGGGCGCTGGGGAAGGTGAACAGCGGGATGACGGAGGGGATGGGGACGGTCGCGGTGGCGGTGACCTGGTCGCCGCCGCCCGGGGAAACGGTGACACCCGTGTCCAGCCAGGCGCTCGTGGCGGCTTTGCCGGCTGCCCCGGCGTTCGCGGTCGGGTCCTGCGACGCCACCCGCGCCGCCGCCCTCGACGCCGTACCCGCCTGCTGTACGGCGTACGCCACGAACCCGAGCTGGACGGCCGCCAGGGCGGCGATCAGCAGCACGGTGACCCAGCCGACGAACTCGACCGCCGACTGGCCGGCGTCTCCGGTGTCTCCGGCGCGCCGCCTTCTGCGTACGTACGACGCGATCACCGCTCGCCCTCCCTCGCGACGGACGCCGTGCCGGTCACGGGTACGGGGATGTCGAAGCCCGGGAACAGGACGGGGACGTTCAGGTCGACCGACGCCGTGTACAGGTCGCCGTCGGGATAGCAGTTCGCTTGCGCGGTCCATGCCCCCGACACGCTCCCCTGGGCCGCCGCCGCGCACGCCCCCGCCCCGCCCACCGTCCCCGCGCGGGCCGCCGCGTCCGCCGCGTTGCCGGCCAGCGACCAGGCGTAGCCGACGAGGGCGGCCTGCCAGAGCAGGACGATCACGCCGAGGGCGACCGGGACGCTGCCGGTGAACTCGACCGCGACCTGTCCCCGGTCATTTCCGTGACGGCGTCTCATGGCGTATCCCCTACTTGTTGCCGCGCCCGCGCCGGAGGCCCACCGAGCCCCGGTCGCCGCGGAACTTCCCCTGCCTGTTTTCCCCTTCCGCTGCCTTCACGATCCCCAGTTCGCCCGCCAGTGCCCACAGCGCCTGCTTGACGGACGACTTGGCTTCCAGGTCCTGCATCCGGCCGGCGTCGACGACCGACTGGAGTTCCTTGAAGTTCGCGGGTACGGAGGTCCTCGTGACGCGCGTGCCGGTGATCTTCTCGACGAGCTGCGGCTGGATCTCCGTGTTCCTGATGTGCCGGTTGACGACGGTCACCGTCTCCTCCGCCTTGCGGATCTGGAGCCGGTCCCAGAGCCGGACCATGCGTTTGGCGGCGCGCACGGCCACCACATCCGGGGTGACGACGAGCAGCGTGGTGTCGGCCATCTCGATGGCGGCGGCGTTGGCGCTGTTGAGGTGCGTACCGCAGTCGATGACGACGACCTCGTAGCGGTTGCGCAGCGCGCTGACGATCTGGCGGACGGACCGGTCGCTGACGTCCTCGCCCCGCTCGCCCTCCCCCGGCGCGAGGAGCAGCCCGATGCCGGTCTGGTGGGCGTACAGGGCGTCCTGGAGCACCCGGGGCGATATGTCCTGGACGGCGGCGAGGTCCACGACGGACCGACGGAACTGCACGTCCAGGTACGACGCCACGTCCCCGGCCTGGAGGTCCAGGTCCGCCAGCGCCACGCTCAGGCCGGACGCCCGGGCGGCGAGGGCGAGCTGTACCGCGGTGACGGTGGTGCCGACCCCGCCCTTGGCGCCGCTCACGGTGATGACCCGGCCGCCCGGTCCGGTGAAGACGTCGCCGCCCTGTCCGAGGTGGCGCCGTACGCCCACGGACCAGGCGGCCGCGGACTGGACGCGCTGGGCGAGCTCCTCGTACGACAGGGGCAGGCCGATCAGGCCGCGGGCGCCGGAGTCCATGGCGGCCGAGTAGAGGCCGGGGCCCGCGTCGGCGGTGACGAGGACGACGCCGACGGCGGGGAAGCGGAGGGCGACCTCCCGGATGAGTTCGAGTGCGGGGACGGGCCCGATCCCGCCGTGGACCAGCACGACCTCGGGCAGTTCGTCGAGGGACTCGGCGGCGAGCCGCGCGAGGGTGTCGATCAGGGAGGTCGAGTCGCCGACCGGTCCGGCGGGTTCGGCGTCCGGGAGCTGGCTGAGGAGGGTGGTGATGGATCGGGCGGCGTCGGCGTCACCGACGGCCGGGAGGATGCGTGTGGTCATCCGGCCCTCACTTGTTCTTGTCTTCGTCGAGCGTGTAGCTGCCCTCGCCGGGCCGCAGGACGGTGGGGCTGTTCCTGGGCAGCAGGGCGAGCCGTACGTGCTCGGCGAACGACTCGGCGTAGGCCACGCGCTGGGCGTCGGTGGTGGAGAGCGCGAAGGTGATCGGTACGGCTTCCCGGATGCCGATGCCCCGGTTGTCGTCGCGCTTGCCGTCGAGCGGGGTGAGTTTGCCGACGTCGAGGACGCGGGCGTTGGCGACGATGATGCGGGATTCGGCGACGGCGCCCTTTTCGCGGTTGTCGTCGTCGAAGGTGGCGAAGATGTTCACCAGCGAGCCGGCGGTGATCTTTCCGGCGACTCCGGTGGCGGCGTCGATCATGATGGCGATCTCCTGCTGGCCGCTTTCCAGCGCGGGCCGTCTGGCGATCATGTCCTCCTGGAGCAGTGAGCCCTTTTTGAGGTCGGTGACGGCGATCTTGTCCTTGACGACGGAGAGGTCGGTGACGGCGTTTCCGGAAAGCCAGCGCTTGGGCATCTTCATCTTCTGGAACTGGCCGGGCTGAAGAGCCGTGTAGGCCGCCACGTCGGCTTTCAGTTCGTACGCGTCGACTTCCGGCCCGACCTTCGCATTCACGTCGCTGATCACCGTGACCACACCGGCGAACGCGCCGAGCGCGCACAGGACCGAAAGGAGCAGCAGAATGACACCGCGACGCTGACGTGAGTTCATGGGCGGGGCGACCTCGTGAGGAGACGTAGGCGTGGGAGTGGGCGTATCGGGGGGCTCATGCCGTTCCCTGGCTGAGCTCGGGCGGCACGAGCGGGGCCGAGCAGAATCCGCAGCGGTCTCCTATGAGGTCGATTCCGCACCAGGAGCACACTTCCCGCCGTACGGACGCGACGAGTTGGTAGAGGACCGAGATGTCGGGGAGAAAGGCGGCGAATTCCATCATCTTCGCCGTCCCCCACCATTTCGGGGAGTCGGCCGGCAGCGCGCTCTCCACCACTCCCTGCACGCGCCAGGCGGGCGCGAGACTCTCGGTGACCCAGTCGGACGTCAACTGCCCCCGGGCCAGCATCAGCTGCGTACCGAACTCCGGACCGGCGAGCTGCTCCCCGGTGCCGATCCTGATCAGCTGCGGTGCCGGATTGGCGAGGACGCCGAACTGTGACCCCGGGACCCAGGACTTGGCGTGGGACTTCAGGCTCACGGGGACGCGGTCGAGCCGGGTGACGGTGGTGAGGAGGGCGCCCGCGTAGATGTAGTGGGACAGCAGCCGGGCGGCGGAGGCGACGACGCCGGGGCTGAAGTCGCAGATGGACAACTGGCGCAGCTGGCGTACGAGGACGGCGACGCCGAGCGGCGGGAGGTCCAGTTTCAGGAGCGCGATGCGGTCGCTCTCCAGGACGGAGCGGACGGTGTGCAGGCGGCGTTCGTGGGGGGCGGGGAGGGAGGCGGGGTACAGGGCGATGACGTAGCCGTGCTGCTCGACCATGACCTGCATGTCGGCGACGGCGGCGTCCAGCGGCTGCGCGTCGGGGGACGGCAGCAGGGCCGCTGTGGGGGTTTGGTGATCGGTCGGTGGTAGCACCAGATCGGCGCTGGTGACGGCGATTGCGGTCGGCACGCTGGTTCCCCGTTCGGCTCCGGCCGCCGGGATTCCGGCGTACCGCAGATACCTGCCTTACCTGCTTTACGTGCTCTGCCTGCTCCTCCACGCTCACTCCTGCCACCCGCACTTTAGCCAGGTCTGAGGGGGCAGAGAACAGCTTTCAGATCGCTCGCTCGCACTGCGTGGACGGCCCGTGGGTGACCAATCCGGACGAAGGCGTCAGTGGTTAACTCCTGTTTCTTTCCAGAGGTCTTGACAAGTCGATTGGTCTGGACCAGTTTTACGAAAACGGCGGTGGCCACCGTTCCCCAGCACCTCCCCGACTCCCCCACCGGAGGCAGCACGTGGACCCCTCACACCGCACACGCAGAAGCGCACGCAGACCCGCACGTCGCGGCGGATGGCTCGGCGGGACCCTGGCGCTGGCCGTAGGCGCCGGGTTCGCCCTGGTCGGCGGGGCCGCCGGCACCGCGCACGCCGCCGACGTCAATGTCGCCAAGAACGCCGGTTTCGAGGCCGGGCTCGCCAACTGGACGTGCTCGGCGGGCAGCGGCGCCACCGTCTCCTCCCCCGTGCACGGCGGGGCCGCCGCGCTCCGGGCCACGCCCGGCGGGCAGGACAACGCCCGGTGCGCGCAGACCGTGGCGGTCAAGCCGAACTCCACGTACACGCTGAGCGCCTGGGTGCAGGGCGGGTACGCGTACCTGGGCGCGAGCGGCACCGGGACGACGGACGTGTCGACGTGGACGCCCGACTCGGCCGGCTGGAAGCAGCTGACCACCCGCTTCACGACCGGCGCGACCACGACGTCCGTCACGGTCTACACGCACGGGTGGTACGGGCAGACCGCCTACTACGCCGACGACATCTCGGTCTTCGGGCCCGACGGCGGCGGGGGCGACCCCGACCCGGTGGTGCCGGCCACGCCCAGCGGGCTGGCCACCGGCGCGGTGACCTCGTCGTCCGTCGCCCTGAGCTGGAACGGCGTCTCCGGCGCGACCGGCTATAACGTCTACCGGGACGGCACCAAGGTGCAGTCGGTGACCGGGACGTCGGCGACCGTGACGGGGCTGGCCGCGAACACCTCGTACAGCTTCCAGGTGAGCGCGGTGAACACGGCCGGTGAGTCGGCGAGGTCGGCGGCGGTGACGGGGAAGACGTCCACCGGCGGGACCAACCCCAACCCCGCCGTGCCGCGCCACGCGGTGACCGGCTACTGGCAGAACTTCGACAACGGCGCCACCGTGCAGAAGCTGCGGGACGTGCAGGCGCAGTACGACATCATCGCCGTGTCGTTCGCCGACTCCACCGCCACGCCCGGCCAGATCGTCTTCAACCTCGACCCGGCCGTCGGCTACGCCTCGGTCGCCGACTTCAAGGCCGACATCGCGGCGAAGAAGGCCGCCGGGAAGTCGGTGATCATCTCGGTGGGCGGCGAGAAGGGCAACGTCACCATCAACAGCGACGCGTCGGCGACGGCCTTCGCGAACAGCGCGTACGCCCTGATGCAGGAGTACGGCTTCAGCGGGGCCGACATCGACCTGGAGCACGGCATCAGCTCCACGTACCTGACCAAGGCGCTGCGCCAGCTGTCGGCGAAGGCCGGGCCGGGGATGGTGCTGACGATGGCGCCGCAGACCATCGACATGCAGAACACCGGAACGGAGTACTTCAAGACGGCCCTCGCCGTGAAGGACATCCTGACGGTGGTCAACATGCAGTACTACAACAGCGGTTCGATGATGGGCTGCGACAACAAGGTGTACGCGCAGGGCTCGGTCGACTTCCTGACCGCGCTCGCCTGCATCCAGCTGGAGGGCGGCCTGGACGCCTCCCAGGTCGGCCTCGGCGTCCCCGCCTCACCGCGTGGCGCGGGCAGCGGCTACGTCGACCCGTCGATCGTGAAGAACGCGCTGGACTGCCTGACGCGCGGCACCGGCTGCGGCTCCTTCAAGCCGTCGAAGACGTACCCGGCGCTACGCGGGGCGATGACCTGGTCCACGAACTGGGACGCCACCGCCGGCAACGCCTGGTCGAACGCGGTCGGGCCGCACGTCCACAACCTGCCGTAGGGGTCACGCCCGGTTCGCGAGGTAGTGGTGCAGTACGGGGCCCAGTTCCGCCAGCCACTGGTGGAGCTGGGCCTTGCGGCGGGCGTCGATCCGGCACTCGTACAGCATGCCGCTGGGGTGGGTGACGGACACCATCAGCACGTGGCCGTACGGGGCCGGGGCGAAGCGGACCGTGGAGACGCCCGCCCACGGGAACTCCATGGTGTGGCCGTTGATCTCCAGGGACACCCCGGACGGGTCCACGATCACGGAGTTGCGCCGGTCGTGCGCCACGAACTCCGGCCCGTCGCCGGGAGGCGGCGGCCCATAGGGACCGGGGTACGGAGCCGGGGTGCCGTACGGCGCCGGGGCCGGGCCGCCGTACGGGACCGGGGGCGGGGTGCCGTACGGGACCGGGGCCGGAGCGCCGTACGGCGCCGGTGACGCGCCGTACGGCGGCTGTATCGGTATCGGCGGGCCGAACCCGGGGGGCGTTGTCATGCCCCCAGTATCGCCAACCGGCAGGGCCCGCGCCCTACCAGGGCAGCTCGCGCACCTGCTGCACGCACAGCACCACGAACAGCAGCCCCGCCGCACCCAGGACGCCGTTGCTCAGCCAGCCGTTGCGCCATTCGCGCGGCGTACGCGAGGAGTTGAGCAGCCACACCAGGGTGAGGGCCAGGAACGGCATGAAGAAGGCGCCGATCACGCCGTAGACGATCACCAGGCCGAACGGCTGGTCCAGGAAGAGCAGGGACATCGGCGGGAACGTCAGCCACAGCAGGTACGCGCGGAAGGGCAGCGACTTCTCGCGTACGCCGGCGGCGACCTCCTCCCCGGTGGTCGCGCCCCTCTTGCGGAAGTGGGTGACGAAGTCGGAGAACATCAGGCTCACGCCGTGCCAGACGCCGATGAGGGATGTGATGGAGGTGGCGAAGAAGCCGATGAGGAACAGCTTGGAAGTGACGGTCCCGTACTGGTCCGCCAGGACGTTGCCGAGATCCAGGAGTCCCTTGTCGCCCTTGGCGAGGGCGACGCCGGAGGAGTGGAGCAGTTCGGCGCCGACGAAGAGCATGGCGACGACGAAGATGCCGGTGGTGATGTAGGCGACGCGGTTGTCCAGGCGCATCACCTTCATCCAGGAGGTGTCCGTCCAGCCCTTGGCGTTGACCCAGTAGCCGTACGCGGCCAGCGTGATCGTGCCGCCGACGCCGCCGATGAGGCCGAGGGTGTAGATCAGGGAGCCGCCCGGGAGGACGGGTACGAGGCCCGCGAGCGCGTCGCCGAGGTGCGGGGTGACGCGGATGGCGAGGTAGACGGTGACGACGAACATGACGCCGACGAGGATCGTCATGACCTTCTCGAAGACGGCGTACCGGTTGAACCAGACGAAGACCAGTCCGCCCACGCCGCACAGGACGGCCCACCACTTCAGGTCCATGACGCCCGGGAACAGCGCCTGGAGGGGCAGGGCGCTGGACGACATGGCGGCGGCGCCGTACACGAAGCCCCAGATGGCGACGTATACGGCGAAGTAGACGGTCGTCCAGGCGCCGAGGCTGCGCCAACCGTCGAAGAGGGTGCGGCCGGTGGCCAGGTGCCAGCGTCCGGCGGCCTCGGCGAGCGAGATCTTGATGAGGCAGCCGACGACGGCTGCCCACAGGAGCGTGTAGCCGAACTTGCTGCCCGCGATGAGCGTGGCGACGAGGTCGCCGGCGCCGACGCCGGTCGCGGCCACGACGATGCCCGGCCCGATGTAGCGCCAGCTCGCCTTGCGGAGCCGGGGGCCCGTCCCCTCGGTCTCGCCCTGTTGTGCGGTGTCTGCCATGCGTTGCCGCCTTTCCTTCACCCGACGTCACGTCACCAAAGCGCGGCGCGCGGTGATCGCGCAAGGGGTACGGCGGGTGACGCCACGACCGGAAGCGCTCTTGACGCGCTCATGCCATAGCCGGACGATGCCTCGCACGGGGCAACCCACCCCGTACCCCCCACCGCAGGAGACGACATGCGCATGCGCATACGCGGCACACGCGGCATACCCGGCAGAAGGTCCGCCACCCTCACGGCCCTCCTGGCGCTCGCCGTCGCGGCACCGCTCACCGCCACCACCACGACGGCCGCCGACGTGCCGACCGCCCCCGCCGCCACCACGGAGGAGGTCATCCGGCAGTACGAGATCCACGGCCCGTCCACCCCGGCCGAGCGCACCGCCCTCGCCGCCACCGGCGTCACCATCGACGAGGCCGACGACCACGCGGTCGTCGTCAGCGCCAACGCCGAACAGGCCCGCAAGCTGCGCGCCCTCGGCCACAAGCTCGAAGCCCTGCCCGCGCCGCCCGACCGGACCGGCGGCAAGGCCTCCGGCACTTCCCTCGGCACCATGGACTTCCCCTCCGCCGACTCGCGTTACCACAACTACGCCGAGATGAACGCGGAGATCAGCCAGCGGCTCCAGCAGTACCCGGGCATCATGAGCCGCCGCGTCATCGGCAAGTCCTACCAGGGCCGCGACATCGTCGCCATCAAGATCAGCGACAACGTGGCGGCGGACGAGAACGAGCCCGAGATCCTCTTCACCCACCACCAGCACGCCCGCGAGCACCTCACCGTCGAGATGGCGCTGTACCTGCTGCGCGAGTTCGGCGCCGGGTACGGGACCGACTCCCGGATCACCAGCGCCGTCAACAACCGTGAGATCTGGATCGTGCCGGACCTCAACCCCGACGGCGGCGAGTACGACATCGCCTCCGGCTCCTACCGCAGCTGGCGCAAGAACCGGCAGCCCAACTCCGGCTCGTCGTACATCGGCACGGACATGAACCGCAACTGGAACTTCAAGTGGGGCTGCTGCGGCGGCTCCTCCGGCTCCCCCAGCTCCGACACCTACCGCGGCACCGCGCCCGAGTCCGCCCCCGAGGTGAAGGTCGTCGCCGACTTCGTCCGCTCCCGGGTCGTCGGCGGCAAGCAGCAGATCAAGGCGGGGATCGACTTCCACACGTACAGCGAGCTGGTGCTGTGGCCGTACGGCTACACGTACAACGACACGGCCCCCGGCCTCACCCAGGACGACCGCGACGCCTTCGCCACGGTCGGCCGCAAGATGGCCGCGAGCAACGGCTACACGCCCGAGCAGTCCAGCGACCTCTACATCACGGACGGGTCCATCGACGACTACCTCTGGGGCGCGCACAAGATCTTCGGCTACACCTTCGAGATGTACCCGCGTTCATCCTCGGGCGGCGGCTTCTACCCGCCCGATGAGGTCATCGAACGCGAGACGAGCCGCAACCGCGACGCGGTCCTGCAACTCATCGAGAACGCCGACTGCATGTACCGGTCGATCGGCAAGGAGCAGCAGTACTGCGCGTAGTGCCCGAGGGCCGTCGCGGTACGGGATTCCCCGCCGTACCGCGGTGGTTCAGCCGAGCACGGCCAGCGCGTCGATCTCGATGAGCAGGCCGGCGGGGAGGCCGACGTAGACCGTCGTACGGGCGGCGGGGACGGCGGTCAGGTCGGCGAAGTACGCGTTGTAGATGTCGTTCATCTCGGCGAAGTGCGCCGTGTCGGTGAGGTAGACGCGCATCATCATCACGTCGTCCCAGCTCGCGCCGCCCTCCTTGAGGACCGCCTCCACGTTGGCGAGGGTCTGGAGGGTCTGCTCGCGCAGGGTCGGCCCGGCGACGGTCGGCGGCTGGCCCTCGACGGCCGGGAGGAAGCCGACCTGGCCGGCCACCTGGAGGATGTTGCCCTTGCGTACGCCGTGGGAGAAGCGGGCGGGCGGGGCGGTGTGGGTGGCGGGGGTGATCGCGGTCTTGGGGGTCTTCTCGGTCATGCGGTGTCCTTGCCTGAGTAGTCACGGGTGATGGCATCGGCGGTGCGGCGCACCAGCGGCAGGAGGGCGAGGAGTTCCTCGGCGGTGACGACGACGTTCGGGGCGGACACCGACATGGCGGCGACGACCCGGCCGTCCGCGCCGCGGATCGGGGCCGCGACGCAGTTGATGGACTCCTCGTGGCCGCCGAGGTCGGTGGCCCAGCCCTGTTCGCGTACGGCCGCCAGCTCTTGGAGGAAGGCAGCGGCGTTCGGGATCGAACGGGACGTGTACATGGGGTAGTCGAGCTTCGCGGCCAGCGCGCGGCGCTCGGCCTCGGGCAGGTCGGCGAGCAGCAGCTTCGCCACGGCGGCGACGGTGATCGCGACGGGCTTGCCGATGCGTGAGTACATGCGGACCGGGTAGCGGCTGTCGACCTTGTCGAGGTAGAGCACCTCGCCCTCCTCGTACACGGCGAGGTGCACGGTGTGCCCGGTTTCCTCGTTGAGCTGTACGAGGTGGGGGTGGGCGATCTCGCGGATGTCGAGGTTCTCCACGGCTTCCTGCGCGAGGGCGAACAGCCGGGCGCCGAGGCGGTAGCGCTGGTCCCGCTGGCGGTAGACGAGCCCGTGCTCGTGGAGGGTGCGCAGCAGCCGCAGGGCGGTCGACTTGTGTACGCCCAGGGCGTCGGCGACCTGCCCGAGGTCGGCGGGGCCGCGCGCGAGCAGCGGCAGGATGCTGAGCGCGCGGTCGACGGTCTGGCTCATGGCGTACGTACCTCCTGGTCTTCCCCGGTCCGTGTCCAGCCGGGGCCGAGGTGCAGTCTCTCCCAGGCGTCTTCGTCGAGGCCGGCGAGGCGGTCAGCGTGTGCGGTGGCGGGCGGGGTGCCGAGGTCGCCGGGGACGGTGAGCGCGGCGGCGGCCATGAGGTGCCCGTGGCGGAGCCGGTGCGTGAGGCCGAGCCCGCGGAGGGTGGCGCCGATGAACCCGGCGGCGAAGGCGTCGCCGGCGCCGACGGGGGCGACGACGTCGACGCGGGGGGCGGGGACGAAGGTGACGGTGTCGCCCTGCTGGGGCCCCTGCTGGGGCCGCGCCCCCTGCCCGTCGGGGCGGCGCCCCGGGTCGGGGGCGGCTCCCGGGGAGGGGACAGGGTGCGCGGGTGCGGGCGTGGGGCCGCTGCGCGGGGCCGTTCCCCACCCCGCCCCTTCCCGAAACTGGGGGCTTCGCCCCCAGGCCCCCTGTGCGGGAGGGGAGGTTTCACCGTGGGGGCTGACGCCCCCACACCCCTGGTGCGCGGCAGCTTCGCGCCGCGGGGCACATTCCGCCTCGCCGGCGTTTGAGGCGCGGGGGTCCGGGGGCGGAGCCCCCGGTTCAACGCCCGCGCAGCGGCTGAACGCCGTCGCGCCACGGCCGCCCTGCTTCACCACCACCACGCACGGCTCCGGCAGCGCCGCCCGGATCGCCGCCGCGCCCCGCAGGGACCACGCCGCCTCCGCCTCGTCCTCGCCGACGAAGACGAGGTCGGCGCCCCGGGCGAGGTCGAGGAGGACCGAGGGGTCGGCGCCGCGCCACAGGCCCGGCCGGTGGTTGACGTCGAAGGAGAGCAGGGGGCGGCCGGGGCGGCGGGCGGTGAGGGCACGCATCAGGGCCAGGCAGCCGGCGGAGAGCGCGGCGGTGATGCCCGACAGGTGCAGGACGCGGGCGGGGGCGAGGTCCTCGTACGAAACCGTCTCCGGGGACATGGCGGAGGCGGCGGACCCCGCCCGGTAGTAGACGACCTCGTGGGCGTCGGTGGTCCGGTCGGTGGCCGTGCGGAAGTAGATGCCGGTCGGGCGCGTGGGGTCGCGGCGTACGGCGGCGGTGTCGACCCCGTACGCGGCGACGGCCTGCACCAGGTGGTCGCCGAAGCCGTCGGCGCCGACGCGGCTGACCCACCGCGTCCGGTGGCCGGCGGCGGCCAGCGCGCAGGCGACGTTGGACTCGGCGCCGCCGATGGCGCGGACGAAGGACGGCACGTCGGCGAGGCGGCCGGGGCGGGAGGGCAGGAAGGTGACCATGGACTCGCCGAGACAGACGACGTCGGTTGCGGTCACTCTGGGGCTCCTCACGGGTTCCTGGCGGATCCATTGACCCGGCGTTGCGCCGGATGTTAGACACCGCTGAGCAATATACGCAATTACCGTTGCAGAGAATGCAACAGATGGGGACGGGTTGCCATGGCCTTCGAGCACCTCAAGGACGAGCACGTCGACCACCGGTTCAAGGGGCTCCCCATGGACGCCGAGGGCCTGACCGTCGGCGAGCTGGCCGCCCAGCGCCGCAACCTGTTCACCGGCGGCTTCACCACCCCCGTCCTCGCCCTCTCCGCCGAGGCCCTGGAGCACAACCTGGCGCTGCTGGAGACGTACGCCGAGCGGCACGGCCTCGCCTTCGCGCCGCACGGCAAGACGTCCATGGCGCCGCAGTTGTTCGACCGGCAGGTGGAGTACGGCGCCTGGGGCATCACGGCGGCCGTGCCGCACCAGGCCCGCGTCTACCGGACCTTCGGCATCCAGCGGATCTTCCTCGCCAACGAGCTGGTCGACGCCGCCGCCCTCCGCTGGCTCGCCGCCGAACTCGCCGAGGACCCGGACTTCCGCTTCATCTGCTACGTCGACTCCGTACGCGGCGTCGAGCTGATGGACCAGGCCCTGCGTGGTTCCCGGCGCCCCGTCGACGTCGTCGTCGAGCTCGGCGCGGGTGACGGCGCGCGCACCGGGGCGCGTACGGAGGCGGACTGCGCCGCCGTCGCGGACGCGGTCGCCGCGACGAGCACGCTCCGCCTCGTCGGCGTCGCCGGGTACGAGGGCGAGGTGCCGGGGGCGACGACCGACACCGTACGGGCCTGGCTGCGCCGCCTCACCGCCCTCGCGGTCGAGCTCGACAAGGCGGGCCGCTTCCCGGCCGGCCTGGACGAGATCGTCGTCAGCGCGGGCGGCAGCGCCTGGTTCGACACGGTCGCCGAGGTCTTCGCCGAACTGCCGCCGCTGTCCCGCCCGGTGCTGAAGCTGCTGCGCTCGGGGGCGTACGTGTCGCACGACGACGGCCAGTACCGCAACCTCACGCCCTTCAACCGGGTTCCGGAGGAGGGCGCCCTCCAGCCCGCGTTCCGCCTCTGGGCCCAGGTGGTGTCCCGCCCGACGCCCGAGCAGGCGTTCGTCAACGCGGGCAAGCGGGACGCCGCGTACGACCTCCACCTCCCCGAGGCGCAGGTCGTCCGCTCCGCGCGCGACGGGGCGGTCCGCCCGGCGGACGGGATCACGGTGAGCCGCCTGTCGGACCAGCACGCCTGGCTCGACACGACGGCCGAGGCGGAGCTGGAGGTGGGCGACTGGGTCGGCATGGGGCTGTCGCACCCCTGCACGGCGTTCGACAAGTGGCCGCTGATCCCGCTGGTCGAGGCGGACGGCACGGTCGTCGACTACATCCGCACCTTCTTCTAGGAGCGGCCGGCATGGACCTCGTCATACGGGACGTACGCGTCGTCGACGGCACCGGCGGCCCCTCCTACCGCGCCGACGTCGGCATCACGGACGGCAGGGTCGCCGCGATCCGACGGCAGGGCGACCCGGCGCTCTCCGGCGGGCGCGTCCTGGACGCGCACGGGCTCGCCCTCGCCCCCGGCTTCATCGACATGCACGCCCACAGCGACCTCGCCCTGCTCCGGGACCCGGACCACAGCGCCAAGGCCGCGCAGGGTGTGACGCTCGAAGTGCTGGGCCAGGACGGCCTGTCGTACGCGCCGGTCGACGACCGCACCCTCGGCGAGGTCCGCCGGGCCATCACCGGCTGGAACGGCGACGGCTGCGACATCGACGTCGACTGGCGGACCGTCGGCGAATATCTGAACCGCCTGGACCGTCAGGGCATCGCCGTCAACGCCGCCTACCTCGTCCCCCAGGGCACGGTGCGGATGTACGCCGTCGGCTGGGAGGACCGCCCGCCGACCGGCGCCGAGCTGACCCGTATGAAGCAGCTCGTCGCCGAGGGCATGGAGCAGGGCGCGTTCGGCATGTCGTCCGGCCTCACCTACACGCCCGGCATGTATGCGCGGGACGCCGAACTGACCGAACTGTGCCGGGTCGTGGCGGCGTACGGCGGCTACTACTGCCCGCACCACCGCAGTTACGGCGCGGGCGCGCTGGAGGCGTACGAGGAGATGGTGGCCCTCGCGCGGGAGGCCGGCTGCGCGCTGCACCTGGCCCACGCCACCATGAACTTCGGCGTCAACAAAGGCAGGGCACCCGAGCTGCTCGCGCTGCTGGACAAGGCGCTGGCGGACGGCGCGGACATCTCGCTCGACACCTACCCCTACACGCCCGGCTGCACGACGCTCGTCGCGATGCTGCCGAGCTGGGCGGGCGAGGGCGGCCCGGAGGCGGTCCTGGCCCGCCTTCGCGACGAGGCGACGGCCGAACGGATACGCCACCACCTGGAGGTCACCGGCTCGGACGGCTGTCACGGCGTACCCGTCGAGTGGGACACCGTGGAGATCTCGGGCGTCTCCGATCCGGGGCTCGCCGGCTTCGTCGGCCGGCGTCTCGACGGCTGGACCAACGCCCGCCGCCTGCTGATCGACGACCGGCTGGGCACGACGATCCTCCACCACGTCGGCCACGAGGAGAACGTCCGGGCGATCATGCGCCACCGCGTCCACACGGGCGGCTCGGACGGCATCCTCCAGGGCGCCAAGCCGCACCCGCGCGCCTACGGCACGTTCCCGCACTACCTGGGGCGTTACGCGCGCGAACTGGGCGTCCTGTCGCTGGAGGAGGCGGTCGCCCACCTCACCTCCCGCCCCGCCGCCCGCCTCCGCCTCCCCGACCGGGGCCTGGTCCGCGTGGGCCACCGCGCCGACCTGGTCCTCTTCGACCCGGCCACGGTCGCGGCAGGCTCCACCTTCGACGCCCCGCGCACCCTGCCGGCCGGCATCCCGTACGTGCTGATCGACGGCCGCTTCGTCATCGACGACGGCCGGCGCACGGACACCCTGGCGGGCCGCGCGATCCGCCGTACGCCCGCCTCCTGAACATGTCGGCAACGGCAAGCCGCGTGGGAGAAGTCCGGCGAAAAGCTTCACTGGGCAGGAGGGATCTCCCCCGCACTCTTGAGAGGAGTGCGAGGGAGAATCGGAGGTCGTCCCGCCGCTCAGATGATGCGGTAGGGCCCCCAGCCGGTGCCGACCTGGTAGCGGCTGGGGAAGGCGTCCATGCCGGGCTTTCCGGTGCCGGGGTAGACCCACAGCGTGCCGTCGGACGCCTGACGGGTCAGGACATCGGTGATCCCGTCGCTGTTGAAGTCCCCGGTGCGAGTGACGTCCTGGGTCTGCCAGCTCCTGCCGACCTGGTACCGGGTGGCGAAGGTCTCCATGCCGGACTTTCCGGTGCCGGGGTAGACCCACAGCGTGCCGTCGGACGCCTGACGGGACAGCACATCAGTGCGCCCGTCGTTGTTGAGGTCGCCGGTGGTGATGACGTTCTGGCTCTTCCAGCTGGTACCGACCTGGTAGCGGCTGGGGAAGGCGTCCATGCCGGGCTTTCCGGTGCCGGGGTAGACCCACAGCGTGCCGTCGGACGCCTGACGGGTCAGGACATCGGTGATCCCGTCGCTGTTGAAGTCCCCGGTGCGAGTGACGTCCTGGGTCTGCCAGCTCCTGCCGACCTGGTACCGGGTGGCGAAGGTCTCCATGCCGGGCTTTCCGGTGCCGGGGTAGACCCACAGCGTGCCGTCGGACGCCTGACGGGACAGGAGGTCACCGATGCCGTCGTTGTTGAGGTCGCCGGTGGTGATGGCGTCCTGGCTCGTCCAGCTGGTGCCGGCCTGGAAGCGGGTGCCCAGGGCGCCCATGCCGGGCTTTCCGGTGCCGGGGTAGATCCACAGAATGCCGTCGCTCTTGACGGCCGCGAGGTCGGCCTTGCCGTCACCCGTGAGGTCGTCAGGATTGCGGGAGGTGGCGTGATCGACCCAGGCGCTGATGTCGTCCACACGCGTGTCGACGGCACCGGTACGGGTTTCGGCGGGATCGTTGCCGAGACATCCACCCTGCCAGGAACGGGAGTTGACGGCGACGAGTTCCGTGGTGCCGTTGACGGTGCGCAGGGCGGGTCCGCCGGCGTCGCCCTTGCAGACGGTCGCGGTGTCGGAGCCGTTGAGGTCCACTGTCGTGGCCGTGGTTGACGCGACGGTGAAGGTGCCGGTGTGGAGCTTGTCGGGCACCCATTCGGTCTTGGTGCGTCCGAATCCGGCCTTCACCAGCTCCTCACCCGCGGTGGCGGGCGTGGCCGCCAACCGGACGGGCGTGATGCCCGGATCGGTGATCTTGGCGGCGAGTTTGACGAGCACCAGGTCCCGGTCGGCATGGGGGACGAGCCGGATGGCCGACAGGACGCTGCCGCCGGCCTGGGACAGGTCGGTGCGGCCGACAGTGACGGTGGTGGTGGTAGCGGGCTTGCCTGCGGGGGGTTTGCCGTCCGCGGCGAAACAGGTGGCCGCGGTCAGGACCCACTGCCGGTCGATGAGGGTGCCGGTGCAGGCGGTCTGTTCACCGACGTTGATTTTCGCGACGTAGTTCAGCTGCGCCGGGGCGTCGGCTCCGGTCAGTGCGGTGGCGGGGGCAGCGCTCAGCACGACGGGGGCCGCGAGCAGGGCAGCGGCCAGCGCGGAGAGACGGGGGCGTCTGGAGAGGTACATGAATGTGGCTTCCTGGGCACGAGGGCCGCGCGTCCTGTGGGCACGGGACCGCGGAGTGATGAGCATGTCGATGTCGACCTGCGGTTACTTGGAGGACCTGATCTCGACGAGCAGGTGATCACGGCCCTCTGGGTCCGCGGTTTCACCCACCGAGGTCCAGGCGTTCTTGTTGATGTCGAACGACTTCTCCTCGGTACCTACGGTCATGTCGACCGAGGTCGTGTAGTCGTTGCCCTTGACCGCGTAGACCGCGGGGATCTCCAGGGTCAGCCAGCCGGAGTCGCCCACCACCCTGAAGCAGATCTTGTCCGTCCTGTCACGGGCCAGGATCTCCAGGAGGCCGGTTCCGGCCGCACAGTCGGCCAGGGTGATGTGCCCGTCACCGCGCTTGAGGACGATGTTCTTCTCGGCCAGGACCTTGTCCGCGTTCGGGTAGGTGAAATCCTCCACCGTGTAACCGGGGGCGTCCCCCGCGACCAGTGCGGTGGGGCCCGTCTGCTGCGACGCCCCGCCGGGGATGCCCGTGGTCGCCGTGATCCAAGCCAGGGCGCCGACCGCGGCCGCGCCCAGTGCGCGCCGCGCAAGCCGCTTGCGCTGCGGCTTCACGGGCATTCTGCTGTATTCCTTCATTGCATCCCCAAGTTCGTCGCTGACGGCCGAATGTTCATCATCGGGCTCGAAATCGGGTGCACAGGAATGCGATATCAACATCGCCCTGCCGGGCATGCTCCAACTCCTGCGGAAAGCAGTTCCCTTACCTCTCGAAACGAGAGGCCCCCTGTCCCGGCGATCATCATCCGCTTCGCCATACCAACATGAAGTGGCCCTCAGGTCGAGTGAAAAAACCCACGCATACTGGCGCAATCCCTACGCATGCTTCGTGATCTGCGTCACCCCTTGTAAAGGTTGTGCCGAAAGTTGTGAAGGACATGTAAATGAATGCTGAGGGACGATCAGAAGCGGATTCGAAGCGTCCGTTGAAAGACCGGACTCTTCAATTGGCCCCTTCGGTATGAGAGGTTGATAAGGTCCGGCATTACAACGAGCTCCGCCTACACGCGACTTCGCATCCATGGGCATTCCATCCCGCGGGCACGTCGGAAACCGGCCTGCCAGGGAGATCCGACATGTCCTGCCCACAGCTCACACGAGGACAACTCTCTTATGCAGACAACTTTCTGGAGCCGGCGCCGCGTGCTCGGTGCGCTCGCCGCCACCACCGCCGTAGCCTCCACGCCCTCGGTGCTCCTCGCCCCGGTCGCCGCCGCGGTGGAGGGCACTGCGCCGGATCCCGTCCCCCTGCCGGACACCGAGCGGGCGAAGGTGGTCAAGGCCTGGATATCGGGCGGAAGAGGCGTCAAGTCCGCAGCCGCCCGGGCCCTGGTCGCCTCCGACAGCGAGATCCAGACCTTCCTGGCCGAAACGCTGCCGAACCAAACCGTGCAGGACAACCGCGTCGCCATCGTCAGCAGCCTGGACCGCGCGGGCAAGGGCCTGCGCCGTGAGGCGGTCGCCGCCCTCGACAACGGTGACGCCGCCATCGCCGACTTCCTCAGGGGCGGCTTCAAAACCGCCATCCTCGAGGACCTCCAGGTGGCCACCACCATCGTGTCGGGCACCGGCGACAGAGCGGTCCGGCGAGCCGCCACCGCCGCCCTGACCGCCGGCACCGAGCAGTCCCTGATCGCGTTCCTCACCGACACCCAGTACGACGCACGTCTGGAGGACGCCCGCGTCCAGGTCGCCACCATGCTGACGCAGGCCGGCCCGGAGGTGCAGAAGTACGCCGACCGCGCCCTCAGCGGCAGCGCGTCCGACGTGGAGTGGTTCATCGAGACCGGGCAGCACATCGCCCGTGCCCGGGACCAGGAGTCGGCGACGATCGAGGAGCTCGTCGCCGTCGTCCAGCGGGAGGGCAAGCGCGCCGAGCGCGAGACGAACCTGGCCGTCGAGGCCTCCGCGCGCGCCCAGACCGCCGCGGACAAGGCAAAGGAGGCGGCGGAGAAGGCAGCCGCCGAGGCGGCGGCTGCCCAGCAGGATGTACAGAAGTCCGGGGCGGCGGCCCGCAAGGCGGCGGGCGCCGCGAAGGGCGCGGCGGATGCCGCTCGTAACGCCATCAACGCCTCGAACGCCGCTGTGTCGGCGTCCCGTCGCGCCTCCTGGGCCGCCACCGGCGCCGCCCAGGCCGCCGCGAACGCCGGCAGCGCCGCGGCCCGCGCCTTCCATGCCGCGATCGGTGCCTCCAAGGATGCCGGCAAGGCCGAGGCCGCCAAGAACGCGGCGGTCGCCGCCCGCAACGCCGCGGCCAAGGCGCGTACCGCGGCCAAGGCGGCCGACCAGGCCGCCGTCGCCGGAACCAAGGCAGCCGCCGCCGGTTCCGCCGCCGCCTCCGCCGCACGCAACGCGGCCGCCGCCGCGAACGCCGCCGCCCAGGCCGGTGCCGCCGCCGGTGCCGCACAGTCGGAGGCCGCGGAGGCCAAGCGCCAGGCCGCGATCGCGTCCAGCGCCGCGAACCGGGCCACCAACGCCGCCTCCGCCGCACATACCCTCGCCACCACCGCGGCCGCGGCCGCCCGCACCGCCCGGGACGCCGCCAACGCCGCGGCGGACCACGCCGACAAGGCGGCGGCCGCCGCCGAGGAGGCCGTGAAGTACGCGGGCCAGGCCGTCGACTACGCCAACAGGTCCACCGCCCACGCGGCGGCGGCCGTGCTGGCCGCCAACACGGCCACCAAGGCCGTCTCGGACGCCCTCCTGGTGGAGCAGAACGCGCGGAAGGCCGAGGCGGAAACCCTTGAGCAGGACAAGCTGCAGGCCATCGAGGAGGTCAGGCTGCTGGCCGAGATCGAGACGAAGGAGATGGCTGCCTATCAGAACAAGGTCGCCCAGGCCCAGCAGATCGATCAGGCGACCAAGGACCTGATCACCAAGGCCGAGCAGGCACTGGCGGCGAACGACATGGAGCTCGCGGCGGTCCAGGGGCGCAAGGCGGCCGTCGCCCTGCTCAACTCCAGGGGTGCCTGGACCCGGCAGGCGGCCCAGTTCGCCCTCTCCGGCTCGGACGACGACGTGTACGCCTGGATCGACCTCGACCGGCACCTGGCCCAGGTTCAGGACGACCGGGAGACCACGCTCCACGTGGCCACGATCGCCGGCCCCAGGATCGCCGAAGCGGCCCAGGCCGCCCTGGAGAGCCCTGATTCCAAGGCGGTCGGCGACTTCCTCACCGGCGGCATGAAGAGGGCCTCCGACGAGGACAACCGGGTGGCGATCACTCGCATCCTGGACTCGAATCCCGGCAAGGCCGTCACCGAGGCGGCGAACAAGGCACTCGACATCAACACCACCGAATCGCTGCAGAACTTTTTCGACGACGAGTACCCCCGGGCGATACGGGAGGACGACGCGGTCCTCACCCTCACGCTGATGGAAACCGGGGGTGCCTTCACCAAGGCGTATGCCGAGGTGGCCATGGAGGGGCCCACCTGGATGCGCCGCAACTTCGTCTCCCTGGTGCAGTACCGGACCGCCCAGCTCGACCACGACACCGCCACCCATGTCGCCGCGATCCGGGGCGCCATCGCGGCTGCGGCGAAGATCGCCGAAAAGGCGCAGGAGAACGCCGCCTTGGCATCCAAGGTCGCAGCCGATGCCCGGAGTGCCGCCGCCGAGGCCAAGGAGTGGGCGGCCAGGGCACTTGACTCCGCGGCCAAGGCCGAGGACTACGCCGCCGAGGCCAGGCGGAACGCGGACGCGGCCGACAAGTCCGCGGCCGACGCCAAGGCGTCCGCGGCACGGGCGAGCGCGGCGGCGTCGACCGCCCGTAGTGCCGCCCGCTCCGCGAACTACTCGGCGAACAAGGCGATGGACTCCGCCCGTTCCGCCCTGAAGTCGTCGTACAGCGCTCAGGCTTCCGCCGCGAGCGCCCGCGCTTCCTCGATCGCCGCGGGCAAGGACGCGGCGACGGCGGCGGCCGCGGCCACCGAGGCCAGGCGGATCGCTGCGGCCAAGCGTGAGGCCGAGGTCAGGGCCGCTGCGAAGGAGGCTGCCGAGAAGGCCCGCCGTGAGCGGGAGGCCAAGATCAACCCGGCCGACGAGGACACCAACGACCAGATCAACCCCAACGGCACCAGCGCGGACGCCGACGAGTGGTGGAACGACGCCGGCTTCTACGCCGACGCGTTCAACGCGATCAGTGTCGGCGCCGGATTCCTGGCCGCGGGCTGCGCCCTCGCCGCCCTCGTGTTCCCCCCGGCCGCCGCGGCCGCCGGCTTCTTCGCCGCGGTCTCGATGGGCGCCAGCGGCCTCGGCACCCTCTTCACCGGCATCGAACACGGCTTCACCAGTGGCGAGTTCATCGACTCCGCCATCGGCACCGGCCTGAGCCTGGTCACCTTCGGCCAGTCCAAGTGGATCGGTGCCGCGGACAAGGCTCTCGGCGGCAAGCTCATCAAGCCCGTCGTCGGCAAGATCGCCGACGTCGGCGAGGACGTCGTGTCGGGGGCCACCAAGGTCCTGTCGTCCATCTTCTGACCTGCGTCGCAGCGCTCGGCGCCCGGGCCTGGACCGAACGGCCTCGGCCCGAGCCCGGCCGGTCCCGGCGCCGACGAGCCCGGCGCCCCGGCCGGTCCCCATCGCACGAGAACGACTCCCACGCGGGCGAACTGCTGATCGTGCCGTCTGGATCCCCCGGATGTCCGGCAGCTGTCCGCTGTCCGAGGGGCACCGCTGTGCCGGTGCCCCTCATTGCCCCTTACCGAAGCCGTCGGGGCACCCACGCCAACAAGAGAGGTATGACAATCATGCATGCGATACGACGTGGTCGGCCCGGACGGAGACGTGCCCGGTCGACCGTACTGGCCCTGGTGACGGTGGTGACGCTGGGGCTCACCACGACCGGCATGAGCCCGGCGCAGCAGGGGGCCCAAGAGAAGCCGCAGCCGGTGAGCAGGCTCGACTCGGCGGACCTGCCGGCCACCGCCCCCCTCACCGGGACCAGCAGGTTCGCGGCCGGCTCCGGTGAGGAATGCACCGCCACCGCGCCGGGCTCCAAGGAGCGCCGCGCGGGTGCCGTCGAGTCCTGTGTGACGGTCACCCCCGCCCCTGCGAAGGCGAAGGCGAAGTCCCGGGCAGCCGGTGCCCCCGCTGCTGCCGCCGCCACCGCCAGCTGCTACATCACCAACCCCGGCAACTACAGCTACGAGCGCTTCTCGTACTGCGTGACCGGCATCAACGTCACCTACATCCTCCGCGACAGCAGGGGTGTGGAGATCGGACGCGGCGTCCTGGAGGTCTCGACCGGCGCCGACCTGTCCCCGACCGCCACGACCTGGAGCGAGCAGGTCACCGTCAGGATGACGGCCGCCTCCGGCGATGTCACCGCCCTGAACGTCAAGTTCCGCGCATCCTGTGACGCCGGTTGCACGGCCACCAAGACCGCTCCTTGGTACGGCGGCGGCATCACCACCGGCCAGCCCCTCACCGGCAACGTCACCTATTCGTCGCCCCAGACGACGGGTAGCTCCGCCTCGTTCTTCACCTCCTACGCGATGTACGTGACGTCCCCGAACACGACGCCGACCGACCCGAACGCGTCGTGGAAGAACCCACGTCAGATCAGGTGCGACCACGCGGTCGGCGGCACTTCGGTGGCGGGCTGCGCCGTCCCCTCCGTCATGGCCGTCGTGCCGATGAAGGCGACGAGCGCGGACGCGGGCGGCGCCGTGGCCGCCTACGGCTGGGCGCAGAACAACCTCAACGGCGCCTGGGGCAAGAAGGGCAGCCCGCTGACCCGGTCGACGAGCGGCGTGGCCGGTCGTACCGCCAGCACGTGCGCCGGTTTCACGGCCCAGACGGACCTCGTCGCCTCTGACAGCTGTGGCGACTTCCCCTTCGGGGAGGCGAAGGAGGGCGGTGCCCCCGGCGACCGGTGCGTCACGGTGATCCCCAACCTCGGCAACGGCGAATGGGACACCTACGTCCTGAACGACGCCAACGTCCTGGACCGTACCTCACCCTGCGTGCAGGCCCATGTCACGCCCGCCGAGAAGCAGTTCGCCGACATCCAGCTTGCCGACGGCTTCAAGAATCAGCGGGTGATTGACGCCGACCAGTTCGAGCTGACGTTCTCGTTGCCGGACACCGGTCCGCAGGCCAGTTGCCTGAACGACCCCGCGCCGATCAACTCGCTTCCCAACGGCGACGGCTGGTTCAAGAACAACACCGAACCGGTACCGCTCGTCAACAAGAGCGACCCGACGAGCGGGCCCGGACAGCGGCCGGCCAAGGCGCAGGCGTGCCTGGGGCTGAATACCGGCCGAGGGACCGAAACCAGCGACCCCATCACCGGCATGAAGGACGCGGAGGAGTTCAAGAAGGCGAACAATCTCACCTATCGGCTGGTCCGGTGTCATCTCATCGCGAATATCCTCGGCGGACAGGGCACGAGTGCGCTCACTCGCTACAACCTCGTCCCCTGCTGGCAGTCCGGGATGAACACGGGCACGCCCAGCATGCGGACCTACGAGAAGATGGCGGAGGACCTGGTCAAGGGCAACGATTCCAATCGGGTTCTCGGAACGAACGACGCGATCTTGTACCAGGTGACACCCGTCTATAAGGACGCGAACAGCACCATCCCGGTGGGCGTCACGATGAACGCTAATATCCAACGGGCGAACGGGACGACCGAGGAACTGTTCCCCAACGTCTACGTCACCAACACCTATACGAACACTGGGTTGTACAACCTCGGTAACTGAATCCATCAGTTCGCGCCAACGGGAGCCGGCATGAGTTTCACCACCCCACCGCGGCCGTTCGACGTCACCGCGCTCTTCCCTCAACTGGCCCCGCTGGCACGGACTGCGACCCGGTTGCACCCGAGGCCGGGGGCGCCGACCGTGCATGACAGCTCCGTCGGCGGGCCGCTGCTGTGGCCCGCCGACGAGCCGTGGCCGTACTGCGACGAGCCGCACGACAGCCGCGCGGCGCCGGTGGTCCACTCACCGGACGACGTCCGGATCCTCCGCCACGACCGCGCCGCAGCGGCCGAGCGGCGGCGCCTCGACCCTGAGGCGCCCCAGTGGACTCCCGAGGAACGGGCGACCTGGGAGCGGCTCGCGGGCCGCCCGTGGTTCGACGGCCCGATCCCCCTCCTCCCCGTCGCCCAGCTCTACGCCCGTGACGTCCCCTTCCCGTGCCCGCCCGACGCGGACCTCCTCCAGGTCCTGTGGTGCCCCTTCGACCACGCGGAACATGCCAGCCCCAAAACCGCACTGTTCTGGCGCTCCTCCGCAACCGTCATCGACCTTCTCGACGCACCGCCCGAGCCGCCCATCGTCCAGCGGGACTGCTACCTCCCGGAGCCGTGCCTGTTCTCACCGGAGCAGGTCACCGAGTACCCCCACCCCAGGGAGCTGGACAAGGAACTCCGGGACCAGTTGGACGATTTCAGCCGCTGGGAGTCGATCGACCCCGCGCAGTACAACACGTACGCGTACGACCCGGGCGAGCTCTACCTGAACAACCTCTCCACCGCCCCCGGCTGGAAGACCGGCGGCTGGACCCGCTGGAGCCTCGGCGACCCCGTCGACCGCTCCTGCCCCGAGTGCGGCACCGAGGAGGTCCCGCTCCTCACCATCGCCTCCTCGGAATGGGACGGCGGCAGCGGGACCTGGATCGCCGAGGAGGAACCGGCGAACCCGGCCCCCCCTCCGCTGGGCGCCCGGGACGGCAACTTCACCTTGATCGACATTGTCGGCGGCTACAACTTCCAGCTCCACGCCTGCCCGGTAGACCCGTCCCACCCCCACATCGAGCTGGTCCCGTAAGCACGCTCGGCGCCCGAGTACACCGAGAAGCCACGAGCGCGCTTCCGGTACCTCGGATACTGAGCTCTGTCGGCGGGCCGCTCCCTTGGCCCGCCGACTAGCCCTGGCCGCGCCGCGAAGGACCGGACCATCGACACGTGATGTCGGGCACATCTCACTAAGTTCCAGATGTATGCAGTGCATCTTCTTGGCAGAGACGGGAGTCGTGCAACTGTGGGCCTCGGATCCAAGCGCTCCTGGGCCGCTCCGGAGTCGAGGAGTACACGAGCGTCTGCCGCTGTCGCGTCACATGAACAACGGCTCTACAGAACGGCACGGTGTGTTCTGGCCTCGTCGTGACGGAGCCTGCGGTGGGCTGCGCTGCGGCGGAGGCGCCCGCATATGTGACGGATTCGCACGAGGTGCTAGTAGGGTAATGTGACCGCCCGTGACGAGCGCCAATGACCTCACTGCTGTTTCTCGGCCCCGAGCAGGTGATGTGGGGTCGTCCGAGACCCGCCGGAGAAAGAGCATACGTCGGTCGCGCCGGTGGATGCTCCCCGCGCTGATCGCCATCGCGTACATAATTCTCCAGATCATCGGCAGGCCCACCCTGGCGCCGGCCAATGACGCCTACCGTTACAACCAGGCCGCGCTGCAGTTCCTCGGAGCCTCTCCGGAGCAGGCGCACCGGACCGCGTTGAAGGCGTACTGCCACGACAAGGTGCGGCGGGAGATGCGCTCCCACGGGCTGAAGCCGGAGAACCTGCGCGATGACGCTGCTCCGTACCCCACGCCGGGGAAAGGGTTCTCCGCCTGCATGGCAGAGTCGGCTGACGGCTTGAAACCGCTCAGCCCTCGCTATGAGCGCATATTCGATGTCCGGCCGGGATTCCCGGTCCTGGCCGCGCCGTTTGTCGCCGTGTTCGGCGCGGGTTCGGGACTGCTCGTCACCTCGGTCCTGTTCACCGTTGCCGGCGGCCTCTTTGCCTACCTGCTGCTGCGCGCCGTAGGGGCACCTGCAAGGTTCGCCCTGCTCGGACAGGCCTTCTTCTACGCCTGTCCAATCGGCTGGTGGGGTGGATATCCCCTCACAGAGGGCCCCGTACTCGCTCTCACCATGAGTGCCTTGCTGGGTGCGTGGTGGCTGTTCAATCGTCGCCTTACCGCAGGAGCGATCCTGCTCGCCGGGTCCATGGTGGTGGGCACAGCTGTCAAGTACTCGACCTTCCTGCTCATCGCGGGGGCATTGGCCGCCGCTGCGATGGTGTGCCTGGCACTAGTGGCCGGCACTAGGCATCGGGGCACGTATTTCATGGCTGCCCTGAATGCGGCCGTGGTGCTTGGGATCGGTGCGCTCAGCATGCACTACAACCTGCCGGGCAGTACCGAGACGTTGCAGGACACTTTCACTGATCACTTCGCCCAGCCCGATGTCGCCGCCCCCTGGCCCATGCTGGTCGAGCTGAACGGCAACTACTGGACCCACTGGATTCAGGAGCAGGTCCGCAGCCCCTGGCTTGTCACTGCTGTCGGCCTCGGCGCATACGGCCTGTTCCGGCACAGCCGTGCGCTCGGCTGGATCGTTCTGGCCGTCGGACTGACGGGCATCGCGGCCGAGATCGCGCACCCCGTCGACAGCCAGGGCGACCGGCTCATGCTCACCGTGTGGATCATCGCCGTCGTCGGTTTGCCTCTCCTGCTCCACCAGCTCATCCAGGGCCGTGAGAGGGTTCCGCAGCTTCCTGTCGCCGGCACCGTATCCGGCAGCCGGCAGGTGTCCCGGAGCGCTCACTGAATTGAGGTCCGTCCTGCGGGCCCCGCAGGACGGACCTCAATTCAGCCGCGTCGCAGGAGCGCCCTGGCCCTGTGGCCAAGGCCCCAGGCGGTCACCCGCCACAGCGCCTCCGCCACAATCGCGCGGCTCATCTTGCTGTCGCCCCGCTCCCGCTCGACGAAGGTGATCGGCACCTCGACGACATGGAAACCGGATTTCACGGTCCGCCAGGCGAGATCAACCTGGAAGCAGTACCCCTGGGAGGCGACCTCGGCGATACCCAGTCCTTCCAGCGTCTCTTTGCGGAACGCCCGGAAGCCGCCGGTCACATCGCGGATGGGTACTCCCAGCATCAGACGGGAGTAGAGGCTGCCGCCTCGCGACAGGAACTCCCGGGACTTGGGCCAATTCACTACGCTCCCGCCGGGTACCCAACGGGACCCGAGCACCAGATCCGCACCGGGCAGCGCCGTAAGCAGGCGGGGCAGTTCCTCGGGGCGGTGAGAGCCATCGGCGTCCATCTCGACGAGGACGCCGTAATCGTTCTCGATGCCCCAGCCGAACCCGGCCAGATACGCCGCGCCGAGGCCTTCTTTGCCCTTGCGGTGCAGGACGTGAATATGGTTGTCGTCGGCTGCGAGCTCGTCCGCGATCTTGCCGGTGCCGTCCGGACTGTTGTCGTCGACGACAAGAATGTGCGCATCGGGCACGGAACTACGGACCCGAGAGGTAATCGCCGCGATGTTCTCGGCCTCGTTGTAGGTCGGAATGATCACCAACACCGTGCCGAGCGGGCCTGTGGTCCGCTGACCGCCTTCACTCACTGTGTATCCACCTCGTGTGCTTGCCGGTACAGAGGCCCGGCTGGTCCCCGTGAGCATACGGGCCTGAACGCGAACGGCAGTGCGAGGGGTGATAAGGGCGCCTGTATGGGAAATAGGCCTATCGGCCCCGAGGCGCGGCCGTCGCTGCGCTGTGGTCGCCATTGGGCAGGGTGAAGAACAGTCTGCCGACGACCTGATAGTCGGAGCTCCAGGGCACTCGGTGTGCGCCCGGAGCCCGGTGGTGTTCACAAATGCCCCTGGCAGGAGCCATGCCGTCGGCCTGGGCTTCGCGGCAGTCAGGGCGTACGTGCCTCGCCCCGCTCCCCCTCGCGGGGGCCGGGTGCCCGGCGCCGGTCCGGTGCGGTGGCCGTGTCGCGGCGTACCAGCACCGTCCCGACGACGCACGCGAGGGCCGCCAGGGCGAAGCCGTACGCCGGGGTGCGGCCCGAGGGGGCCGTCTCGTAGACGAGGGCGGCGGACAGCACCATCAGGACGCGGCCCGCGCGGCCGTCCCACGCCGTGGCGGCCACCACGGTGGCGCCCCACAGCAGGTACCAGGGCTGGACCATCGGCGAGAGGGCCACCAGGGCGACGAGGGCCAGGCCCAGGGCGTGGACCGGGTCGAGGCGGCCGCGCGCCGAGCGCCACGCCAGGTGCGCGATGAGCGCGAGCGCCGCCGCGAGGCCCAGGCGCTGGACGGCGGCCTTGACCGGGTCCGGGTCCGCCCCCAGCAGCAGGTGCAGCAGCTCGCCCAGGGCGAGGCCCACGTCGCTGGTGGCCGAGAGCGCGGTGTGGATCGTCCCGGCGACGCTCTGCGTCCGCAGCCAGCCGAACCCCGTGCCGGCGGCCACCGTCGCGCCCACGGCCACCGCCCCGGCGATCACCCCCGGTACCAGCAGCCCCTTCGCCACGCGCCGTACGCGCGGGCCGGTCGCCGCCCTGCCGACGATCACGCCGATGAAGAGGAGCGCCACGGCGGCCGGGGACTTGACCATCATCGCGAGGCCGACGGCCGCGCTGCCGAGGATCCAGCGGCCGCGCCGCGCGAGCACGACGCCCACCAGCATGAGGGCGATCATGAGCCCGTCGTTGTGCATGCCGCCGACCACGTGCATGAGCAGGAGCGGGTTGAGCGCGCCGAGCCAGAGAGCACCGCGCTCCCCTTCCTCACCGCGCTCCCGGCCCAGTCGGCGCAGCGCCCACACGGTCAGGGCCAGCGCCGCCACGGCAATCAGCCGCATGCCGAGTACCGCGGGCACGATCGGCCCGCCGGTGGTCCAGGTCACCGCCTGCGCCAGCACCAGGAAGACCGGCCCGTACGGGGCGGGCGTGTCCGTCCAGTGGCCGCCGACGCTCGCGGCGGCGTCCCCGCCGAGGCCGGCCGGGTCCAGGACGGAGGGACCGGCGCCGTACACGTCGTGGCCCTCCAGGACCATCGCGCCCTGGGCGATGTAGCTGTACACGTCGGCGCTGTAGAGGGGCGGGGCGAGTAGCAGGGGGGCGGCCCACCAGGCGAGCGTGGTGAGCGTCTCGCGCACGGACGCCCCGGCCCGGCCGTACCCCCACCAGGCGACGACGAGGAGCGTCAGCCCGGTGTACGCGAGGACGGCGGCCGCCGCCGTGACCCCCGGCCCGTGGGGGACCCAGATCCCCCACGGGTCGCGGGCCGGCAGCGTACCGGCGGCCCAGCCGCCCACGGCCGTCGCGACCGACCCGGCCGCGCCGAGCCGGCGGTACCCGACAGCGCTCATTGCCCACATGACCCGCCAACCTATCGGGCGGGCCGTGCGCGCTCGGCTAGGGCTTGGGCAGCGTGCAGCCCGGCCAGCGGAGGTCGATCTTGTTGCCGGTGCCGACGCAGGCGACGATGCCGTACGTCTGCTGCCCGTAGTTGATGCCGTGGCGCACGGTCACGGTGCCGTTCTCGTCCACCTCGCAGGGGTTGTTCATCGTGCAGCGCTGCCCGTCCTCGTTGCCGGTGTTGTTGACGGCGACGACCTTGCCGGTGACGTTGTCGACGACGGGCGAGCCGGAGGTGCCGCCGATGGTGTCGCAGGCGGCGGTGTAGCGGACGGAGTCCTTCATGGTCCAGCCGGCTTCCTTGAGCCGGTACGCGAAGCCGTCGATGGAGCAGCTGTAGATCCGCTTCCAGTACCCGGAGACGACCTTGATGGCCGTCCCCTGCGCGGGGCGGGTCGCGTTCAGCTCCAGGGCCTTGATGTTGTGGCGCGCCTGTATCTGGGCGTACGTGCTGGTCAGCTCGTACAGGGAGACGTCGGTGTCGGTCATGGTCGCGTACGCGATCTTGGTGGCGCGCAGGGTGGCGACCTTGGTGCCGGCGGAGTTGAGCAGGCCGAAGGTGCGGGTGGAGGGCTTGTCGACGACGACGGTGCCGGGACCGGGCATGCCGCTCTCCAGGCAGTGGCCGTTCGAGAGCACGAGCGCGGGATCGGTGGGCTGCGAGCCGGGCACGCGGACGACGGAACCGGAGCAGTTGCTGAGCGCGACGGTGCCGGCGAAGTCGACGGCCTTGGTGGTGGGAGCCGGTGCCGGGGCCGGTGCCGGGGCTGCTGTGGCGCTTGTGGCGCCGGCTCCGAGGAGCGCGAGTGCGAGCAGCGCGCCGGCGAGAGGCTTACGCATGTGGGGGGTCCCCTCTGGCGATGACTTTTGTCATGCGCATTCTGAGGGGTGGGGCGGGTGCGGGAGGAGAGCGTTTTCGGCCGTGCGCCCGGGTGCGGCGCCTGTCGCGGGTGGTGGGGCGTGGCCCCTCCGGGCTCACCTCCTCGAGGCCGGCGGCCTTGGGTACGCCGGAAAGGGAGCCCTTCCGGCGCCTCCCCCAAGCTCTGCGGGGGCGACCCTGCACGGCCCCGCCCCGGTCGTACGCCGACTGCGGCCCGGTGGGGCGAGGGAAGCGGGTGGCCGGGGCCGCGTGCACACGAGATCGGGCGCGCTGGCTCCGACCACGGCGAGGAGGGGCCGTGCAGGGTCGCCCCCGCAGCGGTTGGCGGCGAGAAACGGCGACGAGACCAGGTGGGCACCCCGCCGACCGCGAGGAGGTGAGCCCGGAGGGGCCCCGACCCTGGCCCACCGACCGCAACCGACCCGGCCGCGCCGCGCGCCGCGCCAGCCGTAACCGCCCCGGGGGTCAGTCGTCCGCGAGGGCTTGGGCGAAGCCGGTGTTGACCGCCAGGAGGCCGCCGTCGACGCGCAGGGTGGTGCCGGTGATCCAGGAGGCGTCCGGGGAGGCGAGGAACGCCACCGCCGCCGCGATGTCCTCGGGCTCACCCACTCGGCCCAGCGGGTAGACCCGGTCGGCCAGGGCGTCCAGGACGTGCTCGCGGCCGGCCCAGGCGCGGGTGCGGACCGTGCCGGGGTTGACCTGGTTGACGCGGACGCCGCGCGGGGCGGCGTCCGCGGCCAGCGTGCGGGTGAGCGAGGTGAGCCCGGCCTTGGCGGCGCTGTACGCGTGGCCGCCGAAGGCCTGCTCGGCGTTGACGGACCCGATGGTGACGATCGCCCCGCGCCCCGACGCCGCCAGGTGCTCCAGGGCCGCCCGCGCGCAGCGGAGCGCGCCGATCAGCGTGACGTCCAGGGACCGCTGCCAGGTCTCGTCGGCCTCGTCCTGGAGGCTCGGCGCGTCCGGGGTGCGGGCGAAGGCGTTGTTGACGAGGACGTCCAGGCGGCCGAAGGTCTCCACGGCGTACGCCACCGCCGCCTCGACCGCGTCCGCCTCGCTCACGTCGCATCCGTACGCCACCGCCCCGGGGATCGTCCCGGCGACCTCGCGTGCGAGGTCGTCGTCGATGTCGGCGATCAGCACCCGCGCGCCCTCGGCGGCGAGTCTGCGCGCGGTCGCCTCGCCGATGCCGCGCGCCGCGCCGGTGATCAGTACGCCGTACCCGTCGAAACGTCGCAGAGCGGCCATCCGCCGATGATGCCCGCACGGGTGCGGGCGATCAAGGGTGCCCTCTCGCGGGGGCGAAGTGGCACAAAACACGAGGCGCCCCACCCGCCACCGCCGTAAGCTCGCGACATGCAGGTGATCCAGTCCACGAAGCTCGCCAACGTCTGTTACGAAATCCGGGGCCCGGTGCTCGAGGAGGCGATGCGGCTGGAGGCTGCGGGTCACCGGATCCTGAAGCTCAACACCGGCAACCCCGCCGCCTTCGGCTTCGAGTGCCCGCCCGCGATCCTCGAGGACATGCTGCGCAACCTCGGCGAGTCGCACGGGTACGGCGACGCGAAGGGCCTGCTGTCCGCGCGGCGGGCGGTCATGAGTCATTACGAGACCAAGGGCATCCCCCTCTCCGTCGAGGACATCTACCTCGGCAACGGCGTCTCGGAGCTGATCCAGATGTCGATGCAGGCGCTGCTCGACGACGGCGACGAGGTCCTCGTACCGGCCCCGGACTATCCGCTGTGGACGGCGTCGGTGTCCCTCGCGGGCGGTACGGCGGTGCACTACCGCTGCGACGAGCAGGCCGACTGGATGCCGGACCTCGCCGACATCGAGCGCAGGATCACCGACCGGACCAAGGCGATCGTCATCATCAACCCGAACAATCCGACGGGTGCGGTGTACGACGACGAGATGCTGCGCGGGCTGACGGAGATCGCGCGGCGGCACAACCTGGTCGTCTGCTCGGACGAGATCTACGACAAGATCCTGTACGACGGGGTCACGCACACACCGACCGCGGCGATCGCGCCCGACCTGCTGGTGCTGACCTTCAACGGCATGTCGAAGAACTACCGGGTGGCCGGTTACCGCAGCGGCTGGCTGGCGGTGTGCGGGCCGAAGGCGCACGCCTCGTCGTACATCGAGGGGCTGACGATCCTGGCGAACATGCGGCTGTGCGCCAACATGCCGGCGCAGCACGCGATCGCCGCCGCGCTCCAGGGGCGGCAGTCGATCGAGGCCCTGGTGCGGCCGGGCGGGCGGCTGCTGGAGCAGCGGGACGTGGCGTACGAGCTGCTGGTGCGGATCCCGGGCGTGACGTGTGTGAAGCCGAAGGGCGCGCTGTACCTGTTCCCGCGGCTCGACCCGGACGTCTACAAGATCAAGGATGACCGGCAGATGGTCCTGGACCTGCTGCGGGCCGAGAAGATCATGGTGGTGCACGGGACGGGCTTCAACTGGCACGAGCCGGACCACTTCCGGATCGTGACGCTGCCGAACGCCACGGATCTGGCGGATGCCGTGACGAGGATCGGAAACTTCCTCGACGGCTACAGCCAGCACTGAACCCCGTACATGGAGTCAGCTCAACTTTAGACAGAATCCAAGGTAGGATGGTCTCCTGTCACCGAGCAGGAGGCCGTCCACCATGTACGAACCGATCCGCACCAAGTCGGTCCACCGGATGGCCGACGACGCCCAGGACCGCATCCCGCACCGTTCGCGCGAGGAGGAGCTGGACATCCAGCTCGCCGGGCACCTCGCCGCCCTGCTCGCCGTCACCGACGAGCTCGGCGACGACGCGGCGGCGGAGCGCATCGCCCAGCAGGTCGCCAGGCTGCGCGGCGCCCCGCCCGCCCGGCACGCGGGCCTGACCGGCGCCGACCCGGCCGCCCTGCACCGCCGCGCGCACGCCCTCGCGGGACGCGCCCTGGTGGTCGCCGCTTCCCGGGCCGACACGGCCGCCGCGATCCTCGCCGCCGAGCGCATGGACGCGCACACCGCCGCACTGGAGCAGTTCAGCCCGGTCGGCGCCCTCTGACGGCCCCGGTCCGCGCCCGGGGAGGGCGCGGGCCGGGTTGCCACTACTTCAGTCGCGTCAGCGGCGTACCCACACCGTCGCCTCAGCGCTCGACGCCGCGTGGACGTCGTCGCCCGCGTAGCTGACGGTGTACGTGACCGAGCCCCGCGTCCGCGGCAGGTCGTTGATCCGGAACGTGCCGTCCGCCGCGACCGCCACCGAGGTGAGCGTGCCGGTGCCGAGCCGGTCGGCGCGCTGGACCGCGAGCGTGATCCCGGCGGGCAGCGCGGGCCCCTGCGCGGTGAACGTGCCGGTGATCTCCAGGCCCGCGCTCTTGGATGCCTCGGCGGGCGCGGTGAGCGTGATCGCGCTCGGGGCCTTGGCCACGGACACGGTCAGACTGACGTCCTCGGCCGGGCGGTGCGTCAGGTCGCCGAGGAAGGACAGCGTGTACGTCGACTCCCCCACCCGCGCGGGTACGTCGAGCACGGTGAACGTCCCGTCGGCTGCCACCTCGGCGGGGGCGGTCTTGCGCGTGCCGTCCGCGTCGGTGCGTACGGCCGTCACCTTGACCGGCTCGGCGGGCGCCGGGCCGTCCAGCTCCAGGCGGCCCCGGATGCCGACCGGCTCGCCGACGACGGCCTGGGTGGAGGTGAGCCCGCCGGTGAAGCGGGAGTGGTACTGGGCGGCCGGCGGCTGGATGACGTGCAGCCAGAAGGCGTTGCCGGGCGCGTTGGTGGTGAGCGCGAAGAGCCGGGAGCCGTCCGCGGACCACTCGAGGCCGCGCGGGACGACCCGGTTGCCGTCGAGCTCGCCCTCGTAGGCGAATTCCAGCGCCGTGGTGCCGTTCGCCGGGTCGGCGGGCTGGATCAGCAGGTCGGGCGTGGAGCCGGTGGCCGAGGCGCCGCGCGCGATGTACTTCCCGTCGCCACTGAAGGCAACGGCGGAGGCGGTCGCGTCGGCGGGCAGCGGCTGGTACGGGGCCGGGGCGTCGGACAGGTCGCCGGAGTTGAGCAGCCGGGTGCCGTGGGCGGCGTCCGCGACCGCGAGGCGCTTGCCGTCCGCGCTGACCGCCAGGTCCTTCAGGTCCAGGCCGCCCTTGCCCTCGGCGTCCGCGAAGCGGCGTGAGTCGCCGCGTACGGGATTGTCCCCGCTGGTGTCGAAGGACGTCAGGGCCGGGTCGGTGGCCTTCTCGTTCTTGACCTGGCCCATGAACAGACGGTTCTCGGCGCCCGCGCCGGTCTCCAGCAGCATCCGGCCGGTGACGTTCCAGCCGGTGACGTTGTAGGCGCCGCCGCTGATGGAGTCGAGGCCGTGAACGGCGTACGCGCACTCGGACTCGTAGTTCGCGTTCCCCCTGGTGTGCCACTGCTTGCCGCCCGAGAAGGCGAGTTCCCGCCCGCACGTGTCGCTGTGCACCGAGGTCCGGCCGGTCACCTGGAGCGTGGCGGTGTCGTACGCGGCGACGGACTCGCGCTCGCCGGCGTACAGGGTCGCGCCGTCGGCGCTCATCGCGAGCCCGGAGACCGGGCTGGCGCCGGTCAGGGTTGCGACCTGCTGGCCCTGGAAGTTGTAGACGAGGACCTGGCCCCTTTCGTACCAGTAGGACCGCTTGTCCGCGATGTACACGCGCTCACGCGCGGAGTCGACGACCATCGCGGAGTACGAGGAGATCGGCAGCTTGGCGACGACCTCACTCGCGTCGGCGGCGTACGCGGCAGGTGCGGCTGCCGCGACCAGGCCTCCCGTGCCGAGCGTGAGCGAGAGGGCGACGAGCGCGGATGTGACGCGTCGTCGCGAGCGTACGGAACGTACGGATGTACTCAACTGAGCCCCCCACAGGCATGATTGGCCCCCTCCGTGAGGAGAGGGACACGTGGGGGAAATGTAACTGCCGTGCACAGCTTGTGCACAAGGGTTCGAAAATCGGGCGTGTGAAAGTTCGGCCCCCGGAGCCTGAGGGGGCTCCGGGGGCCGATCGCATCGCGGCGGGTCATTCGTGAACCCACAGGTCAGGGCGGATGCAGGGTGACCCGCCACGAAGTCTTCCAGGTCAGCCCAGGCGGGCGACCAGCGAGCGGTACTCGTCCCACAGTTCCTTCGGCGTGTGGTCGCCGAAGGTGTTGAGGTGCTCGGGGATCAGGGCGGCCTCCTCGCGCCAGACCTCGGTGTCGACCTTCAGCAGGAAGTCGAGGTCCGCCTCCGGCAGGTCGAGCCCGTCCGTGTCGAGGGCCTCGCGCGTCGGCAGGATGCCGATCGGCGTCTCGACGCCCTCGGCCTTGCCGTCCAGGCGCTCGACGATCCACTTGAGTACGCGGCTGTTCTCACCGAAGCCGGGCCAGACGAACTTGCCCGCGTCGTTCTTGCGGAACCAGTTGACGTAGTAGATCTTCGGCAGCTTCGACCGGTCGGCGGCGTTCTTGCCGACCTTGATCCAGTGGGCCATGTAGTCGCCCATGTTGTAGCCGCAGAACGGCAGCATGGCGAACGGGTCGCGACGCAGCTCGCCGACCTTGCCCTCGGCGGCGGCGGTCTTCTCGCTCGCCACGTTCGCGCCGAGGAAGACGCCGTGGTTCCAGTCGAAGGACTCGGTGACCAGCGGGACGGCGGTGGCGCGGCGGCCGCCGAAGAGGATCGCCGAGATCGGCACGCCCTTGGGGTCCTCCCACTCGGGCGCGATGATCGGGCACTGCGAGGCGGGGACGGTGAAGCGGGCGTTGGGGTGGGCGGCCGGGGTGTCGGAGTCCGGCGTCCAGTCGTTGCCCTTCCAGTCCGTGAGGTGCGCCGGGGCCGTCTCGGTCATGCCCTCCCACCACACGTCGTTGTCGTCGGTGAGCGCGACGTTGGTGAAGACGGCGTTGCCCCACAGGGTCTTCATGGCGTTGGCGTTGGTGTGCTCGCCGGTGCCGGGCGCGACGCCGAAGAAGCCCGCCTCGGGGTTGATCGCGTACAGCCGGCCGTCCTCGCCGAACCGCATCCACGCGATGTCGTCGCCGATCGTCTCGACGGTCCAGCCGGAGATCGTGGGCTCCAGCATCGCGAGGTTGGTCTTGCCGCACGCGGACGGGAAGGCGGCGGCGACGTACTTGGCCTCACCCTGCGGCGGGGTGAGCTTGAGGATCAGCATGTGCTCGGCGAGCCAGCCCTCGTCGCGGGCCATGACGGACGCGATGCGCAGGGCGTAGCACTTCTTGCCGAGGAGGGCGTTGCCGCCGTAGCCGGAGCCGTACGACCAGATCTCGCGGGTCTCGGGGAAGTGCGAGATGTACTTGGTGGAGTTGCAGGGCCACGGGACGTCCTGCTCGCCTTCGGCGAGGGGGGCGCCCAGGGTGTGGACGGCGCGCACGAAGAAGCCGTCCTCGCCCAGCTCGTCGAGGACCGCCTGGCCCATGCGGGTCATGGTGCGCATGGAGACGGCGACGTACGCGGAGTCGGTGATCTCGACGCCGATGGCGGAGAGCGGCGAGCCGAGGGGGCCCATGCAGAAGGGCACGACGTACATCGTGCGGCCCTTCATGGAGCCACGGAAGATGCCCTTCTCACCCGCGAAGATCTCTTTCATCTCCGCCGGGGCCTTCCAGTGGTTGGTCGGGCCCGCGTCCTCCTCCTTCTCGGAGCAGATGAAGGTGCGGTCCTCCACGCGTGCGACGTCCGTCGGGTCGGACGCGGCGTAGTACGAGTTCGGACGCTTGATGGCGTCGAGCTTGCGGAACGTGCCCTTGGCGACGAGCTCCTCGCACAGGCGCTCGTACTCGGCCTCTGAACCGTCACACCAGACGACGTTGTCCGGCTGCGTGATGCTTGCGATCTCGTCGACCCAGGAGATCAGCTCCTGGTGGTTGGTGGGGACGGTGGTGGGAGCCGCATTACCGCGCGCCACGATTGCTCCTTGTTGAGGGGTTTTGGGTTGTCTGCCCCGTGGGGGCTGCGACCCGGATGCTTCACTGCATGGATCTCTTGGCGCTCATCCGGTGCCGACCGCACTCATCTGATCATCCGTGCCTTGTGCGCATATGTCCAGAGGACCTCTCACGTGAGCATGGCCACTCGCTGCCGGTCGCTGCGGAGGCGTCGGTAGCATTCCGGGCATGACTGCAGCCAGGCCCGAAGTAACCGAGATAGAACCTCCGCCGGTGAAACCGAGGCTGCGCGGCTGGCTGCACGCGGGCATGTTCCCCGCCGCCCTCGTCGCGGGCATCGTCCTCACGGCGCTCGCCGACTCGACGCGCGGCCGGATCGCCTGCGGCATCTACGCCGTGACCGCCTGCCTGCTCTTCGGAGTGAGCGCCCTCTACCACCGGGGCGACTGGGGCCCGCGCGCCACCGCCGTACTGCGCCGGCTGGACCACGCCAATATCTTCCTGATCATCGCGGGCACCTATACCCCGCTGACCCTGCTCCTGCTCCCCGACTCCACCGGGCGGGTGCTCTTGTGGGCGGTCTGGGCGTCCGCGGTGGCGGGGATCGCGTTCCGGGTGTTCTGGGTCGGCGCCCCGCGCTGGCTCTATACGCCGTGCTACATCGCGATGGGCTGGGCGGCCGTCTTCTTCCTGCCCGACTTCATGCGCACGGGCGGAATCGCGGTGCTGGTCCTGGTGATCGTCGGCGGAGTGCTCTACAGCCTGGGCGGCGTGGTCTACGGACTCAAGCGCCCGAACCCGTCGCCGCGGTGGTTCGGATTCCACGAGGTCTTCCACTCCCTCACGCTCGCGGCGTTCGTCGCCCACTACGTCGGCATCTCGCTGGTGGCCTACTAGGGGGCGTCCGGCCTGATCCGCCGGACACCCCTAGTACGGCTGCCCCGCACCGCCCGACCCGGAACGGCCGTGGCGCCCCCGCGCCACGGCCGTTCGCCGTCGCGGGGCGATGGTCGACAATGAGCCGCATGGCCGCCGAATTCCCCGCCCCGCTCGATCCGCTCACCCGGGCGCACCGGCCCATGGGGCTGCGGGAGCGCAAGAAGCTCAAGACCCGGATCGCGATCCGCCGGGCCACCTACCGGCTGATCGCCGAGCAGGGGTACGAGGCGACCACCGTCGAGCAGATCGCCGAGGCGGCCGAGGTCTCGCCCAGCACCGTCTTCCGGTACTTCCCGGCCAAGGAGGACATCGTCCTCACCGACGAGTACGACCCGGTCATGGAGGAGGCGCTCCGCGGGCGGCCCGCCGGCGAGGACCCGCTGGAGTCCCTCCGCAGTGTCCTCACCCGGACCGTGGCCGCGTTCCTGGAGCACGAGCCGGAGGAGACGCGGCAGCGCGCCCGGCTGTTGGTGGAGGTCCCGGCCGTACGCGCCCGGATGACCGAGACGATGGCCGAGACCTCCCAGGTGCTGTCGCGCGTGCTCGCCGACCGCACCGGCCGGGCGGCGGACGACCTGGAGGTACGGGTCTTCACCGCCGCCGTGACGGGTGCGCTGCGCGAGGTGCTGATCCACTGGGCCGAGCGCGACCAGCGGGACGACCTGGTCGCGCTCGTGAACCGCGCCCTCGACACGCTCAAGGGCGGGCCTTCGCTGTAGCGGCGTCCCTGACGGGCGTGTCCCCCTTTCCGCAGGCCACGCCGTCCCGGTTCGGGTCGAGCCGCAGCGGGTCGTCCTTGCCGTTGACCTTCAGGCGGCCGTAGTCGTGGACCGCCAGCCAGTCGCAGCGGGCCTTCGTCGTCGCCGTCACCGACCGCGGGAACACCGTCGGTACGCACACCCCGGCCGTGCCATAGTGCCGGTCGCACCCGGCGATCCGGGGGCTGACCGGCGCCGCGTCCCGCTTCTTCAGCGGCTTCTTCGGGGTGGCGGCGAGGTCGCCGGCGAAGTCGTGGACGTGCGCCGACCTCTCCGCCTCCGCCGCCATCGCCGCCGGTCCGCCCAGGTGCACCCACTGGGCGATGGACGGGACGCCGCCCGCGTCGACCGCGAAGAGCATGTACCAGCCGGGCGGGGCCAGGTTCGGGTTGCCGGTGACGTTCAGGTCGACAGTACGGTCGTCGATGACGGACAGCGGCAGGTCCACGAACCGCTGGTTGGGGTCGGAGGAGTGGGTGACGGCCGCCGGGCGGATCAGCTCCGCCTTGACGATCGGCCGGTCCACCGTGATCCGCTGGGTGTCGCCGTAGTTCCACCGGCTGTCGATCACCGAGGTGATCTGCGGGCGCGGGCCCTTCAGCAGGTACGGGGGCGTGTAGACCGACACGTCGTGGTTGTAGGAGCCGTTGCCGGGGTTGTCGCCGACCGCCATCACCCGGCCGTCGGGCAGCAGGAACGCCGACGAGTGGTAGCCGCGCGGCACCGGGTCGGCGGCCATGCCCGCCTGGTAGGTGTCGGTGGCCGGGTCGAAGATCGACGCCTCGAACACCGGGTCGGCCCGGTCGTGCAGCGCGCCGCCGGTCTCCAGGACCTTGCCGTCGGGCAGCAGCACCGCCGACACGTACATCTTGCCCTCGTCGCCGGTCTGCGGGCGCTTGCCGGCGCCCTGGTCGACCAGGCCGTGCGGGATCGGCGGGCCGGCGACGTAGGCCGGGTTGGGCTGCTTGAGGTCGATGATGTCGGTGAGGCGGTTGGCGGCGGGGTTGCGCTCGTTGTTGCCGCCGCCGATGGTCAGCACCCGCTGGTCCTGGGCGGGCGGCAGCAGGACGCTCGCGGACTCGTCCCGCTCGTCCTTGTTCCTCAGGCCCGGGACGTCGGTGATGGTGTTCTTGTCGTAGTCGTAGATCGAGGCGCCGGTGCCCGGGGTGCCGTTGCCGAAGGTGTGGCTGCCGGAGTAGAACAGCCGCCCGTCCTGCATCAGGATCATCGACGGGTACAGGCCCCAGTACGACCAGGTCTGCTTGACCTCGTTGATCGGCAGCCACTTGTTCTGCGCCGCCGAGAACTTCTCCGCCGTCACATTGCCGGTGGAGTCCTCCTTCAGCCCGCCGAAGGAGATCACGTCACCATTGCCGAGGATCGTCGCCGACGGGTACCAGTGCCCGTCGTGCATGTCGTTGGTCCTCACGTACGACTCGGTCGCCGGGTCGAAGGTGTACGAGTCCTTCAGGCCCTGGTAGCCGATCCTCCCGTCGGCGGACGGATAGCCCTTGTTGCCGCTCATCACCAGCACCCGGCCGTCGGACAGCTGCACATGGCCGGCGCAGAACATGTCGACAGGGGTGGGGATGGTCTTGAAGGAGCCGTTCGCCGGGTCGTACACGGCGGAGGTGAAGGTGCCGGCCTTGAACATCTCCGGGTCGTTGCCGGAGCCCGCGATCAGCAGCACCTTGCCGTTGTGGAGGACGACCGAGTGCATGGAGCGCACCGGGTTCTTGGTCGGGAGGACCTCCCACCTGCCCTTGGCGCACTCCTCGGCGGTGCCGGTGCAGACCGGGTCGGGCGCGGGCGGGGTGACCTCCTCCATCACGTAGTCGTCGGTGGTGACGCTGCCGGTGCCGAAGACGGACACGCCCCAGGCGATCTTGTCGGTGCCGGGCGGGACGACGGGCGTGCGCACCTCGGCGCGGGTGTAGGCGGCGGCGACCGGGAGGGTCTTGAGGTCGGTCCAGTACTGCCAGCCGGCGGTCGTGTCGTGCCGGAAGAGCGTGATCGCGGTGTCCGGGGTCGTCGACTTGTACCAGAGGGACAGGTCGTACTGCCGCTCGGCGGCGACGGCCGGGGCGCAGGCGTTGGACTCGGTGATGAGGGCCTTGCGGTCGCCGTCGACGCGGCGGGTCAGCTCGACCTTCATGGCGCCGGTGCCGGTGTGGGCGTCGCTGGTGGTGGTGAAGGTGAAGTCGTTGTTCCCCCAGCCGGACTTGGACCAGCATTCGGGCATGCCGGTGTGGTCCGTGCCCGGGGTCTCGAAGCCGGGGTTCTTGATGAGGTTGATCCCGGCGGCCGCCGGGGGCTGGGCGGCCAGAAGGAGGCCGGAGGTCATGGCGCCGATGGCGAACAGGGCCACTCCTCGCCTTCGTCGAGGGGTCGGTTTCACCGGACGTTCCTTCCCGTGCGGGCCGGACGCGCTCTGCGGGGCAGGTAGACCAGCGCCTCGGTGCCGGCGAAGCGCAGGACGAACGTGGTCAGCAGCGCGAGGGCGGTGGCGGGCAGCACCGCCATGTGGAGCTGCCCGACGAACAGGGCGATCAGGGGGATACGCAGGACCAGGTCGGCGTTGGCGAGGAGCGCGAAGCGCCCCACGCGGTCGGCCCAGTGCCGGTGGTGGCGGCGGTCGTGGAACAGCAGCACCTCGATGAGGAGGAAGTTCCAGGCGACGCCGAGCTGGTTGGCGAGGATCTCGGCGGGCAGGTAGTGCAGCCCGGCGCCGGTGAGGACGTACAGGGCGGCGAGGTTCGGTACGAAGCCGGTGAGGCCGATCAGCCCGAAGGCGACCATGCGGGCGAGCGGGGACGCGGTGCGCAGCTCGACGAGGTGGCGGAGGAACCGCACGCCTTCTCTGGCCGTGGACTTGGACTCGCCGGCGAACCGTTCCTCGAAGACGAACGGCACCTCGGCGACCCGGGCCGGACGGCACCGTACGGCCAGCTCCATGAGGATCTTGTAGCCGAGGGGCTTCAGGGTGTCGGTGGTGATGGCGGCGCGCCGGATGGCGAAGAAGCCGCTCATCGGGTCGCTGATGCCGCGCAGGGCGCGCGGGAAGAGCCCCTTGGCGAGCCAGGTCGCGCCGCGCGAGACGGCGACGCGGTAGCCGCCGGCGAGTCCGGCGCGACTGCCGCCGGCCAGGTAGCGGCTGGCGACGACGAGGTCGGCGTCCTCCTTCTCGCCGGTGGCGACGAGGTCGGGGACGAGGGCGGGCGGGTGCTGGAGGTCGGCGTCCATGACGACGATCCAGTCGGCGGTGGCGGCCTTCAGCCCGGCGACGACGGCGCCGCCGAGGCCGCCGTCGGGGGTGTCGCGGTGGATGACGGAGACGGGGAAGGGGCAGTCCCGGGCGGCGTCGGCGATCACGGCCGGGGTGTCGTCGGTGGAGTCGTCGACGAAGACGATCTCGCACGGGAGGCGGTCCGGCACCGTCGCGGTGATGCGGCGCAGCAGCTCCCGTACGTTGGCGGACTCGTTGAAGGTGGGGATGACGACGGTGACGGCACCCGGCTCGGGTACGTCGTCGGTGACCGGGGCGACGTGCTCGGCGCCGGTGGGCTGGATGGTCAAGAGGCCTCCGCTCGGCTGTTCCGGTCTCCGGTGACCTTCCGGATCTCGATGCGTTCCTGGCCCTCGCCGAAGGTGGCGACGGGCGTCGAGTGCTCCAGCGCCGCCTTGACGTTGGGCAGGTCACGCGCGTCGCGCCGTACGGTCGGGGAGGCGACGACGTAGTCCAGGTCCCGCCAGCCGCGGGGCATGGTCTTCGTCACCGCCGGGTCGAGGTCGGCCTTGTAGAACCAGATGACGCCCAGCCCGGGTTCGTACCCGGCGTGGACGAGGTCGAGCCAGAGCGCGTCGTCGACCAGCACGCGCGCGTGGGCGGGGTCGGGGACCTCGCGGCCGAGCCAGGCGGCGGCGGCCCGGTAGGGGGCGTTGGCGTCGGCGGTCATGGCGGTGCGGTCGCCGTCGTACCAGCGCGGGACGACGTACACGGCCGCCGTGGCCGCGAGCAGGACGGCGACGGTCCGGCGCACCGGGAGCAGGGCGGGCGTACGGCGGCCCTTGCGCAGCACGGCGTGGGCGACGCTGGCCGCGCCGCCGGCGAGGACCAGGGCCAGGAAGGGCAGCGCCTGGATCACGTACATGGCGGGCAGGTAGCCGGAGGGGCGCATGGCGACGACCGCCAGGATGGCGACCGCGAGCGCCGGTCCGGCCAGGGCCCGCGCGGTGACCGACCACCGGAGGGTGAGCAGGAGCAGGGCGGCGCCGGCGAGGCCGCCGAGCGGCAGGACCCGGTCGTAGTAGAGCCAGGAGTCGAGCACCCCGTTGGAGCCGGTGCCGTCGGTGAGGATGAAGCCGGAGCCGGGGCGGCTCATCTGGTAGGTGATGCCGTCCCACAGGGAGACGTGTCCGTCGCCGGGCAGCAGCTCGCTCTTGAGGAGCGCGAACAGCGGGTAGGAGAAGCCGATCAGGGCGCAGGCGGTGATGGCTCCGGTGACGGCGAACTTGCGGGTGTCGCGGTGGCCGTGGCGCAACATGGTCACCAGCAGCGCCGGGAGGACGACGAGCATCGTCTCCTTGGTGAGGACGCCTATGGCGGCGGTGATCCCGGCGCCGAAGTGGTGCCACAGGTGCCGGTTGGGTGAGGCGGCGAGGCAGAACGCCAGCAGCATCCACATCACGGCGAGGTTGTCGAGGAAGATCTCCCGCTGCAGGACGACGGAGAGCGGGGAGAGCCCGAACAGCGCCATGGCCAGGCCCGCGGCCCAGCGCGGCAGCCACAGGCGGCGCGCCAGCACGTACAGCAGCACCGCGGAGGCGGCGCTGACCAGCAGCATCGCCAGGCGCATGGAGGCGACGGTCATCGTCTCGGGCGCGATCAGCGACGGTATCCAGGTGAGGGCGGCGAGCTGCATCCAGCCGAGCGGCGGATGGTCGTACCAGTACGTGTAATGGGCGAGGCCCCGGCCGTTCTGCACGGCCCAGGCCTGGGCGAGGTAGGTGCCCTCGTCGTCGCTGAGGGTGGGGTACTGCTGGATGTTCCAGCCCTGGACGAGGAGGATCACCACGAGCAGCACGCCGCACAGGACGAGGTCGGGGCGGGAGCTGCGGAAGCGTATGACGGGCCGGGTGACCAGCCGTCTCTTGTCGTGCGGTGCCGGGACGGCGACCGTCTCGGGGGCCGCGGGAGCCGCGGGAAGGGTGGCGGTCATCGGGTGGCTTCCTCCCGTACGAGGTGGGCGCCGACGTGGCTGGTGAGCTCCCACTCGTTGCGGCCGCGCTGCTCGCGCCAGACCGCGCGGACCGCCGCGCCCGCCAGCAGCAGCTGGTAGAAGGGCCCGCCGACGATGAGCTTCAGGTAGTGGACGAGCCGTACGCGCAGCCCGTACTGCCTGCCGAAGTCGTGCAGTCCGACGATCTCGAAGACGAACGTCACCATCGCGGTCAGCAGGGGGAGGAAGGTGATGACGGCGATGCCGATGGGGACGTCGAGGAAGAGCGCGACGGCCACGTTGAGCGGGATGATGACGCCGGTGAAGGCCTGCATGAACGGCGTCATGAGGGTGTAGCGGGCGAGCATCCGCTGCCCGAGCGTGGGCAGTTGCTTCCAGTCCTTCTTGCGGTAGACCTGGAGGAAGCCCTGGTTCCAGCGGGTGCGTTGTTTGAGCAGGCTCATCAGGGTGCCGGGGGTTTCCTCGCGGGTGACCATGTCGGCGTCGTACGCGACGACGACCTTCTTGCCGACGCTGGAGAGCCGCACGCCCAGGTCGCAGTCCTCGGCGAGGCAGTTCTGGTCCCAGCCGCCGGCCTCGCGCAGCACGTCGGTGCGGACGAAGACGGTGTTGCCGCCGAGCGGGATGAAGCCCTTGGCGGCGTGCAGGTGGAGGCGGGAGCGGAACCAGAAGAAGTACTCCAGGCAGTTGCGCAGGGAGTACCAGCTGGAGTGGAAGTTGATCAGCTGGACGCCGCCCTGGACGACGTCGGCACGGGTGGCGGTGAAGGCGTGGTCGACGTGTGCGAGCAGCTCGGGGTGGACCTGGTCCTCGGCGTCGAAGACGCCGACGACGTCACCCCGGCAGTAGGGCAGGGCGGTGTTGAGGGCCTTGGGTTTGTTCTTGGACTCGTGGGTGTCGACGACGACGCGTACGCGGCCGGGGTCGCGGACGGCGGCCCGTTCGGCGACCTCGGTGGTCTCCGGGTCGTCGTGGCCGACTATCACGATGATCTCGAAGTCCCGGTGGCTGGACTCCAGCAGCCGGTCGATCGTGTGCTCCAGGACGAGCTGTTCATGGCGGGCGGGCAGCAACAGCGAGAACGACAGCCCCTGTTGCCCGTCCGGGCTCTGGAACCGGGTGGCGGCGAGCGTCTCGGGCGTACGCCAGGCGTGCATCTGCCACCACAGGGTGAAGGCGGCCATCCAGAAGAGCGCCAGCGAAATGGCGACGACGGACACGGATACGAGCACGGAAAGGTTCCCCCCTCCGACCATGCCGCGGCGGAGCAGGTGCGCGCACCGGTGGTCGCACCGGTGTCACGCCGCCGCAGTACGGTCGTTCCCCAAGAGACATGTCAGGGGCGAATCGCGGCAGGACCCCCCTGGCCGTCGACGCCCTCGCTCAACGTCCGCGCACGCCCTCCCCAGAACGTGCGCGGAGTCTCCACTCCTTTGTCCGATGAGAATAGAGGCAGACAGTGACAGTCAGGAGCTGTCCCGATAAAAACTGTGTTTTCAGCGTCAGTTGGCCAGTTTGCGCGCCAGGTCGTCCGGATCCGTGGTAGGCGCGTCGCAGGTGAAGTGGCGGCAGACGTACGCGGCGGGCCGCCCGTCGACCAGGGGACGGTCCTTGAGCAGCGGGAACTCCTCCTCGGCCCCGTCCGGTTCGCCGAAGGCGACGACGGCGCCGGGGGCGGCACCGAGGAGCGCGGCGCGGTGCAGGGCGCGGGCGGTGTCGTCGTCCGGCCGGCCGACGACGGCGATCTCGCGCGGCCCGTCGAGGAGCGCCTCGGCGACGGCCAGGCCCCAGCCGATGAAGCGGGGCGCGCGCGGGCCGAGGGCCTTGACCACGCCGAGGGCGCCCTCGGCGGCGGTGCGGTGGGCTTCGGAGCCGGTGTGGGCGGCGTACGCGAGGAGGGCTCCGGCGGCGGCGGTCCAGCCGGAGGGGGCGGCGTTGTCGGTGGGGTCCTGGGGGCGGCGGATCAGCCGCTCGGCGTCGTGGGCGGTGTCGTACAGCGCGCCGCCCTCGCCGGTGAACTGGTCGAGGACGATGTCGAGGAGGAAGCCGGAGAACTCCAGCCAGACGCCTTCGCCGGTCACGGCGGCCAGCGCCAGGAACCCCTCGGCGACGTCGGCGTAGTCCTCCAGCACCCCGGCGTTGGCGCCGGTGTGCCCGTCCTTGGAGGTGCGGGCGAGCCGCGCGGAGCTGTCCATGTGGAGCCGTACGAGCAGGTCCGCGGCCTCCGTGGCGCGTTCGACCAGGTCGGGGCGGTCGAAGTAGGCGCCGGTCTCGGCGAGCGCGGCGATCGCCAGCCCGTTCCAGGCGGCGACGATCTTGTCGTCGCGGCCGGGGCGGGGGCGCTCCTCGCGGGCGGCGAGCAGCCGCCGCCGGATCCCCTCCATGCGCTCGGCGTCCACGACCCCGGCGCCCTGGGGCAGTTGCAGCACGGAGGAGCCGTGCTCGAAGGTGCCCTCCTCGGTGACGCCGAAGTACTGGGCGGCGTACGCGGCGTCCTCCTCACCCAGGACCTCGCGCAGCTGCCCGGGCGTCCACACGTAGAAGGCACCCTCGACGTGCTTGCCCGTACCGTCGTCGGAGTCGGCGTCCAGCGCGGAGGCGAACCCGCCCTCGGCGGTGCGCAGTTCACGCACCATGAAGTCGGCCGTCTCCACAGCCACCCGGCGGGCCAGGTCGCTGCCGGTGACCCGCCACAGGTGGGCGTACACGCGGCACAGCAGGGCGTTGTCGTACAGCATCTTCTCGAAGTGCGGCACGACCCACTCGCGGTCCACCGAGTAGCGGGCGAAGCCACCGCCGAGCTGGTCGTAGATACCGCCCCTGGCCATCGCCTCGCAGGTGTCGGCGGCCATCTGCAGGGCGCCCTCGGCGCCGGCGCGGGCGTAGTGGCGCAGCAGGAACTCGACCACCATGGACGGCGGGAACTTCGGCGCCCCGCCGAAGCCGCCGTGCCGGTCGTCGTAGTCGCGGGTCAGCCCGAGCAGCGCCTGGGCGAGCTCCTGCTCGCCAGGCGCACCGGCCCCGCCGTAGGCGAGGGAGCGCCCCGCCAGCTCCCGCACGATGTTCCCGGCGACCTCGTCGACCTCCGCGCGCCGGTCGGCCCAGGCGACCGCGACGCCCTGGAGGACCTGGTGGAAGGACGGCATGCCGTGGCGGGGCGCGGGCGGGAAGTACGTACCGAAGTAGAACGGCTCGGCCTCGGGCGTCAGGAAGACGGTCATGGGCCAGCCGCCGTGGCCGGTGGCGGCCTGCACGGCCTCCATGTAGACGGCGTCGACGTCGGGCCGCTCCTCCCGGTCGACCTTGACGGGCACGAAGTGCTCGTTGACGTACGCGGCGGTCGTCTCGTCCTCGAACGACTCGTGCGCCATCACGTGGCACCAGTGGCAGGAGCTGTAGCCGACGCTGAGCAGCACGGGCACGTTGCGGCGCCGGGCCTCCTCGAATGCCTCGCCCGTCCAGGGCCACCAGTCGACCGGGTTGTCGGCGTGCTGGAGGAGGTACGGGGACGTCTCATGGGCCAGTCGGTTCGGCATACCACCCATCCTGCCGGATGTGCACACCACGCGCCTCGGGCGTCCAGGGGGTGTCCCGGGTGTCTGGGGTGAACCGGGTTATCCACAGCCCCTCGCGCCGATCAGCCCTACGGCGGACACTTGTCGGAAAGTGATCGCTTGCGGAGGGGGACGCGGATGACGCAGTTGCGGGAGAGCCATCGCGCGGAGGCCGAGCGGCTGTTGGCCCGGGCCGTGGAGGAGGAGGTGCGGCGCTCGGGCGGGCGGGCCGACGCGGGGGTGCTGCTGGCGCGGGGCCGGGCAGCGCTGGACACCCTGGCGGCGAGCGCCGCGGAAGAGTACGCGGCGTATGCGGCGGCGCTGGAGGCGGCGGAGGCGGGCCGGCTGTCGCTGTCGGAGCGGTTCAGCGGGCAGGCCGTCGGGACGCCCACGCTGGTCACGGCGGTCGCGGCGGTGGCGGCGATCGGCGCGGACCTGGCGCTCGGCACGGCGACGGGCACGGCGCTGGGGGCCGGGGCGGTGGTGGCGGTCGCCGGGGCGGCGGCGACGGTGCTGAAGGTGACCGCGGCGCACTGGCCGGCCGCGCACCGCCGGGCCGGGGCGCTGGGCCAGCCGGGCGGGCCCGAGCAGTTGCGGCTCCAGTGGCTGACGGCGCTGGAGGTACGGGGCATACGCCCGTTCCTGGACCAGCAGCGGATCCTGGCGGCGGCCGCCGCGCAGAAGCCGGCCGACAAGGCGCCGGCGCTGCGCGGCGTGGACCGCAGCGCCGTCGCCCGCCGGCGCACGGCTCTGGAGCAGTCGTTCGGCCACCTTCCGGAGGCCGGGGAGCCGTTCGCGGGGCGGCGCGGGGAGCTGGAGCGGATCGAGCGGTGGGTGCGGTCGGGGCGTGCGGCGACCGAGACACGGCCGACGGTGGTGGTGCTGCACGGCGAGCCGGGCGCGGGGCGGACCGCCCTCGCCGTGCGGGCCACGCACCGGCTGCGGGACCTGTTCCGCGGGGCGTGCCTGGTGGACCTGCGGGGCACCGGTCGCGGCGGGAAGCCGGTGTCGACCCGCGACGCGCTGCTGCACCTGCTGAACCGGCTGGGCGCGCCGCGCGAGCAGTTGCTGCTGCGCGACCGCTCGTCGTCGGCGCAGGCGCAGGTGCGGCGGCTGGCCGAGCTGTACCACCAGCATCTGACGGGGCTGCCGGTCGTGGTGGTGCTGGACGACGCGGGGGACGCGGAGCAGGTGCGGACGCTGATACCGGAGCGGTCGGAGAGCCTGGTGCTGGTGACGGCGCGCGAGCCGCTGGAGCTGGGCGACGACGTGCCGGCGTGGGTGCACCACCTGCCGGTGACGGGCCTGGACGCGGCGGGCGCGGAGGACCTGCTGCGGGAGGTGGCCGGCGGCGGGGAGCGGGGGCCGTACGACGCGGAGGCGGCCGAGCGGGTGCGGGAGTTGTGCGCGGGGCTGCCGCTGGCGCTGCGGGTGGCGGGCTCGGCGGTCGGCGCCCGGTCGACGGCGGAGGTGGCCCGGCTGCTGGAGCGGCAGCCGGGCGGTCCGGTCGAACGGGCGGTGGCGGCGCGGTACGGCACGGACCTGGAGGAGGACCAGCGGCGGCTGCTGCGGCGCCTGGCGCTGGCGGGGCGGGCGTCGCTCGGGGCGGCGGCGGCCGGCGCGCTGCTGGCGGCCGGGGAGGACGAGGCGCAGAAGCGGCTGCGGGAGCTGGCGCGGGCGGGCCTGCTGGACCAGGTGCGGGGCGACCGGTTCCGGCTGCACGACGCGGTGCGGGCGTTCGCGGCGGCGCGGCTGGACGACGAGGAGGACGCGGGCGACATCGCCGCCGCCCAGGAGCGGCTGATCAGGAACTACGCGGAGCTGGCCGACGCGGTGATCCGCATGGTGGACGGCAAGATGTCGACGCGGGCGGGCCGCTTCGGCGGGCACGGGTTCACCTCGCTGGAGGCGGCGCTGCGCTGGCTGGACGACGAGTCGGCGTTCATCACGGCGGCGCTGCGCAACGCGGAGGGCGTGAGCCGGCAGACGGTGCTGGACCTGCTGGGCGCGCTGTGCGACTACTGCCTGCTGCGCGGCGACCTGTACCGGCTCGGTGAGCTCCAGGAGCTGACCGAGGCCGTGGACCAGGGGCTGCTGGTGCGGTCGGTGCGGTGGCGGACCGGTATCGCGGCGCGGCAGCTGGGCGAGCTGGACACGGCGCGTACGACGCTGACGTCGGTGGTGTCGCTGTACCAGGAGGCCCAGCAGGACGCGGGGGCGGCGCTCGCGCTGTGCTCGCTGGGCATCACGCTGCAGCACCAGGGCAATCTGCCGGAGGCGGCGGCGAGGCTGCGGGAGGCGCTGGAGCTCCAGGCGTCGCCGGAGCTGGCGGGGGACCGGGCGTGGACGCTGCACGCTTTGGCGGCGGTGGAGCGGGACCGGGCGAACATCGTGGAGGCGCTGGCCCTGCTGGACACGGCGCTGACGCTGCACCGGGAGAACGAGTCGCTGCACGGCGAGGCGTGGGCGCACTTCCAGCTGGGCCAGGTCCGGCTGCGGCTGGGGGACGTGCCGCGCGCCGAGGAGGAGCTGCGTACGGCGCTGGAGCTGTATGGGCGCACGCACGACGGGCGGGGTGAGGCGTGGGCGCTGACCCAGCTGGGCCGGGCCCGGCTGGTGGACGGCGACCCCGGCGCGGCGGCCGGGCAGCTGCGTACGGCGCTGGCGCGCCAGCGTGACAACGAGGACGCGCGGGGCGAGGCGTGGACGCTGTACTACCTGGGCCAGGCGCTGGAGGACGAGGGCGACACCGATGAGGCGGTGCGGGAGCTGGAGCGGGCCCGCACGATGTTCTCCCGGATGCGGGACGTGTACGGCCTGGCGTGCGCCCGCCACCACTCGGGCCGCGCCACCCGCGACCAGCGCGCCGCCCGCACGGGCAACCTCCGCAACTCGGGCTTCGCCCGCCAGCTGCTGGTGGACGCCCGCGCGGACTTCCGCCGTATCGGAGTGGCGCACGGCGAGGCGTGGACGTGCCTGGAGCTGGCGGTCATCGACGCGGGCAACAGCAGGGCGCCCCAGGCGCTCGCGCTGTGCGACGAGGCCACCGCCCTGTTCGCCTCGTACGGCGACCTGCGCGGCGCGGACTGGTCCCGTTTCCTGCGCTGCACCCTGCTGCCGTACGCCTCCCCGGGCGGCGTGGACGTCGGCACGGTCGTCGCCCAGCAGGAGCTGGCCCAGCTGACGGAGGCCAAGCACCCTGCCCGCGACCCGCGCCTGGAGGACGCCCTGGCGGCCTGGTCGCTGGTCCTGGAACGCGGCGTCCGCCTGGAAGCCCCCTGGCAGGCCTGGCCCCTGGGCCTGACCCCGAACCGGCACGCGCGGGAGGTGATGGGCGTCCCGACGGAGGCGGGGACCGGAACGGGTTCGCCCCGCCCCTGATCCGGGCATGGCGCGGCTCCATAACCACCACGCGGTGGTCATGGAGCCGTGACGTCGAGCCTGGGGCCTACCGGGCGCTCTTGCCCGGCGTGCTCTCGGCGCCCGTCGCCGCCGCCGGTTCCGGGGCTTCGGGGGCCTCCTCGAAGTCGACCTTGCCCATGTGGCGGTTCATCGACTTCATCAGCAGCCATACGCCCGCGGCCATGACCGCGAAGACGATGAAACCGAGGACGCCGGGGGTCACTTTGTTCTCGTCGAGCTCCTTGGCGGCGAGCGGGACGAGCTGGGTCAGTGCCTGGTGTGCGCTCATGTCAGGCATTGTCGCGGATGCCCGCGAAGAGGTCGCCCTCGGGGAGGGAGGTGTCCACCACGGACTTGGCCAGCTCGTAGTCCTCCGTCGGCCAGACCTCCTTCTGGATCTCCATCGGGACGCGGAACCAGCCGCCGTCCGGGTCGATCTGCGTCGCGTGGGCGATCAGGGCCTTGTCGCGGATCTCGAAGAAGTCGGCGCACGGGACGTGCGTGGTCAGGGTCCGCTCGGCGCGCTCGAACTCCTTCCAGCGCTCCAGCCACTCTCCGTACGGCGACTCCAGGCCCCGGGCCAGCAGCGCTTCGTGCAGGGCGACCGTGCGGGGACGGTTGAAGCCCTGGTTGTAGTAGACCTTCAGCGGCTGCCAGGCCGGACCGAACTCCGACTCCGGGTACTTCTCCGCGTCCGCCGCACCGTCGAAGGCCACCATCGTGATCTTGTGGGTCATGATGTGGTCGGGGTGCGGGTAGCCGCCGTTCTCGTCGTACGTGGTGATGACCTGCGGGCGGAAGGTACGGATGGACTTCACCAGGCGGCCGGCGGCCTTGTCGACGTCCTCCAGGGCGAAGCAGCCCTGCGGCAGCGGCGGCAGCGGGTCGCCCTCGGGAAGGCCGGAGTCGACGAAGCCCAGCCACTCCTGCCGGACGCCGAGGATCTCGCGGGCCTCGTCCATCTCCTTGCGGCGTACCTCGTGGATGTTCTCCTCGATGTACGGGTCACCCTGGAGCTTCGGGTTGAGGATGGAACCGCGCTCGCCCCCGGTGCAGGTCACGACCAGCACGTCCACCCCCTCGGACACATACTTGGCCATCGTTGCCGCGCCCTTGCTCGACTCGTCGTCGGGGTGGGCGTGAACGGCCATCAGTCGCAGCTGCTCAGTCAAGACTCGATCCTCAATGAATTGTCACATCGGGCGGCTTCTATAGTGACGGAATCGGTGGGCGGAAAATTCCGCCGTCCGGGAAGTCGGCCCAGGAGAGGAACGATCATGAGCGCGGTGCGGGAAGGGCTGCCCGAGGGCCGTTACGGCCGCTCGGCGGACGAGCGCGCCGACCGCAAGCTCAAGATCGTCGGCTCGGTCCTGGGCGTCGCGCTGCTCGGCCTGGTCGGCTGGTTCGGGTACGACTACATCGCCGGCCAGAGGATCAGCGCCGAGCTGATCAAGTTCGACGTCTCGGCCGACGACCGGGTCCAGGCGCACCTGGAGGTGCGCAAGGACCGGGACGCCAAGGGCTCCTGCACGCTGCGCGCCCTCGCGGAGGACGGCAGCGAGGTGGGCCACAAGGACGTCCGCTTCGACCAGGCGACCGACCGGATCGACGAGGTCGTCACCGTACGCACGACGGCGAAGGCGACGAGCGCGGAGCTCCTGGGCTGTACGTCGGAGTAGCCGCGCCACGCATCCGCCCCGCTTCCGCGCCGTGACCTGCGTGGACACAGATTCCGTGGCTTTCGTCCTCCCCCTTCCCCGCCGAAATTGTTAGGCTCGTGGTTTCGCCCATCCAGGAAGGCACAATCCTTCTGGGTAGGGCGATGCTTTGTATTCCCAGTACCGACGAGGAGCACCTGTGACCCAGACCAGCGAAAACGTCACCTGGCTCACCCAGGAGGCGTACAACCAGCTCAAGGCCGAGCTGGAGTACCTGTCTGGTCCCGCGCGAACCGAGATCGCAGCGAAGATCGCGGCTGCGCGCGAGGAGGGCGACCTGCGCGAGAACGGCGGGTACCACGCGGCCAAGGAGGAGCAGGGCAAGCAGGAGCTGCGCGTACGCCAGCTCACCCAGCTCCTGGAGTACGCGAAGGTGGGCGAGGCTCCCGCGGAGAGCGGCGTCGTGGCGCCCGGCATGGTGGTCACGATCGCCTTCGACGGCGACGAGGACGACACCCTGACCTTCCTGCTCGCCTCGCGTGAGTACGCGAGCTCCGACATCGAGACGTACTCCCCGCAGTCGCCGCTCGGCTCGGGTGTCAATGGCAAGAAGGTCGGCGAGGACGCGCAGTACGAGCTGCCGAACGGCAAGAAGGCGTCGGTGACGATCCTCGACGCGAAGCCGTACTCGGGCTGACAGCACCACCGAAGGGCCGGGCCGCTGGGCCCGGCCCTTCGTGCGTGTTACGCCGCCGAGCGGTACTTGCGCACCGCCAGGGTGCGGAACACCGCGATGATCACCAGCGACCAGAGGATCGAGGCGAGCACCGGGTGCTCCATGGGCCAGGCCGTGGAGTTCGTGACGCCCGGGTTGCCGAACAGCTCGCGGCAGGCCTGCACGGTGGCGCTGAAGGGGTTCCACTCGGCGATGTGCCGCAGCCACGGCGTCATCCGGGACGAGTCCACGAACGCGTTGGACAGGAACGTCACGGGGAACAGCCAGATCAGACCGCCGGAGGTGGCCGCTTCGGGCGTACGCACGGACAGGCCGATCAGCGCGCCGATCCAGGAGAACGCGTACCCGAGCAGAAGCAGCAGCAGAAACGCGCCGAGCGCCTTGGGCACGCCCTCGTGGATGCGCCAGCCGACGAGCAGGGCGACGACCGCGAGGACGACGACGGTGAGCGCGGTCTGTACGAGGTCGGCGAGCGTACGGCCGGTGAGGACCGCGCCGCGGGCCATGGGCAGGGACCGGAAGCGGTCGATGAGGCCCTTGTGCATGTCGTCGGCGATACCGGCGCCCGCACCCGCCGTGGCGAAGGTGACGGTCTGGGCGAAGATGCCGGCCATCAGGAAGTTGCGGTAGACGTCCGGGTCGGTGGTGCCGCCGATGTTCATGGAGCCGCCGAAGACGTAGCTGAAGAGCACCACGAACATGATCGGCTGAATGAGCCCGAAAATGATCATTTCGGGGATCCGGGACATCCGGATCAGATTCCGCCGGGCGACGACGAGGGAGTCGGCGACCGACTGGGCGATGCCGCCGCGCGGCTTGGGGGCGGTGATGGCGCTCACTTCGCGGCCTCCTCGTCGGCCAGTTCGGCGGCGTGGCCGGTGAGTGAGATGAACACGTCGTCGAGGGTGGGCCGGCGCAGGCCGATGTCGTCGATCTCGACGCCCCGGGTGTCCAGTTCGCGGATGACCTCGGCGAGCAGCTTGGCACCGCCGGTGACCGGCACGGTGAGCTTGCGGGTGTGCGTCTCGACGGCGACCTCGCCCTTGCCGAAGCCGGCGAGCACGGCGCGGGCGGGGTCGATCTGGTCGGGCTGGTGGACGACGACCTCGACGCGCTCGCCGCCGGTACGGACCTTGAGCTGGTCGGCGGTGCCGCGGGCGATGACCTTGCCGTGGTCGACGACGCAGATGTCGTGGGCCAGGTGGTCGGCCTCCTCCAGGTACTGCGTGGTCAGCAGCAGGGTCGTACCGCCGGCGACCAGTTCCTGGATGACGTCCCACAGCTGCTGCCGGTTGCGCGGGTCGAGGCCGGTGGTCGGCTCGTCCATGAACATCACGGGTGGCGACACCACGAGCGCGGCGGCGAGGTCGAGGCGGCGGCGCATGCCACCGGAGTAGGTCTTGGCGGGGCGGTCGGCGGCCTCGGCGAGGTTGAACCGCTCCAGCAGTTCGCCCGCGCGTATCTTCGCGGCCTTGCTCGACATCTGGTAGAGCTGGCCGACCATGTGGAGGTTCTCGCGGCCGGTGAGGTACTCGTCGACGGCCGCGAACTGTCCGGACAGGCCGATCGCCCGGCGGACTTCATTGGGGTGCTTGAGGACGTCTATGCCCGCGACGACCGCCTTGCCGCTGTCGGGCCTGAGCAACGTGGTGAGTACGCGCACGGCGGTGGTCTTGCCGGCACCGTTGGGGCCGAGCAGCCCCAGGACGGTCCCTTCGGGGACATCGAGGTCCACGCCGTCCAGAGCCCGTACGTCGCCGAAGGTCTTGACCAGACCTTCGGCGTGAATTGCGCCTGGCATGTGGGTTCTCCCGTTGATGGGGTGAATCGCTACCCAAAGCGTAGGGATGCCGGACGGGGCCCGCCCGGCAATTATGTGACGAACACATAACGCGATACACCGCGACTTACAAGAGGCTCCGCCCCCTGTGCCCTCCTTATGCGGATGGTCCGCGGCACCCGCCTCCTCGGCGAGGTCACCGGGCCGCATTGCACCCGCGCCCGCAGACGGCGTACGACGCAGGCGGGGCCGTGCAGGGTCGTCCCCGCAGAGGATGGGGATCCCCCCGCGGGACGACTGCCCACAACAGGGGGCGACTCGCCCCCGGCCGGCCCACTGCCCGCAACGGGGGTCGACGAGCCCGCCGGACCCGCCCGTCAGGGCATCACCGTGTACCCCGCTTCCCGCAGCGCCGAGGCGACCTCCTCGCAGTGCTCCGGGCCCTTGGTCTCCAGGTGGAGCTCCACCTCCACCTCCGTCAGTCCCAGGCGCGGATCGGTCCGTACGTGCCCGACGTCCAGGACGTTGGCGTCGGCGACCGACAGGACGCCCAGCAGCATGGCGAGCGCGCCCGGGCGGTCCGTGAGCCTGAGCCGCAGGCTCAGGTAGCGGCCCGCCGCCGCCATGCCGTGGCGGAGGATGCGCTGCATCAGCAGCGGGTCAACGTTCCCGCCCGACAGCACCGCCACCACCGGCCCCTTGAACGTCTCCGGCGCGCTCAGCAGCGCCGCCACCGGGCTCGCCCCGGCCGGTTCGACGACCAGCTTGGCCCGCTCCAGGCACAGCAGCAGCGCCGACGACAGGTCGTCCTCCGACACCGTGCGCACCTCGTCGACCAGCTCCTCCACGATCCCGAACGGCACGTCCCCCGGGCGCCCCACCTGGATGCCGTCCGCCATCGTGGGCGAGCAGTCGATCGCCAGCGGGTGGCCCGCCGCCAGCGACGGCGGGTACGCGGCGGCGGCCTCCGCCTGGACGCCGATCACCTTCACGTCCGGCCGCAGCGCCTTGACCGCCACCGCGATGCCCGCCGCCAGGCCACCGCCGCCCACCCCGACGACGATCGTCCGCACCTCGGGGCACTGTTCGAGGATCTCCAGCCCCACCGTGCCCTGCCCCGCGATGATGTCCCGGTGGTCGAAGGGGTGGATGAACACCGCGCCCGTGTCGTGCGCGTACTCCTGCGCCGCCGCCAGCGTCTCGTCGACCACGTGCCCGTGCAGCCGCACGTCCGCCCCGTACTCCCGCGTCGCCGCCACCTTCGGCAGCGGGGCACCCACCGGCATGAAGACCGTGGAGCGCACGCCCAGCAGCGACGAGGCGAGCGCGACGCCCTGCGCGTGGTTGCCCGCCGACGCCGCGACGACTCCCGCCGCCCGCTCCTCCGGGCGCAGCCCGGAGATCCGCACGTACGCGCCCCGCAGCTTGAACGACCCCGTCCGCTGGAGGTTCTCGCACTTGAAGTGGACCGGCGAGCCCACCAGCCGCGACAGGTACCGGCTGCCCTCCATGGGCGTCATCCTGGCCACCCCGGAGAGCATCTTCTGCGCCCCCCGGATGTCATCGAGGATGAGGGGGTGTGAGGGGTATGGCGTACCGAAGCTCATGACCTCAAGTCTTGCAGCTCATCACGTTTGTGCAGCGCCGGTACCAAGGCGCACCGGGCCGCGTACTCTGTCCCCCACCAACCGACCACCACCGCACGAGAGAGCCCCAGCCATGCCCACATCCCAGGACATGACGACTGATCTTGACCACGGTCTCCTCGATGCCCTCCAGCACCAGGTGGCCGTCTTCGCCCGGCGGGCCGAGCAGACCCGGCTCGGCGGCACCGGCCAGCTCCGCAACTCGATGGACCGTGCCGCCTACCTGCTCCTCAACCGCCTCGACCAGGAAGGCCCGATGGGCGTGAAGGCCCTGGCGGCGGGGATGGGCATCGACTCGTCCACCGTCACCCGCCAGGTCGCGCCGCTGGTGGACACCGGCCTGGTCAAGCGGACCTCGCACCCGGAGGACGGCCGCGCCGTCGTGCTCCAGCTGTCGCCGCGCGGCCAGGCCCGGCTGGAGGAGGTCCGCTCCTCGCGGCGCCGGCTGATGGCCGAGGTGACGGACGGCTGGACCGAGGAGGAACGCGAGTCGTTCTGCACCCTGCTCACCCGCTTCAACTCCGCGCTCTCCGCCCGGCAGGCCGGTCTGCCGCCCGCCGAGAGCGCGGCCGAGACGGCGGCGGAGACGGAGACGGCTCCGGCCTCTTGACCCGGGCCGGGACTTTGGCCTGATATGAGGACGTGCGAGAGCGGCAGGCGACGACGCACCACCAGCACCGGCGCCGGCGCGACCAGGACTTCGAGGCGTTCGTCGCGGGCACCGCGGGCCGGCTGCTGCATGCCGCCACGCTCCTGACGACCGAGCCGCCCGGCCGCGCCCCGCGCGCCGGGGCCCTGCTGACCGCCGCGCTGGCGGCCACGTACGCCCGCTGGGACCGGCTGCGCGGCGAGGACCCGTACGACCTCACCCGCCGCGAGCTGGCCGCCCGCTTCGCCCGCGCGGCCTGGCGCTTCCACCGCCCCTGCGGCGGGGTGCTGTCGCGACTGACCCCGCTGGAACGGCTCGTCGTCGTGCTGCGCCTGTACGAGGGTGTCGCCGAGGAGCAGACGGCGGCGCTGCTCGGGCTGCCGGCGGACCGGGTCCGGGCGACGTGTGCTCGTGCGGTCACCGTCCTCAGGCGGGCCACGTGAACGACCGCAAGGAGGACGAGGTGCGGCGCATGCTGGACGCCCCGCCGCGCGTCCAGCTCCCGCCGGACCTGCTGCCCCGCGCGATCAGCCGAGGCACCCGCAGCCGGCACCGGGCCCGGCTGCTGCGCCGCGCCCTGTGGGCGCTGCTGACGGCGGCGGCGGTCGCGTTCGCGGTGTGGGCGTCGGTCACGGAACCGTGGCGGCCACCGCCGACGGGGGTCACGCCGCCGTTCGAGGGCTGGTGACGCGACGCCCGCGACCGTCCACCACACAGGGCCGGCGCCCAGCCGGTGGCGGTTGCCGCCGACGGGGGTCACGCCACCGTCCACGACAGAGGGCGGGCTAGCCCAGCGCCTGGCGCAGGTCCGCCAGCAGGTCGTCGGCGTTCTCGATGCCGACGGACAGCCGCACCAGGTCCGCCGGGACCTCCAGCAGCGACCCGGCGACGCTCGCGTGCGTCATCCGGCCCGGGTGCTCGATGAGCGACTCGACGCCGCCCAGGGACTCGCCCAGCGTGAACAACCGGGCCCGGTTGCAGACCTCGACGGCCGCCTCCTCGCCGCCCTGGACACGGAAGGAGATCATGCCGCCGAAGCTCCGCATCTGCTTGGCGGCGACCTCGTGCCCCGGGTGCTCGGGCAGGCCCGGGTAGAGGACGCTCGTCACCTTCGGGTGCCGGGTCAGCATCTCGGCGACGCGGGTCGCGTTCTCGCTGTGCCGGTCCATGCGTACGGCCAGCGTCTTGATGCCGCGCAGCACGATCCACGAGTCGAAGGGCCCGGCGACCGCGCCCATCGCGTTCTGGTGGTACGCCAGTTCCTCGCCGAGCGTCTCGTCGGCGGTCACCAGCGCGCCGCCGACGACGTCAGAGTGGCCGCCCATGTACTTGGTCAGCGAGTGCACGACGACGTCCGCGCCGAGCGCGAGCGGCTGCTGGAGGTAGGGGCTGGCGAAGGTGTTGTCGACGACGAGCCTGACGCCGGCCGTGCGGGCGACGTCCGCGACGGCCGCGATGTCGGTGATGCCGAGCAGCGGGTTGGACGGGGTCTCGACCCAGATCGCCTTCGTACGGTCGGTGATCGCGTCCCGTACCGCCGCCGGGTCGGAGGTGTCGGCGACCGACCACTCCACGCCCCACCGTGCGACGACCTTCGCGAAGAGGCGGAACGTGCCGCCGTACGCGTCGTTCGGGATGACCACGTGGTCGCCGGGCACCAGCAGCGTCCGCAGCAGGCAGTCCTCGGCGGCGAGGCCGGAGGCGAAGGCCAGGCCGCGCCGGCCGCCCTCCAGCGCCGCGAGGTTCTCCTCCAGCGCACTGCGCGTCGGGTTGGCGCTGCGGCTGTACTCGTAGCCGCCGCGCAAGCCGCCCACACCGTCCTGCTTGTAGGTGGACACCTGGTAGATGGGCGGGACGACCGCGCCGGTAAGCGGGTCGGCGGTGTTGCCCGCATGGATGGCGCGGGTCTCGAAGTTCTGGTGGGTGTGCTCGTCGCTCATGAGGCCCGAGCGTAGTCGCGGGCGGCTGTACGCACCCGACGCGTCCGGGACAATGGCGGTATGGAGATTCTCTGGTTCCTGATCGCGGTGGCCATGATCGGCATGGTGCTCGCGCCGTGGCTGCGGCGCCGCCGGGGTGGTGGTGGCGGTATCCGTCTGGTCTCGCCCGGTTCGCCGGACGCCGCCGATCCGAGCGCGTACGGCTTCGTACGCCAGGAACACCTCGACGTACGGATGCCCGGCCCGGACCAGGACCTCCTGGACGTACTGGACGTGGTGCAGCGCACGCAGGACTGGCGGGCCGCGTCGCAGCTGCTGGCGGGCACCGACAAGGACGGCGAGGTGCGCTGGCAGCGGGTGCAGGCGTTCGCGGGCGCGGCGTCGCTGGAGCTGGCGCAGCAGCCCGGTACGGGGGGCGCCTGGCTGCGGGCGTGGCGCGCGGACAAGCCGAAGGACCCGGGCGGGGCGCAGGTCCACGCCGAGTTCCTGGTGCAGCAGGCGTGGCGGTCGTCGTCGGCGGGCAGCGACGACTTCCGGATCATCCTGGAGGAGGCGCGTACGGTCTGCGAGCAGGCCGCGCTGCTGTCGCCCGGCGACCCGGTCCCGTACATCATCGAGCTGGCCGTGGCGCGGGGCCTGGGCTACACCCACGAGCAGTTCGACCAGGTCTGGGCGAAGATCATCGACCGTGCGCCGCAGCACATGGGCGCGCACCTGGCGGCCCTGCACTACTGGTGCGAGAAGTGGCACGGCTCCCGGCAGGACGCGGATCGCTTCGCGACGGCCGCCGCGGCGCGCGCCCCGCAGGGGTCGCTGCTCGCCGCGCTGCCGCTGTTCGCGGTCTTCGAGCACCTGCCGGAGGTGGCGCTGGTGCAGGACTTCTACGGCACCGAGGTGGTGTCGAAGGCCATGGAGGGCGCGCTGTACGCGGTCCACTCGGCCCGCCCCGACGACCCGATGCTGGCGCACGTACGCCACCTGCTGATCCACTTCCTGGTACGGGCGGAACGCTGGTCGGAGGCCATGCACCAGCTGGTCCACGTGGACGGCCACATCGGCGCCCTGCCGTGGACGCTCAGCGAGGACCCGGCGGCGGAGTACGCGGTCTACCGCGCCCTGGCGGTCGCGGGCTACGAGGCCAACGGCGGCAACCCGGCGACGCTGCCCCACTGACGGGCCCCGCGGTCCTGGCCCGGGCGTCCGGGTGCCCACCCGCCGGCGTCGCCCCGCGGGCACGGGTGCCCGGCCGGCGTGCGCACACCCCGCACGTACGGGTGCCCACCCGCCGGCGTCGCCCCGCGGGCACGGGTGCCCGGCCGGCGTGCGCACACCCCGCACGTACGGGTGCCCACCCACCAGCCGTCGCCCCGCACGTACGGGTGCCCACCCAGCGTCGTCGGCCCGCGCACGACGAGCACCCATCCACCGGCCTTCAGGCCTGCGAACCGGGAGTCCTGCGGGCAGGCCCGGCCCGCCTCCCGACCTGCCGGGCCTGCCGGGCCTGCCGGGCCGACGTGTCGGCCGTGGCGCCGGTGGGTGGTGTTCCGCTTCGGAACTCCGCCCGGTGGGCGCAACCATGCGCGGCTCCGCCCGCGCCCTCGCGCGCGGCGACGCCGGCCGGCTGACGCGGAATTCCCCCCGTTCCCGGAACGTTGTTCCGGTGCCGCCCCGGCGCCCCGCAGAAGGAGACCGAGTCATGCTGTTCGGCCGCACCCCCGTGCTCCCCACCCCGGACCAGGCCCTGCGCGGCCGCCCGGAGCCCGGCTTCACCGTTCCCTCCCGCCACACCGTCCTCGGCAACCCCCTCCTGGGCCCCTACCCGGACGGGCTGGAGGTCGCGGACTTCGCCCTGGGCTGTTTCTGGGGCGCCGAGCGGAAGTTCTGGCAGACCGACGGCGTATGGACGACGCTCGTCGGCTACCAGGGCGGCTACACGCGGAACCCCTCCTACGAGGAGGTCTGCTCGGGCATGACAGGCCACACGGAGGTGGTCCGCGTGGTCTTCGACCCCGAGACCGTCTCGTACGAAACGCTCCTGAAGCGCTTCTGGGAGTCCCACGACCCCACCCAGGGCTTCCGCCAGGGCAACGACGTGGGCACCCAGTACCGCTCGGCGATCTACACCCACTCCCCCGCCCAGGCCGCCGCGGCCACCGCGTCCCGTGACGCCTACCAGCGGGTCCTGACCGGTTCCGGGTACGGAACGATCACCACGGAGATCCTCCCCGCCGACGACCGCCCCTTCCACCCGGCCGAGGCCTACCACCAGCAGTACCTCGACAAGAACCCGGGCGGCTACTGCGGCATCGGCGGTACGGGCGTGAGCTGCCCGATCGGCGTGGCGAAGGCCGATGGCTGAGCCTCTCTCGCCGGACGCGACGGCGACGCTGAACGCGCTGCTCTCCGGTCCAGAATCCGGTGAGCAGCGCTCTGCGTGCTCAGATCGCCTACGCGCGAGTGACGGGCCGGTGCGGCTGCGGCTGCGGCTGCGGCTGCCTGACGGTCGACCTGACGGTGGACCGCGCGGCGGTGCCACCGGCCCCGACGCAGGGCAATCCGGCTGCGGACGCCTGGTACACCGTGCCGGACGACGCCGGGGTCATGGTGTTCACGAAGGACGGTTATCTCGCGCTCCTGGAGATCCACTCGGCGTCCGGTGAGCCGATCACCACGTGGCCGGAACCGCACCTGCTGAAGCGATGAATGACAGCTGCTCCATGCGTCCGCACGGCCACCCTCGTCAAGGCACCGCGGCGCCAGAGGACCACCTCCCCGATATCCCGCCTACTTCTCCCAGACGGTCACCTGTGCCGTGAACTCGTCGGCTGCCAGGTTCACGCTCCTCACGTCCAGGATGGCTGCCCGCCCAGCATTCGTCAGGACGCAGAACCGCACACCAGCCTCGACATCGATGCTGTCCGCTCCGTGTGTGCTGATCCGTTCCTCACAACTCTTGGGAGTGACCCGCACTCCGCGCTCGAACTCCGCGCCCTGCACGTCGTGCATGAAGTAGGCCGTGACAGTTGAGCCCTTGGGGCGTCCCCAGCTCGCGTGAAGATCACCACCTTCGCCATAGGTCCGAGAGGCCGGAACCGTGTCAAGGTCTGCACGCTTCATGACCGCAACGAGCTCGCCCGACCATCTCACCTCGGGGCTGGTCTGACTGGCTGGAGAAGGCCGCGCGCCCTCGACCTCGTCATTTCCGGACTCCACTGGTGCATGGCGCTGGTCTGAGCCCCCTCCCAGCGCGTCCTCGAACGGTGAGGTACCGAAGACCGCCACTACAGCGGTGATCAACGCTGCGACCGCGCCGATGAAGGCTGCAATGCCTTGCCAATCTCGTCGGCGGCCGGGCGGTTCGTCTGGTGTGTGCCCACCGGCTCCCCCGCGAGACGCCGTCTGCGCGCTTCCCCCAGAACCTCTCGGTGACATTCAGCAACCTCCCTTGGATGGAGGGAGTTTGACACCAGCTGATCAAAGGCGACCACTGAGCCAACTGCTTTGCGACACAACCGGGACAGTCATCCACTTCGTTCTCACGGGCCACGGTCACTGCACCAGCACCACTCCCACCTCCCACCCCACCCGGTCGTCGCAAGGGCGAAATCCGGTGGTGCGGCACCCGGCCCGTCCCTACACTCGATCGCATGGGTTCGTACTACTTCTTTCTCTGATTCCGGGCGCGGACGCGCAGGCGTCCCGTCATGCCCCGTCCTTTCCGAACCCGGACATCAGGGAAAGAAATCATGCGCGATCGCGCCCACGACCCCTCCCAATTGACCCTCAAGGACGTGTCCAAGGCGTACGGGGACCGCTCCGTGCTCGATCAGGTCACGTTCACCGTCCGCCCCGGTGAGAAGATCGGCGTCATCGGGGAGAACGGCTCCGGCAAGTCCACGTTGTTGCGGATGCTCGCCGGGGCCGAGGCGCCCGACAGTGGGGAGGTGACCGTCCGCTTCTCCGGTGGGGTGGCCCATCTCGGGCAGACCCTGGACCTGGACCCGGCGGCGAGCGTGCAGGACGCGGTGGACGCGTCGCTCTCCGAGCTGCGGGCGATGGAGCGGCGGCTGCGGGCGGCCGAGGAGGGCCTCGGCAGTGCGTCTGAGGCCGAACTGGCGGCGTACGGCGAGCTGTTGAGCGCGTACGAGGAGCGCGGCGGTTACCAGGCGGATGCCCGGGTCGACGCCGCCCTGCACGGGCTGGGCGTCGGGCACATCGGGCGCGGGCGGCCGCTGGGGTCACTCTCCGGGGGCGAGCAGTCGCGGCTGGCGCTGGCCTGTGTGCTGGCGTCGGGCGCTGAGCTGCTGCTGCTCGACGAGCCGACGAATCATCTCGACCGGCAGGCGACCGGCAGGCTGGAGGAGCGGCTGCGGGCGCACCGGGGCACGGTGCTGGCCGTGACGCACGACCGGGTGTTCCTGGAGGCGGTGGCGACCGCGGTCCTGGAGGTCGACCGGGACACGCGGGCGGTGACCCGGTACGGGGACGGCTGGGCCGGTTACCGGGCGGCGAAGGCCGCTGCCCGCCGCCGCTGGGAGCTGGACCACCAGGCGTGGCTGGACGGCCTCGCGGAGTCGGAGGCGCTGGTCGCGGCGGCCGGGCAGCGGCTGGCCGCTTCGGGCAAGGACCCGCGCGAGGGCTTCGGCAAGCACCGGCGCTCGCACGAGGCGAAGCTGTCCGGGCGGGTCAGGGCGGCGCGGCAGCGGCTGGAGCGGCTGCGGCGGGAGCCGGTTGCCGCGCCGCCGGAGCCGTTGCGGTTCGCGCCCCGGCTGGCCGCGCCGGACCCCCAGGACGTGGCGGTGGAGCTGGACGGCGTGGTCGTCGGCGACCGGCTGCGGGTGGCGGGCCTGCGGGTCGGGGCGGGCGGCCGGCTGCTGGTGACCGGCCCGAACGGCGCCGGGAAGACGACCCTGCTGCGGGTGATCGCCGGGGACCTGCGCCCCGACGCGGGCACCGTGCACCGCCCGGCGCGGGTGGGCTACCTGCCGCAGGAGCTGCCCGCGCGGCCGCCGCGCCGCCCGCTGCTGGCGGCGTTCGCGGCCGGGCGCCCCGATGCGCCGGAGGACCACGCCGAGGAGCTGCTGGCGCTCGGGCTGTTCCGGGAGGAGGACCTGCCGGTTCCGGTGGCCGCCCTGTCGGTGGGCCAGCGGCGGCGGCTGGAGCTGGCCCGCCTGGTGACACGTCCGGCCGGCCTCCTCGTACTGGACGAGCCGACGAACCATGTGGCGCTCGGCCTGGTGGAGGAGCTGGAGGCCGCCCTGGCGGCGTACGAGGGGGCGGTCGTCGTGGTCTCGCACGACCGCCGCTTCCGCAGCGCGTTCGCCGGCGACCGGCTGGAACTGAGGGCGGGCCGGGCCGTTCGACCCCGCGTCGGGGCCTGAGGCCGCGAGGGCCTGCCGCACGGCCTCAAGGCCACGCGGTCCCGAAGCCGCACGGCCTCAAGGCACGGAGGCCCGAAGCCGCAAAGGCCCAAGGCCACGCAGGCGTGACCCACCGTCAGACGGCCTGCGCCGCCCGCAGCATCGCGGCCGTCGCCGAGACGTCATAGTCCGGGGCGACGCCGTCGATGAGCAGGACGTCGCCGGTCATGTGCCGGGTCCGCAGCGGGATGAGCCGCTGGTAGGCCTCGGAGTCGTACCAGTCGCGGGCATGGTCCAGCGACGGGAACCCGATGATGACGAGCGCGGTGTTCCACTCGCCCTCGCGGACCTCCATGGCCGGCGCGCCGTGCACGAAGAACCGGCCGCCGAAGGGGTCGAGGGTGGCCTGGATGCGCTCCATGTAGGTGAACACCTCGTCGTCGAGCACGGCGACGGGGCGCAGGTTTCCGATGGCGTACGCGGGCATGGGGCCCTCCTCGTGGGTTCGTATCCGGATCCGGATGACCCCATGCTCCCGGCGTGCGCGTACGGGGTCGATTACCCCGGACGTCATCGCGTCATCGACGCCGCTGTCAGATCGTCGCGGTGTCGATGACGAAGCGGTAGCGGACGTCGCTCTTCAGCACCCGCTCGTACGCCTCGTTGATCTGGTCCGCGCGGATCAGCTCGATCTCCGCGCCCAGGTTGTGCTCGGCGCAGAAGTCCAGCATTTCCTGGGTCTCGGCGATCCCGCCGATCATCGAGCCGGCGAGGGTCTTGCGGCCGCCGATGACGGAGAAGAGGTTCAGCGAGACGGGCTCCTCCGGCGCGCCGACGTTCACCAGGGCGCCGTCGGTCTTCAGCAGACTCAGGTAGGCGCCGAGGTCCAGCGGCGCGGAGACCGTGGAGACGATCAGGTCGAAGGTGCCGGCGAGCTTGTCGAAGGTCTCCGGGTCGCTGGTGGCGTAGAAGTGGTCGGCGCCCATCGCGAGGCCGTCGTCCTGCTTGCGCAGGGTCTGGCTCAGGACGGTGACCTCGGCGCCCAGCGCGTGGGCGATCTTCACGCCCATGTGGCCGAGGCCGCCGAGTCCGACGATGGCCACGTTCTTGCCGGGGCCGGCCTTCCAGTGGACGAGCGGCGAGTAGAGGGTGATGCCGGCGCACAGCAGCGGGGCGGCGACGTCGAGGGCGAGGCCGTCGGGTATGCGGACGGTGTAGTTCTCGTCGACGACGATGTGGGTGGAGTAGCCGCCGTAGGTCGGCTCGCCGCTGCGGTCGAGGGCGTTGTACGTGCCGGTCATGCCCTCGACGCAGTACTGCTCCAGGCCCTGGCGGCAGTACTCGCACTGGCGGCAGGAGTCGACGAAGCAGCCCACGCCGACCCGGTCGCCGGCCTTGTACTTCGTCACGCCCTCACCGACCTCGGTGACGATTCCGGCGATCTCGTGGCCGGGCACCATCGGGAAGATGCCCTCGCCCCAGCCGTCGCGGGCCTGGTGGATGTCGGAGTGGCAGATGCCCGCGTACCTGATCTCGATCAGTACGTCGTGCTCGCCGACCGCCCGGCGTGGGATGGTGGTGCGCTCCAGCGGGGCGTTGGCGGCGGGGGCTGCGTAAGCGGAGACGTTCGTGGTCATGGCAGTGAGTCTGCCGGTGCCGGCGCGGGCCGCCCAGGTCTCTGTCGTTCGTACGTCCGCTGTGCGTACTACTGGCAGGGACAGGATCAGCCGCCTGTCGGTACGTACGACCCGGAATACTTGACGTATGGATCAGCGTGCCGAACTGAGTGAGTTCCTCCGCTCCCGGCGGGCCCGGCTGAAGCCGGAGGACGTCGGGCTGCCCGAGTTCGGGCGCCACCGCCGGGTACCGGGGCTGCGGCGGGAGGAGCTGGCGCAGCTGGCCGGCGTTTCCGTGGCCTACTACACGCGCCTGGAGCAGGGCAACGGCCGCAATGTCTCCATCGAGGTGCTGAACGCGATCGCGCGGGCGCTGCGTCTGACGGATGCCGAGCGTGACCATCTGACGCACCTGGCGAGGCCGACGCACAAGAAGAAGCGGCGGGTGCCGGCGACCCGGCCGCAGACGGTGCGGCCGGCGGTGCAGCATCTGCTGGACGCGATGGAGGGGGTGCCGGCGTTCGTCCTGGGGCGGCGGCTGGACATCCTGGCCTGGAACAGGCTGGCGCGGGCGCTGTTCGGGGACTTCGCGGCGCTTCAGCCGCAGGAGCGGAACATGGCGCGGCAGCTCTTCCTCGACCCGAACGTCCGCGATCTGTACGTCGACTGGGAGGCGAAGGCGACGGAGGTGGTGAGCGCGCTGCGGCTGTACGCGGGCTGCTCGCCGGACGATCCGCAACTGTCGACGCTGGTCGGTGAACTGTCCGTCAAGAGCTCGGAATTCCGCGAGCTGTGGGCGGCGCACACGGTGCAGGAGAAGGGGCACGGCGCGAAGCGGCTGCACCATCCGCTGGTGGGCGAGCTGACGCTGTCGTACGAGACGCTGCGGCTGCCCGACGACCACGATCTGAGCCTGGTGACGTACACGGCGGAGCCGGGCACCCCGTCGGCGGAGTCGCTGCGGCTGCTGGCGAACTGGGGGGTCGACGAGGTCGCCGGGGCGCGCTGAGCAGAGCGGCGTGCGTACGTACGACGACGGGCGGCGGCCCACCGTGAGGAGGACCGCCGCCCGTTCGTTCAGCCGGTGGCTCAGACGGCCGAGCCGGCCTTCCACTCCGCCCAGCTCATGTTCCAGCCGTTGAGGCCGTTGTCCGGGGCGATGGTCTTGTCCTTGGAGTTCTTGACGACGACGACGTCACCGACGATCGAGTTGTCGTAGAACCAGGCACCGGGCTGCTTCGGGTCGTCGGCGCCCTTGGCGTCGTTGAGGCCCACGCAGCCGTGGCTGGTGTTGACCTTGCCGAAGATGGAGTCCGAGCCCCAGTAGTTGCCGTGGATGAAGGTGCCCGAGGTGGACAGCCGCATGGCGTGCGGCACGTCCTTGATGTCGTACTCGCCCTTGCCGTCCTTCTTGGTGAAGCCGACCGTCGAGCCGTCCATCCGGGTCTCCTTGAACTTCTCGGAGATGACCATCTGGCCGTTGTAGGTCGGGTTCTCGGGGGCGCCGGCGGAGATCGGGATGGTCTTGATCGTCTTGCCGTCCTGGGTGACCGTCATGGTCTTGGCGGCGGCGTCGACGGTGGAGACCTGGTTGCGGCCGATGGTGAAGGTGACGGTCTTCTGCTGGACGCCGTAGACGCCCTCGGAGCCCTCGACGCCGTCGAGGTTCAGCTTCAGCGTGACCTTGGAGCCCTCGGCCCAGTAGTTCTCGGGGCGGAAGTCGATGCGCTGGGAGTTGAACCAGTGGCCGACGACCTCCTGGCCGCTGGTGGACGAGACGGTGATGCCGGACTGGACGGCCTTCTTGTCCGTGATCGGCTTGTTGAAGTTGATCGAGACGGGCATGCCGACGCCGACGGTGGAGCCGTCCTCGGGGGTGAAGTTCCCGATGAAGCTGTTGTCCTTGGAGACGGTGGTGAAGGAGGAGTTCTCGTGGGCCTCACGGCCCTCGGAGTCCTTGGCGGTGGCGGAGATCTTGTAGGTGGTGGCCCGCTCCAGCTGCTCGCTGGGCTTCCAGCTGGTGCCGTCGGCGGCTATCTCACCCTTGACGGCCGTGCCGTCCGGGGCGGTCATCGTGACCTGCGTGAGCGTGCCCTCGCTGACGGTGACCTTGGCGTCGTTGTTGATGCCGGCGTTCTGCGCGCCGTTCTTCGGGGAGATCGTTATTCGGGCCTCGGAGGCGTCCTCCGCCGCCGCCGCGTCGACCTGGGACTGTGACGTCTTCGAGCTTTCGGAGGCGTCGGCCTTGTCCTCACCGCCGCCGCAGCCGGTGAGCACCAGTACGCCGCCGAGCAGTGCGGACGCGGCCGCCAGGCCCTTGCGCCGCTTGCTGTCCGTCATCACACGCTTCTCCATCGTCGCCGATTCCCTGCCAACTGTCTCAACAACACCCATAACAACCCGTCCCGTTCCCCATCCGGCACGGATGTGGGGAACACCACTGATCGACGCGCCCGGGGGAGCCATTGGTTCCCGATCTTCCCGAGGTATACGGATGCGCGTGAAATGGGCCCCGGACGCGCCCGCCACGGCGGCGGTCCGGGACCCGGAGCGTGTCACAGGTCACACGCTACGGCCGTACGTCGTCGAGGTGATCCTCATCATCCTCCTCATCCAGGTCCCACATCTCCGCGTCGGGGTCGTACTCGACCTGCTCGCTGCTCCACGACGCCTGGGCGAGCTCCACGCCAGGCACCTGGCCGAGCAGATCGACCGGCTCGACGAGGTAGGCGAGAGCTTCCGCTTCGTCTTCTCGTACCGCGGATCGGGCGTGCGTACGCTCCTCGTCCGGCATGAATTCGTCGGCTTCGACGCGCTCCAGCGCGGCTCCGGTGAGTTGATCGTTGTCCGTCACTTCCAGCAGCAGTTCCACGCGAAGGCGTACATACCGTGATGTCTCAGAAGGGCTCATATGACGGAGCGTAAGCCGCCGGGGCCCATGACTTTCCAGCGACCCGCTGTGTTCATTAGCATCGACGCACCCACCAATTCTCGGTTCCGCAAAAGGATCTGAATCTGTGTCCGTCGCACGTCGACCGCTGCTGACCGCCACCGCCGCCGGGACCCTGCTCGGTGCGCTGTGGTTCGTCCCTTCGGCCAACGCCACCGTTGAGCGGCCACCCGCGGAGCAGCACGAAGCGAGAACGTCCACGGCCGCGAAGGGGCAGGAGCAGCTGGTCCTGGCCGACACCGGCGGCGTGGACACCACCCCGTACCTGCTCGGCGGCGCGACCTTCCTCGCGATGGGGACGGGCCTGGTGGCCTTCGCCGTACGACGAGGGGCGCACACCGTCCTATGACGGTGCGCGCCCCGGCGCAAGGCGTCGTCAGGCCAGCGGGCCGGTGACCTTCTCGACCGCCTCGACGAGCTTTCCTTCGCGTACGAAGGCGTCGGCGGCCTCCAAGTCGGGGGCGAGGAAACGATCCGGCCCGGGGCCCTGGACACCGATCGCGCGCAGCGCCTCGATGGCGGCGCGGGAGGCGGGCGCCGGGGTGAGCCCGTCGCGCAGCTCGATGGCGCGGGTCGCGGCGTACAGCTCGACGGCGATGATCCGGCCCAGGTTGCCGACGGCGGTGCGCAGCTTGCGGGCGGCGGACCAGCCCATGGAGACGTGGTCCTCCTGCATGGCGGAGGACGGAATGGAATCCGCGGAAGCGGGCACGGCCAGCCGCTTCAGCTCGCTCACCAGGGCGGCCTGTGTGTACTGGGCGATCATCAGCCCCGAGTCGACGCCCGCGTCGTCGGCCAGGAACGGCGGCAGCCCATGGCTGCGGTTCTTGTCCAGCAGCCGGTCGGTGCGCCGCTCGGCGATGGAGCCGAGGTCGGCGGCGGCGATGGCGAGGAAGTCCAGGACGTAGGCGACGGGCGCGCCGTGGAAGTTGCCGTTGGACTCGACGCGGCCGTCGGGCAGGACGACCGGGTTGTCGACGGCGGAGGCGAGCTCCCGCTCGGCGACGAGCCGGGCGTGGGCCATGGTGTCGCGGCCGGCCCCGGCGACCTGCGGGGCGCAGCGCACCGAGTAGGCGTCCTGGACGCGGGGAGCCTCGTCCTGCTGGAAGTGGCCGGTGAGGCCGGAGCCCTTGAGGACGGCGAGCATGTTCGCGGCGGCGGCGCCCTGGCCGGGGTGCGGGCGGATGGCGTGCAGCTCGGGCGCGAGGACCTTCTCCGTACCCAGGAGCGCTTCCAGCGACAGGGCGGCGGTGATGTCGGCGGACTTGTAGAGCTTGTCGAGGTCGTCCAAGGCCATGATCAGCATGCCGAGCATGCCGTCGGTGCCGTTGAGGAGGGCGAGGCCCTCCTTCTCGCGGAGCTCGACGGGCTCGATGCCGTGCTCGGCGAGGAGCTCTCCGGCGGGGCGGACGCGGCCGTCGGGGCCTTCGGCGTCGCCCTCGCCCATCAGGGTGAGCGCGCAGTGGCTGAGCGGGGCGAGGTCGCCGGAGCAGCCGAGGGAGCCGTACTCGTGGACGACGGGGGTGATGCCCGCATTGAGCAGGTCCGCCATGGTCTGCGCCACCTGGGGCCGGACCCCGGCGTGCCCGGAGCAGACGGTCTTGAGCCGCAGGAACATCAGCGCCCGCACGACCTCGCGCTCGACGGGCGCGCCCATGCCGGCGGCGTGCGAGCGGACGATGTTGCGCTGGAGCTGGGCGCGCAGCTCGGGGCTGATGTGCCGGGTGGCGAGCGCGCCGAATCCGGTCGACACGCCGTAGACGGGCTCGGGCTTGGCGGCGAGGGCGTCGACGATCTCGCGGGCCTTGGCGAGCGCGGTGAGCGCCTCCGGGGAGAGCTCGACACGGGCGTTGCCGCGGGCCACGGCGATGACGTCCTGGGCGGTGGCGCCGGACGTCCCCACCACGACTGTGTGCATATCCATATTCAGCAGCGTACGGACTGAATCCCAACGTGTCACTACCCCGCCTCCCCAGCGCCCCTTACGACCACCGACCGGGGCCGCGCCCCCTCCCCCACCGCCCGCAGACGGCCACCGGCCGGGGTGGGGCCGTGCAGGGTCGTCCCCGCAGAGGTCGGCGGCGCCGTAACGGCTCCCTTTCTCGTGCCCGAGGCCGCCGGCCTTGAGGAGACGAGCCCGGAGGGGCCACGCCCCCCACCCCCCGGCAGGCCACCGACCCGCACGGCACCGGAGCGAACCGGGAACGGGCACCGCCCCGGGAGGAACCGCCGCAAAGGCACCGCCCCGTCCCGTTGTGCCCACCCGTTCCGCCCTGCGGAACGACTGCCCACAACGGGGGGAGGCGGGCCTCGGCGGGGGCCATTGCCCACAACGGGGAGGGAAGGCGGGCCCCGGCGGGGGCGACTGGCCACAGGGGCGCCGGCGGCGAACGGCTCCGCGCCGGAGGGGGCTCTACGGGGCGGGCCGGTCCGGCTCGGCGCCCGGCTCCGTGCCGACGGCCGGCTCCGGCGCAGGGGCCGCAGCAGCCCCTGGCACCGCAGAAGCCCCGGGCACCGCAGGCGCCGCAGTCGCCCCCGGCGCCGCAGAAGCCCCGGGCGCCGCAGGGGCCGCAGAAGCCCCGGGCGCCGCAGGGGCCGCAGGCGCATCCCGCACCGCAGACGCACCCGGCTCCGCGGGGGCGTCGCGGAAGGTGCGGCGGTCGCGGGCGGCCGCCGGGGGGTGGTCCGCCAGGGCGATGACCGTGCCGTCCCGCCCCGCCACCACCGGCTTGAGCGACCGCGCCGCCTTGGCCCGGTACTGCGCCGCGTCCGCCAGCCGGAACAGCCGCCGTGCCGACTGCACCGGTCCGATCGGGTCACCGGTCGACGCCACCCCGCACGCCACGCCCTCCCCCAGCTCCAGCTCACCGGCCCGTACGCACAGCTCGTCCGCCGCCCGCACCACCTCGTCCGCCTCCGGCCCCACCGACACCAGGCAGAACTCGTCACCGCCCAGCCGCGCCGCCAGCGCGCCCGGCAGCATCGCCCCGCAGTACGACAGCACCGAGCCGAACCGCTCCAGCAGCCGGTCCCCCACCGCGTGCCCGTGCGTGTCGTTGACGCGCTTGAGGCCGTTCAGGTCGCACACCACGAGCGAGACCACCGTCCCGTCCGCCAGGAAGCGCTCGACCGCCTCGTCCAGCCGCATGTCCACCGCCCGCCGGTTGGCGAGCCCGGTCAGCGGGTCGGTGAAGGCCAGCCTGCGGACCTCCTCCAGGCGCTCGGTCTGCGCGATCCCCGCCGCGACGACCGACGCGAGGACGGTCGCGAAGTCCGCGTCGCGGCGGTCGAAGACCGGCGCCCCGGCCGGCCGCGCCACGTACAGCTCGCCCCACGCCCGCCCGTGCATCACTATCGGCGCGACGACACAGCAGCCACGACCGCGCCGCCGCAGGGCGGCCACCCTCTGGTGGCAGTAACCGGGCTCCCCCGCCTCCGGGCCGTCCGCCGTCTCCACCCAGGCGTTCGGCTCCCCGCCTCCGGCCCACCGCTCGTGCAGGAACTCGGTGATCTCGGAGAACTGGTGGACCGGGTACGTCTCGGAGTCCGGGAACTCCTCCTCGTCCGGCGCCCGCTCGCCCGCGTTGACGAGCACCTTGAGCCGGCCGAGGTCCCGCTCCCACATCGAGAGCGCGGCGAACGTCCCGCGGAGCGCGTCGCGCGCGCCCAGCGCGGCCGCCCGCCAGGTCTCGCGCGGAGTGTGCGCCGACGCCATGGCCTGCGCGAGCGCCACTACAGCGCGGAGCCGGACATCCTCACCCATTCCTCAAGCTTAGGGAGGATGCACGACCTTTCACTCCCCGACCTTTCACCGCCCGACCTTTCACCGCCCGACCTTTCACTGCCCGGGCCACTCGGGCTTCCGCTTCTCGTTGAACGCCGCCACACCCTCGGCCCGGTCGCCCGAGAAGGCCACCGACCGCCACGCCGCGTCTTCGACCTCCAGGCCCGCCCGCAGGTCCAGCCCGTACCCCAGCCGCATGGCCCGCTTGGCGGCCCGCAGCCCGACCGGCGAGTTCCCGGCGATCCGGGCGGCCAGCTCCAGCGCACCCTCCCGGGCGTCGTCCACCAGCTGGTCCACCAGCCCCAGCGACACCGCCTCCGCCGCCGCCACGCGCCGCGCCGTGAACACCAGCTCCGCCGCCCGCGCGGCCCCCACCCGGCGCGGCAGCAGCTGCGTACCGCCACCGCCCGGGATCACGCCCACCGACACCTCGGGCAGCCCGACGACCGCCGTCGCGTCGGCCACGATCAGGTCGCAGGCGAGCGCCAGCTCGAACCCGCCGCCCAGCGCGAAGCCGTGCACGGCGGCGACCGTCGGCATCGGCAGCTCCAGCACGCCGGTGTACGCGCCGCGCGCGACCGGGCGCTGGCGCACCAGCTCGGCGTCGCTGAGCGAGTTGCGCTCCTTGAGGTCGGCGCCCACGCAGAACGCCCGCTCGCTGGAGGAGGTCAGCACGGTCACCCGTACCGAAGGATCGGCGCCGAGCGCCTCGCACGCGGCGCCGATGCAGCGGGCCATCTCCGTGGAGACGGCGTTCATGGCCTTGGGCCGGTCGAGGACCAGTTCCGCCACGTGCTCATGACGGCGTACGGCGACGAATTCTCCGAAGCGCTGCTCGGACATAAGGCGAGACCCTCCCGGTTAACGAGCGTTAGCGACCGCTATCCGGGGATCTTAGGCTCCCGCCGCGTCAGCAGCCAGGGCTCGATCACCCCGAGCCCCCGCACCGGCCGCTGCCACATCGGCTGGAGCGCGAAGCGGTACGAGGGCGGCGCCTCGCCCTCCTTCTCCGCGCGCGCCACCTCCTCCGCGACCTGCGCCTCCGACACCGGCGCCTCGCCCGTGCGCGACAGTTCCTCCGCGAGCGCCCCGTCGACCAGGACCGCGTCCTTGGGCGCTATCGAGGTGAGCCGGCTCGCCAGGTTCACCGTCGTACCGAAGACGTCGCCCATCCGGGTCGTGACCGTGCCGAAGGCGATGCCGACGCGCAGTGCGGGCATCGTCTCGTCGTGGCCGAGCGTCTCGATGAGCCGTAGCGCGATCTCGGCGGCCGTACCGGCGTCGTCGGCCGCGTACAGCACTTCGTCACCGAGCGTCTTGATCAGCCGACCGCCGTGCGCGGCGACCAGGTCGGCCGAGGTGGTCTCGAAGGCCTCGACCAGCTCGCCCAGCTCCTCCTCCTCCAGGCGCCGGGTGAGCCGGGTGAAGCCGACGAGGTCCGCGAAGCCGACCGCGAGGCGCCGGTCCACCATCTCCTCGTCGTCGGCGGCCTGCACGACCCGCCCGGTCGCCGCCGCGAGCTGCCGCCGCCACACGTACACCAGGAATTCCTGGAGCTCCGGCAGCAACAGCTCCACCAGGGGATACGTCACTTCCGTACGCGTCATCCCGGGTTCGGGCGGCTCGGTGAGGCCCTCCAGGAAGGAGTCGATCTGCCATTCGGCCAGCCGGGCGGTGGTCTGGCCGGTGGACCGGGCCACCTGCACCGCCATCGGCTCGCTCAGCAGGCCCGCCTCGACCAGACCGGCCAGCCGCCGCAGCGCCAGCACGTCCGCCTCCGTCAGCGCCTTGGCCTGGCCGATGTCGGCGAAGCCCATGGCCCGCCAGAACCGGGAGGCCAGGTCCATGGAGACACCGGCGGTGCGGGCCGCCTGGAAGGGGGTGTAGCGGCGCTCGGCACCGAGGATCAGCTGCTCCAGGCGGATGGCCAGGGGGTCGTCGGTCGGCTCCGCCGTGTGGTCGACGACATGGTGGGGGGTGGGGTACTCCGCCCCGCTGGGCGTTCCGCTCGGCGTCCCGCCGGACTGCGCCCCGCTGGGCTCCGCCCCCCTCGGCCCGGACCCGGACCCGCCCGAGTTCGCGTCGTCGACGGTCACCGGCCGCCTCCTGCCCGTTCCCTGCGCACTGTCCTGCCGATCTGTAGCTGGATCGTCGTCAACGATACGGCAGGTGTGCCCTGGCTCACGTCCGGGCGGCCCAGCGCGTTAGTCCACCGGGCGCAGATGCACGACGTCACCCGCTCCCACGGCCTCCCGCTCTCCGCCGGGCGGCGCCACCACCAGCCGCCCGTCGCCGTCGATGGCGACCGCCTCGCCCGTGAGGGTGCGGTCGCCGGGCAGCTCGGCGCGGACGGTACGGCCGAGGGTGGCGCAGCCCGCCGTGTACGCCTCCGCCAGTCCGCACGCCGCCGGGTCGCCGCCGGCCGCCGTCCACCGGCCGTACCACTGCTCCAGCGAGCGGAGCACGGCGCGCAGCAGCGTGTCGCGGTCGGTGGAGATCGCGTTCGCGAGGAGGAGGGAGCCGGCCGTGGGGACGGGCAGCTCCTCCTTGCGGAGGGTGACGTTGAGGCCGAGTCCGACGACGATGCCGTCGTCCCCGGCCCGCTCGGCGAGGATGCCGCCGGCCTTCCGCTCCTCCTTGCCGGCCTCGCCCTCCACCTTCACCATCAGGTCGTTGGGCCACTTCAGCGCCATGTCGACACCGGCGGCGCGGGTCAGCCCGGTGGCGGCGGCGACGCCGGTGAGCAGCGGCAGCCAGGCGAGGCGGGCGACGGGGACGTCCGGCTTGAGCAGCACGGAGAAGAACAGGCCGGAGCGCGCGGGCGCGGACCAGGTGCGGTCCAGCCGGCCGCGCCCGGCCGTCTGCTCCTCGGCGAGGAGGATCGCGCCCTCGGGGAGCGTGGCGGCGCGGGCGGCCAGGTCGGAGTTGGTGGAGCCGGTGGCGGGCACGATGTCGAGGGAGGTCCACCGGCCGCCGGGCCGGAGGAGGGCGCGGCGCAGGGAAGCGGCGTTCAGGGGCGGTCGTTCGAGGTCCGACCACGGGCTTCCTGGACCATATGAGGGCGTCATGCAAGCCAGCGTAGGTGTGGTAAACACCGCACTGCCGAAGGCCATGCCCGCCGATACGCTACGGGTCAGTAGCCAACGATCCCGTGACCATGCAGGGAGCCGCATCCCGATGTCCGAGCCGGTCAAGCCCCAAGAGCCCCAGAAGATCGACATCCATACGACCGCGGGCAAACTCGCGGATCTGCAGCGCCGTATCGACGAGGCGACGCACGCGGGCTCCGAGCGCGCCGTCGAGAAGCAGCACGCCAAGGGCAAGTTGACGGCCCGGGAGCGCATCGCCCTCCTGCTGGACGAGGGTTCCTTCGTCGAGCTGGACGAGTTCGCCCGGCACCGCTCCACCAGCTTCGGCCTGGAGAAGAACCGCCCGTACGGAGACGGTGTCGTCACCGGGTACGGAACGGTCGACGGCCGCCCGGTGGCGGTGTTCTCACAGGACTTCACCGTGTTCGGCGGCGCCCTGGGCGAGGTCTTCGGGCAGAAGATCATCAAGGTGATGGACTTCGCCCTGAAGACCGGCTGCCCGGTCATCGGCATCAACGACTCCGGTGGCGCGCGTATCCAGGAGGGCGTCATGGCCCTCGGCATGTACGGCGAGATCTTCCGCCGCAACACCCATGCCTCGGGCGTGATTCCGCAGATCAGCCTGGTCGTCGGCCCGTGTGCCGGAGGTGCCGTCTACTCCCCCGCCATCACCGACTTCACGGTCATGGTCGACCAGACCTCGCACATGTTCATCACCGGCCCCGACGTCATCAAGACGGTGACGGGCGAGGACGTGGGCTTCGAGGAGCTGGGCGGCGCCCGGACGCACAACACCACCTCCGGGGTGGCGCATCACATGGCGGGGGACGAGAAGGACGCCATCGAGTACGTCAAGTCCCTTCTGTCGTACCTGCCGTCGAACAACCTCTCCGAGGCGCCCGCCTTCCCGGAGGAGGCGGATCTGGAGCCGAGCGACGAGGACCGCGAGCTGGACGTCCTCATCCCGGACTCGGCGAACCAGCCGTACGACATGCACACCGTCATCGAGCATGTGCTGGACGACGGTGAATTCCTGGAGACGCAGGGGATGTTCGCGCCGAACATCATCACGGGCTTCGGGCGGGTCGAGGGCTACCCGGTCGGCATCGTCGCCAACCAGCCGATGCAGTTCGCGGGCTGCCTGGACATCAACGCCTCCGAGAAGGCCGCCCGGTTCGTCCGTACCTGCGACGCGTTCAACATCCCGGTGCTGACCTTCGTCGACGTGCCGGGCTTCCTGCCGGGCGTCGGCCAGGAGCACGAGGGCATCATCCGGCGCGGCGCCAAGCTGATCTACGCGTACGCCGAGGCGACCGTCCCGCTGATCACGGTGATCACGCGCAAGGCGTTCGGCGGCGCGTACGACGTCATGGGCTCCAAGCACCTGGGCGCCGACCTGAACCTGGCGTGGCCGACCGCGCAGATCGCGGTGATGGGCGCGCAGGGCGCGGTGAACATCCTGCACCGCCGCACCATCGCGGAGGCCGACGACGTCGAGGCGACACGGGCGCGGCTGATCCAGGAGTACGAGGACGCCCTGCTCAACCCGTACACGGCGGCCGAGCGCGGCTACATCGACGCGGTGGTCATGCCGTCGGAGACGCGGACGCAGATCGTGAAGGGCCTGCGTCAGCTGCGGACGAAGCGGGAAAACCTTCCTCCGAAGAAGCACGGCAACATCCCCCTCTAAGGAGCCACCCATGATCAAGGTTCTGCGGGGCAACCCGACCCCGGAGGAGCTGGCCGCCGCACTGGCGGTGGTCCAGGCGCGCGCCGCCGCGACCGCGTCGGCGGCCTCCGGCGGCGCGGAGCGCGTCCCCGAGGGCTGGTCGGACCCGGCGAGGATCGCCCATACGCGCCGCCCGCAGCCGGGCCCGCGGTCGTGGACGCGCTCCTACTGGCCGCTCTAGCCGTCACAGCAGGGCAGCGACGGCCTCCGCCATGACGCGGTATCCCGCGTCGTTCGGGTGGAGGCCGTCCTCGTACGCGTACGCGGGGTGCAGGCGGTCCGGGTCGGCGGGGTCGGCCATGAGCCGGTGGAAGTCGGTGACCGCGTCGAACTCGCCGGACTCGCGCATCCAGTCGTTGACCTCGGCGCTGACCTTCGCGGCGCGCGGGCCCCAGTGGGTGGTGCCCTTGAAGGGCAGGATGGTCGCGCCGACGATCCGCACGCCACGCGCGCGTGGGGCGCGTATCAGGGTGCGGTAGCCGTCGACCAGTTCGGTGGCCGACACGGCCGGGGCGGGCTTGTACGTGGGCTGGTCCCGGGCCTCGCTGAAGCCGATGTCGTTGAGCCCCTGGAGGAGGACGACCGTTCCTGCGCCGGGCAGGTCGAGGGCGTCGCGGTGGAAGCGGGCGGAGGACCGCTCTCCGTACCAGGCCGAGTCGTTGAGCAGCAGGTTGCCGCCGATGCCGGCGTTCAGTACGGGGCGGTCGGTGCGCTCGGCGAGGGCGTCCGACCAGCGGCGGTCGGCGTTCGGGGTGGAGCCGAAGCCATCGGTGAGGGAGTCTCCCATTTGGAATCCATGCCCGGCACCGTCCGCCCCGGCGGCCGCACCGCCAAGGTCCGCGCCGCCGTCCTCCAGGCCACCCAGGAGGCATTGGCCGCGGAGGGCTTCCACGCCCTGAACATGGACCGGATCGCCGCCGGCGCAGGCGTCGGCAAGACCACCGTCTACCGGCGCTGGGGCTCCCCCGTCGGCCTGATCGCCGACCTGCTCCGCGACATGGCCGAGCGGTCCGTCCCGGCCTCGGACACCGGCTCGCTCGCAGGCGACCTGCGCGACAACGCCACCCTCGTCGCCAAGACCCTCACCGACCCGCGCATGGGCCCCGTCTTCCGGGCGGTCATCGCGGCGGCGGCCTGCGACGAGGAGTGCGCCACCGCCCTGCACGGCTTCTACGCGGCCCGCCTCGGCGAATGGGCCACCGTCGTGGAGCGGGCCGTCGCCCGCGGCGAGGCCCCGCCCGGCACCGACCCGGTCGAGGCCCTGCGCGCCGTCTCCGCCCCGCTGTACTACCGCTTCGCGGTCAGCCACGAGCCGCTCACCGCCGCGGACGAGGAACGGGCGGTGGCGGCGGCCCTCGCCGCGATCCGTGCGGGGGTGTTCACCACCCGTTGACCAGCCCTTGATTAGTCCGTAAGCACCGTGGCGCCTGAGTACGCATACTCAGGCGCCGGGCGGACCTCGCCAGCAGGATCGAAGGATGCTGTGGTCCGACCCCGAGAACGAACCGCCCGAAGAGATGCGCGACATGCAGGCGATGCTGCGCCGCGCGGGGATTCTGCTGGCGCTGGCGATGCTGCTGGCGATGTTCGTGGTGGGCCTGCACTGACACCGGCACCGAGCCGTCACCGGTGGGCGTTTTCCGTACGATGGCGCCCATGACTGCTGCTCAGCGCCGCCGCCTCGTCCTGGCCTCCGCGTCCCCCGCCCGCCTCGGTCTGCTGCGCCAGGCCGGGCTCACCCCCGAGGTGATCGTCAGCGGGATCGACGAGGACAAGTTCACCGCCCCGACCCCGGCCGAACTGGCGCTCGCCCTCGCCGAGGCCAAGGCCGCCCACGTGGCCGCCAAGCCCGAGGCGAGCGGCGCGCTGGTGATCGGCTGCGACTCGGTGCTGGAGCTGGACAAGCAGGCGCTGGGCAAGCCCGCCGACCCCGAGGAGGCCACCGCCCGCTGGAAGGCCATGCGCGGCCGCGCCGGCATCCTCCAGACCGGCCACTGCGTCTACGACACGACCGCCAAGCGGTACGCCTCCGCGACCGCCTCCACCCTGGTCCGCTTCGGCGACCCGACGGACGAGGAGATCGCGGCGTACGTCGCCAGCGGCGAACCCCTCCACGTGGCGGGCGCGTTCACCCTCGACGGCCGCTCGGCGCCCTTCATCGACGGCATCGACGGCGACCCGGGCAATGTGATCGGCCTGTCCCTGCCGCTGCTGCGCCGCCTGCTGGCCGAGCTGGGCATCGCGATCACCGACCTGTGGGACTGACCCTCCCCCGCGTCACGCCGCCGCCACGCCGCCCTCCACGGGCGGCGCCGGCGGCTCCTCGCCCTCCGGCGCGTACAGCGTCAGCGAGGCCACGATCAGGCCCAGCACGACCGTCATGTACGCGAACGCCGCCCACCCCACCAGGCCCACCGTCACCGCGCCCAGCACCCCGTGCGTGATCGCGCAGGCGATGAGCACGATCCGCGCGGCCCGCCCCAGGGCGCGGTCCCGTACGCCCAGCCGCACCAGCAGCGCCCCGCACAGGGCCACGTACGCCCCGAAGACACCACCCATGACCCAGATCGCGGTGACCATCAGGTCCGGGTCGAGGCCGTCCAGCGACATCCGCTGGCCGCCCATGACCTTGGCGAGCACCATGTGCAACAGCACCAGGCCCACCGCCTCCAAGACCAGCACGATCCCGGCCGTCAGCGCTATCGGTCTGCGGGCCACCATGGGTACTCCCCTGCCAGTACGGACGACAGCGCGCAGGCTACTGACTGGTAAACGTACGAACAAGGGTTCTGGCCGCCTGGCAAAGAATGATTCGCCCATTCGTAGGGACTCCACAAAGAAACGGGATGCCCCGCTGGCCGGGAAGACAGAGACCTTGACCACACCTCAGGGTTACTGTTCCGTTCAGAAGCCCTGCGTAACGTGGTGCGACAAGGGATTTCACGACTCCACCGCGGCTCGAATCACGCTCCGTGTGGGCAAGCTCACCATGGGGGACGGGTCGAAAGGCCGTGTCGGCTGTCCCTAAACTCAGCTTGTTTCAAGGAGGGAGCCATCGTGCGCAAGGTGCTCATCGCCAACCGTGGCGAAATCGCTGTCCGTGTCGCCCGTGCCTGCCGGGACGCCGGGATCGCGAGCGTAGCCGTCTACGCCGATCCGGACCGGGACGCCCTGCACGTCCGTGCGGCCGACGAGGCGTTCGCCCTGGGCGGTGACACCCCGGCCGCCAGCTATCTGGACATCGCCAAGGTGCTCCAGGCCGCGGCCGATTCCGGCGCGGACGCCATCCATCCTGGGTACGGATTCCTCTCCGAGAACGCGGAGTTCGCCCAGGCCGTCATCGACGCGGGCCTGACCTGGATCGGCCCGCCGCCGCAGGCCATCCGGGACCTGGGCGACAAGGTCGCCGCCCGTCACATCGCCCAGCGCGCCGGCGCGCCGCTGGTCGCGGGCACGCCCGACCCGGTGTCCGGCGCGGACGAGGTCGTCGCCTTCGCCGAGGAGCACGGCCTGCCGATCGCCATCAAGGCGGCCTTCGGCGGTGGCGGACGCGGCCTGAAGGTCGCCCGCACCCTCGAAGAGGTGCCGGAGCTGTACGACTCCGCCGTCCGCGAGGCCGTCGCCGCCTTCGGCCGCGGCGAGTGCTTCGTGGAGCGGTACCTGGACAAGCCCCGGCACGTGGAGACGCAGTGCCTGGCGGACAAGCACGGCAACGTCGTGGTGGTGTCGACGCGTGACTGCTCGCTCCAGCGCCGCCACCAGAAGCTGGTGGAGGAGGCCCCGGCGCCGTTCCTGTCGGCGGAGCAGAACGCCGAGCTGTACCGGGCGTCCAAGGCCATCCTGAAGGAGGCCGGCTACGAGGGTGCCGGCACCGTGGAGTTCCTCGTCGGCCAGGACGGCACGATCTCCTTCCTGGAGGTCAACACCCGTCTCCAGGTCGAGCACCCGGTCACCGAGGAGGTCACCGGTATCGACCTCGTACGCGAGATGTTCCGCATCGCCGACGGCGAGGAGCTCGGGTACGACGACCCCGCCGTACGCGGCCACTCCTTCGAGTTCCGCATCAACGGCGAGGACCCGGGCCGTAACTTCCTCCCGGCGCCCGGCACGGTGACCACCTTCGCCCCGCCGAGCGGGCCCGGTGTCCGCCTGGACGCGGGTGTGGAGTCCGGCAGCGTCATCGGCCCCGCCTGGGACTCCCTGCTGGCGAAGCTGATCGTCACGGGCGCGACGCGTGAGCAGGCCCTCCAGCGGGCGGCCCGCGCACTCGCCGAGTTCCAGGTCGAGGGCATGGCCACCGCCATCCCCTTCCACCGCGCTGTGGTGGCCGACCCGGCGTTCACCTCGGACCCGTTCCGCATCCACACACGCTGGATCGAGACGGAGTTCGTCAACGAGATCAAGCCGTTCGCCGCCCCCGCCGCCACCGAGGCGGAGGAGGAGCCGGGCCGCGAGACCGTCGTCGTCGAGGTCGGCGGCAAGCGCCTGGAGGTCTCGCTGCCGTCCTCGCTGGGCATGAGCCTGGCCCGCACGGGTCTGGCCGCGGGCGCCAAGCCCAAGCGCCGCGCCGCCAAGAAGTCCGGCTCGGCCGCCTCGGGCGACACGCTCGCCTCCCCGATGCAGGGCACGATCGTCAAGGTCGCGGTCGAGGAGGGCCAGGAGGTCAAGGAGGGCGACCTCATCGTCGTACTCGAGGCGATGAAGATGGAGCAGCCCATCAACGCCCACCGCGCGGGCACGATCAAGGGTCTGTCGGCGGAGGTCGGCGCGTCGGTGACGTCCGGCGCCGCGATCTGCGAGATCAAGGACTGACACACCTCACCACAGGGGCCCGTCGGCACTGGCCGGCGGGCCCCTCGCCATGTGCGCGATGGCATGCTGGAGGGCAGAAGGGCGGGGTTGCGAGGGAGGACGGCGCGATGGCGACGAGTACGGCGGCGAGCGGAACGGCGGCGGACGGGGCGCCGGGCGCACCGCGGCCCATGCGCGCCGACGCACGCCGCAACTACGAGCGACTGCTGAGCGAGGCCCGGGCCGCCTTCGCGGAGCACGGCACCGACGCGTCGCTGGAGGACATCGCGCGCCGCGCGGGGGTCGGGATCGGCACGCTGTACCGGCACTTCCCGAACCGGCACGCGCTGATGAACGCCGTCTTCCAGGAGGCGCTCCACACCCTGCTGGAACGGTCCCACGACCTGGCCGCCTCGGAGAAGCCGTGCACGGCTCTGGTGGAGTGGCTGCGCGCCATCGTCACCCACGCGGGTGAGTACCGGGGCCTGGCCCGCGCGCTCATGTCGGCGTCGCACGACACGAGTTCGGCTCTGTCACAGTGCAGCACGCCCATGCGCGCGGCCGGCGAGCGCCTGCTGGTCCGCGCCCAGGAGGCGGGCGCGGTACGGGCGGACGTGTCGATCGGCGACCTGATGCAGCTCACCAACGCGATCGCCCTGGCGGCCGAGCAGTCCCCGGACGACCCGGAGCTGGCCGACCGGCTGCTGATGCTGACACTGCGCGGCCTGAAGGCCTGACGACCACGCGGCCCGGACCGTAACGGGCTCAAGGTGCCCATAGCCCGTCCTGCGAGGCGGTCGCCCGGCACCGGGGCGTGGCGCCCTGCCTCGGACACCCGGCGCCTGGCTTCGGAGGCCGGTCGCCCATGCTGACCGTGGTGGGGCGGCCCGGACCCGGCCGCGCACCGCCGTCAGCACCGGCCTCGTGGGCCGCTCCGGCGCCTGCGGCGTCCAGCTTCGAGGCGTGCTGCCCGGCCCCGAGCCGTCGCCCTCCCTCGAAACCCGTCGCCCGACATCGAGGCATGGCGCGCCCAGCCAACGGACGGGTGCCCTCGTCTCGGGTGGGCCGCACCCGGAGGTCGGCCGGAACTCCGGCCTCGCGCCCCGTGGCCCCGCACGGGGGCGGACGCCAGCCAACGGACGGGTGCACAGGTCTCGGGTGGCCTCGCCCGGCTGCGGGCGGGGCGCCGGTCTCGCCGCGTGGCCCCCGGAGTCGACGCCCGGCTTGAGGAGGGGCGCCCGGCGGCTGGGCGACTCCCGGCACGGGCGCGCTCGCCCGCGGGGCAGCGAGGCGCTGAAGGGGCGCGCTCAGCGGCGGCGGAGGTCGGCCACCCGCGCGCTGCGCTCCGGGGGCTGGCCGTCCGCCGAGAGGGACGCGCTGCGCAGTTGGGGGCCGCCCGGGTGGCGTCCGCGCTGGCCCGGCAGGGGAACGTCCCGGCGGGCCTGCCGGCCCGGTGGCGGGGCGCCCTCCGCGCCGGACGCGCCGGACGCGCCGGGCGCCGGGCCGGCCACGGTGACCTGGACGCCCTGGTCCGCCAGCGCCTGGAGCTCGGTGCCCGCCCGGTCGTCGTGGACGGGCGGCTCGTCGGTGACCAGCCGGGTGATCACGTCCGTCGGCACGGTCTGGAACATCGTGTCCGTACCGAGCTTGGTGTGGTCGGCCAGCACGACCACCTCCGCCGCCGCCTGGACCAGCGCCCGGTCGACGCTCGCCGACAGCATGTTGGACGTGGACAGGCCCCGCTCGGCGGTGAGCCCGCTCCCGGACAGGAACGCCCGCGAGACTCTCAGCCCCTGGAGGGACTGCTCGGCCCCGCTGCCCACCAGCGCGTAGTTGGAGCCGCGCAGGGTGCCGCCGGTCATGACGACCTCCACCCGGTTGGCGTGGGCCAGCGCCTGCGCCACCAGCAGGGAGTTGGTGACGACGGTCAGCCCGGGTACGCGGGCGAGCCGGCGGGCCAGCTCCTGCGTGGTCGTCCCCGCGCCGACCACGATGGCCTCGCCCTCTTCGACGAGCCCGGCGGCCACGTCGGCGATGGCCGTCTTCTCGGCGGTCGCGAGATGGGATTTCTGCGGGAAGCCGGACTCTCGCGTAAAACCGCCCGGCAGCACCGCACCGCCGTGCCGGCGGTCGAGGAGTCCTTCTGCCTCCAGTGCCCGCACGTCACGCCGTACGGTCACTTCGGAGGTCTGGACGACGCGGGCGAGCTCCCGGAGCGATACCGCCCCGTTGGCGCGCACCATTTCAAGGATCAACTGACGACGTTCTGCAGCGAACACGAAACTGACAGTAACCCCAGTGACCGTTTCTTTGCAGCGGTATGCGCCTATTACGCGAAGTTGCGAACAGACGGGCCCGCCAAGTGGTATAGGCGGGCCCGTCCGGGAACGTTCCTTGACCGATCGATGTCCCGACTTGCCGGGGGTTGCCGGGTGTTGTCCCTCAGCCCTACGAAGCTACGCCTCGGCGCTGGTCTTCCGGGTGTGCAACTGTCGTGCCACCTCGGCGATCGAGCCCGACAGGGACGGGTACACGGTGAAGGCGTTTGCGATCTGTTCGACCGTCAGGTTGTTGTCGACGGCGATCGAGATCGGGTGGATCAACTCGGAGGCGCGCGGGGCGACCACGACGCCGCCCACCACGATCCCCGTTCCGGGCCGGCAGAAGATCTTGACGAAGCCGTCCCTGATGCCCTGCATCTTGGCGCGCGGGTTGCGCAGCAGCGGCAGCTTGACGACCTTGGCGTCGATCTTGCCGGCGTCGACGTCGGCCTGGGTGTAACCGACCGTGGCGATCTCGGGGTCGGTGAAGACGTTCGCGGAGACGGTCTTCAGGTTCAGCGGGTTCACCGTGTCGCCGAGGAAGTGGTACATGGCGATCCGGCCCTGCATGGCGGCGACCGACGCCAGCGCGAAGACGCCGGTGACGTCACCGGCCGCGTACACCCCGGGCGCCGAGGTGCGCGAGACCCGGTCGGTCCAGATGTGGCCGGAGTCCTTGAGCCGTACGCCGGCCTCCTCCAGCCCCATCCCGGCGGTGTTCGGGACGGCACCCACGGCCATCAGGCAGTGCGACCCGGAGATGACCCGGCCGTCCGCCAGCGTCACCTCGACCCGGTCCCCCACCCGCTTGGCGGAGGCGGCCCTGGAACGGGCCATGACGTTCATGCCACGGCGCCGGAAGACGTCCTCCAGGACGGCCGCCGCGTCCGGGTCCTCGCCGGGCAGCACGCGGTCGCGCGACGAGACCAGCGTGACGCGGGAGCCCAACGCCTGGTACGCGCCCGCGAATTCGGCACCCGTCACACCCGAGCCGACCACGATGAGCTCCTCGGGGAGCTCGTCCAGGTCGTACACCTGCGTCCAGTTGAGGATGCGCTCGCCGTCCGGCAGGGCGTCGGGGATCTCGCGCGGGTGGCCGCCGGTCGCGATCAGTACGGCGTCGGCGGTGAGCGTCTCCTCGCTGCCGTCGGCGGCGGTAACGATCACCTGGCGGGAGCCGTCCACCGCCTGGCGGCCGTCGAGCCGGCCCCGGCCGCGCAGCACGCGCGCGCCCGCACGCGTGACGGAGGCGGTGATGTCGTGCGACTGGGCGAGGGCGAGCCGCTTCACACGCCGGTTGACCTTGCCGAGGTCGACGCCGACGATCCGGGCGGCCTGCTCGATGTGCGGAGTGTCGTCCGCGACGATGATGCCGAGCTCCTCGTGGGAGGAGTCGAAGTTGGTCATCACCTCGGCCGTGGCGATGAGGGTCTTCGAGGGTACGCAGTCGGTCAGGACGGACGCTCCGCCGAGGCCGTCGGTGTCGACGACGGTCACCTCCGCGCCGAGCTGGGCGCCCACCAGGGCCGCCTCGTATCCGCCGGGTCCGCCACCGATGATCACGATCCGGGTCACTGGGGTTACGCCTCGCGCTCTCGTCACGGCAGGGATGCAAGTACGTACCCCATTGTCCCGCACGACCCGGGCGGCCTCCCCCCGGGGCCCTCGATCGGGAAACAGCGCTCACCCCCGGCCCTCCCGTACCCTCGATCCCATGTCGCTCTACGCCGCGTACGCCGGCAACCTCGACGCGCGGCTGATGACCCGCCGCGCCCCGCACTCCCCGCTGCGCGGCACGGGCTGGCTCAACGGCTGGCGGCTGACGTTCGGCGGCGAGCAGATGGGCTGGGAGGGCGCGCTGGCCACGATCGTGGAGGCGCCGCGTTCCCAGGTGTTCGTCGCGCTGTACGACATCGCCCCCATGGACGAGGACTCCATGGACCGCTGGGAGGGCGTCGGCCTGGACATCTACCGGCGCATGCGGGTGCGGGTGCACACCCTGGAGGGTGAGGAACCGGCCTGGGTGTACGTCCTCAACGGCTACGAGGGCGGCCTGCCCTCGGCCCGCTACCTGGGCGAGATCGCCGACGCCGCCGAGTCCGCGGGTGCCCCGCACGACTACGTGATGGAGCTGCGCAAGCGCCCCTGCTGAGGGTCTTTGTCGGAAACGACAAGACAACGATCCGAGCTCCGTGGGCATCGTCATCTACGCGCGTAGGCAATCTCGGGCTACGCTCTTGTGCGTACTGCATTTTTCCGGGGCCGGCCCCCGGACCCCCGGTCCTCGTGAGCGGTCCGGGGCGACTGTTACTTCGCGAGGCGAGAGACTCTGTGAACGCAACTGCCACCCCGGACCACCTCCAGGGCGACCCCTACGCCGCCGCCGCCGACGCCGCCGCGCGCCTGCGCGAGCTGACCGGCGCCGAGACCCACGACGTCGCCCTGGTGATGGGCTCCGGCTGGGCGCCGGCCGTCGACGCGCTCGGCGCGCCCGACGCCGAGTTCCCGGTCACCGAGCTCCCCGGCTTCCCGCCGCCGGCCGTCGAGGGCCACGGCGGCAAGATCCGCTCGTACACGATCGGCGACAAGCGGGCACTGGTCTTCCTCGGCCGTACGCACTACTACGAGGGCCGTGGCGTCGCCGCCGTCGCCCACGGTGTGCGCACCGCCGTCGCCGCCGGCTGCAAGACGGTCGTGCTGACCAACGGCTGCGGCGGCCTCCGCGAGGGCATGCGCCCCGGCCAGCCGGTCCTGATCAGCGACCACCTCAACCTGACGGCCGCCTCGCCGATCGTCGGCGCGAACTTCGTGGACCTCACCGACCTGTACTCGCCGCGCCTGCGCGCGCTGTGCAAGGAGGTCGACGAGACGCTGGAAGAGGGCGTGTACGTCCAGTTCCCCGGCCCGCACTACGAGACCCCGGCCGAGATCAACATGGTCCGCGTCCTCGGTGGCGACCTGGTCGGCATGTCGACCGTCCTCGAGGCCATCGCGGCCCGCGAGGCGGGCGCGGAGGTCCTCGGCATCTCCCTGGTCACCAACCTCGCGGCGGGGCTCTCGGGCGAGCCGCTGAACCACGAGGAGGTCCTCCAGGCGGGCCGCGACTCCGCCGCGCGCATGGGCGAGCTCCTGACCCGGGTCCTGGCCCGCATCTGACCCACCCCGGGGCCGTCCGGCTCCGCGCCGCGCGAGGCACGGGACCTTGTCCGGGGCTCCCGGCCCGGGGCCCGCGGTGGCGGGGCGAAACCCCCACACCCCCGGCGTGCCCACGTTGCGCCGGGGCCGGGGGCTTTCCCCACCCCGCCCCTTCCCGGATCCGGGGGCTGACGCCCCCGGATCCCCGGACGCGGCAGCTTCGCGCCGCGACGTGGCGGGAGGTGCTGGCGCAGGCGACCGCCGCTCCCGGGCGGAGGTCAGAAAGGGCCAGCGGGCGCTTCGCGCAGCCGGCCCGGTGCGGCCACCGGCACCTGGCCGACCCCGAAGGGGGACGCGCAGTGGGGCGCGTTCTGGGCGTAAAACGACTGAGCTTGCGAGAGCCCAGGACATGCCCCACGGAGCGGACCCCACGGGACCCCGCCCGGACGGGCCACCCCGGGGCGCCGCCCCGCACGGCAACCACGCCTGGACCGGCCACCCCGCGGACCCAACGGCACCCCGCCCGGACGGGCAAAGGTCCCGGGACGGGGACCGGCGGTCGGGGTACCGGTACCCGTAGCGCAGACCAGTCGTACGACATCCAGAGAGGCAGACACCGTGCAGCAGAACCTCATCGCGCAGGCGGAGGCGTGGCTCGCCGAGGACCCGGACCCCGAGACGCGCGACGAGCTCGCCAAGCTCGTCGAGGCCCAGGACCTCGACGAGCTCGCCGCCCGGTTCAGCGGCACCCTCCAGTTCGGCACGGCCGGGCTGCGCGGCGAGCTGGGGGCGGGGCCCATGCGGATGAACCGGGCCGTGGTCATCCGCGCGGCCGCCGGGCTCGCGGCGTACCTGAAGAGCAACGGCAACACCGGCGGCCTCGTCGTCATCGGCTACGACGCCCGCTACAAGTCCGCCGACTTCGCCCGCGACACCGCCGCCGTCATGGTCGGCGCCGGGCTCCGCGCCGCCGTCCTGCCGCGCCCGCTGCCCACGCCCGTCCTGGCGTACGCCATAAGGCACCTGGGTGCCGTCGCCGGTGTCGAGGTGACCGCCAGCCACAACCCTCCCCGCGACAACGGCTACAAGGTGTACCTGGGCGACGGCTCGCAGATCGTGCCGCCCGCCGACACCGGCATCGCCGCCGAGATCGCCGCGATCGCGAGCCTGAACGACGTGCCGCGCGCCGAGGGCGGCTGGGAGACCCTCGGGGACGAGGTCCTGGAGGCCTACCTGGCGCGTACGGACGCCGTCCTGACCCCCGGGTCCCCCCGTACCGCGAACGTCGTCTACACGGCCATGCACGGCGTCGGCAAGGACGTCGTCCTCGCGGCCTGGGAGCGGGCCGGCCTCCCCGCGCCGGCGCTCGTGGCCGAGCAGGCCGAGCCCGACCCGGCGTTCCCGACCGTCGCGTTCCCGAACCCCGAGGAGCCCGGCGCGATGGACCTGGCGTTCGCGAAGGCCAGGGAGGTCCAGCCGGACATCGTCATCGCCAACGACCCGGACGCCGACCGCTGCGCCGTCGCCGTCCCGTACCAGGACGACTGGCGCATGCTGCGCGGCGACGAGGTCGGCGCGCTGCTCGCCGCCCACCTGGTCCACAAGGGCGCCACCGGCACCTTCGCCGAGTCGATCGTGTCGTCCAGCCTCCTGGGCCGGATCGCCGAGGCCGCCGGACTGCCGTACGAGGAGACGCTGACCGGCTTCAAGTGGATCGCCCGCGTGGACGGCCTGGCCTACGGCTACGAGGAGGCGCTCGGCTACTGCGTCGACCCCGGCGGCGTACGCGACAAGGACGGCATCACGGCCGCGCTGCTGGTCGCCGAGCTGGCCTCGGAGCTGAAGGAGCAGGGCCGTACCCTCTCCGACCTGCTGGACGACCTCGCCATCGCGCACGGGCTGCACGCCACGGACCAGCTGTCGGTCCGCGTGGAGGACCTGAGCGTCATCGCCAACGCCATGCGCCGCCTGCGCGAGCAGCCGCCGACCGCACTCGCCGGGCTGACCGTGACGTCCGCCGAGGACCTGACCAAGGGCACGGACAAGCTGCCGCCCACGGACGGTCTGCGGTACTACCTGGACGGTGCCCTCAAGGCCCGCGTCATCGTCCGCCCCAGCGGCACCGAGCCGAAGCTGAAGTGCTACCTGGAGGTCGTCGTCCCGGTCGGCCACGCCAGCGAGCTGACCGACGCGCGGGCGAAGGGCGACGAGATCCTGGCCGCGATCAAGCGGGACCTGGCGGCCGCCGCAGGCATCTGAGCCACCGCGCGCTCCCGTACGGGTGAATCCCGTACGGCAGGTGACGCACGGCACCGGTACGTACCCCGGGCCACCGAGCAGGGTCACCGGTACCGCAGCCGAGCCCCTGGAGCGCCACCGTGCCGCCGTCGGTGATCACCCCGCGCCCGACCGTCCCCGCGTCGCGCCGGCCGCCGTCGCCGGCGGGCGGGGGCGTACGGGAGCGGACCGCCCGCTCGCTGCGGTACGCGCGGTACGCCGCGCCCGCGCTGCTCGGATACCTGACGGTCCGGCTCTTCGGGCTGCTGGTGCTGGCGCGCTGGGCGCGTCTGAAGCAGCACGGGGTCTGGCCGACGCTGGCCACGTCGTGGGACTCGGACTGGTACCTGGGCATCGCCGACCACGGGTACCAGGACACCCTCGGCACCCGTATGGACTCCAACAACCTGGCGTTCTTCCCGCTCTATCCGGTGCTGATCAAGGCGGTCGCGGGCGTCACGCCCGGCTCCCGCGCGTCGGTCGCGCTGGTCCTGGCGGTCGCCTTCTCGCTGGTCGCCGCCTGGGGGATCTTCGCGGTCGGCGACCGGCTCCACGGGCGCCGCACCGGCACCGTGCTGGCCGTCCTGTGGGGGGCGCTGCCGGTCGGGATCGTCCAGTGGATGGGCTACACCGAGTCGCTGTTCACGGCGCTCGTCGCGTGGGCGCTGTACGCCGTGCTGACCGGCCGCTGGTACGCGGCGGCCGCCCTCACCGTGCTCGCCGGGCTGGCCCGCCCCACCGGGATCGCCCTCGCGGCCGCCGTGACGGTGGCCGGTCTGACGGCGGCGGCCCGCACGCGCGCGTGGGCACCGTTTCTCGCCGCGCTGACCGCCCCACTGGGCTGGCTGGGGTACGTGGCCTGGGTGGGCGCCCGGGTGGGCCGCTGGGACGGGTACTTCGCCGTGCAGCGGCTGTGGCGCAACGCGTGGGACGGCGGCGCCGGCACCCTCCGCTGGATGCGCGAGCTGCTGGCGTACGACCGGACTCCCCAGCTGTTCCTGGTGGCCGTCTCGGCGGTGCTGGTGGCGTCGGTGGCGCTGTACGCGCTGTGCCTGGCCGACCGGCAGCCGCTGCCGCTCCTGGTCTTCTGCGGGGCCCTGCTGCTGGTGGTCCTGGGCAGCGGCGGCGTGTACTTCCCGCGCGCCCGTTTCCTGCTGCCCGGCTTCCCGCTGCTGCTGCCGCTCGCCGTGGCGGTGAGCCGGGCGCGGCTGCCGGTGGCGGGCCTGGTGCTGGGCGCGGCGGCGCTGTCGTCGGCGTGGCTGGGCGCCTACATGCTCCTGGTCTGGCCGGGACCGCCGTGACCGTCAGACCACCGCGAGGACCACGAGCAGGACCAGTCCCGCGAGCGCGGGGGCGATGATCTCGTACGCCCAGCGGATGTGCGGGCCGCCCTGCGCGGTGGGCCGGGACGCGCACCGCTCGGCCAGCTCACGCAGGTCGGCGACGGTCTGGTCGGCCCCGGCGGTCTTGCCCGCCTGGGAGTCGTCGCTCTGCACGCCCGGGTCCTGCCTGCGTGCCGCCTTCTTCCGCTCGCGCAGCGAGACGGGCACCGACCAGAGCTGGTACTTCGTACCGTCCCGGGTGAGGACCTCGCTGGAGTACCCGGCCCGTACGTCCGCCACCGCCGCCCACGGCAGGTCGATGGTCCGGAAGGGGTTCCGTACGCGCATCCGGTCGTCGTTGGCGTACACCACGGGCCGGAAGGTGAACGCGACGATCAGCGGCACCACGAACAGCAGTGCCGCGACGGCGAGCAGGCGCACCCGGCCGTCGCCCGTGAGCAGGGCGTCACCGCCGATCCAGGCGGCGAAGCCGAGCAGCAGGAGACCGCCCACGATCCCGGCGGTCGAGCGGTAGGACCGGTCGGCGTACTGGGGCTCCTGGGGGGTCGTCATACGGCCGATTCTGCCTCACGGGCCACGGACTCACGCGACCAGATCGGCGTACAGGATGATGTTGCCGGGCCGGTGGCCGTCCACCAGTTCGCCGCCGCAGGACCTTCTTGTCGACCTGCTCCAGCTCGCGCACACGGAAGACGGCGGTGGTCCCGTCGGCACGCCGGACGCTGATCGTGTCGCCGGTACGCACCTTGGCGGCGTACTTCAGTACGGCGGGGCCCTCGGGGATGTCGATGGTGGGGGACCGTGCGCGTCGTAGTTCGGACTCCGCCTTACGTCTGTGCTTGGAGGTCTCCGGCCCTAGGTTCCCGGCCCGGAGGTTCGCCCGGAGTGTGGTGTAGGCGTCGGCCACGCGCTTGATGATGTGCTGCGCGGCCTGTGCTTAGCCCCAGGGTTCCTCGCAAGAACAAGCTGAAGATGAGCGAATGAGGGAGGAAGAGCCGCATGCCGCCTGCTCGTTCGGGTGGGGCCGGTGCGTTCTGGCGGGCTGCGTGAACAAAGTTATAGATCTTGTGTGCGGGAGGTGTCCGCTCCCTGCCACAGGCACGTGACGGAGCTCACGGCACCCGTGACCACCAGCGCTTTTCCACAACCTTCCACTCCGGGGCTGTACAGGCCGCTACGCGCGTAGATATGCTCAAGTGGTGACCATGCCCACCACCACAGCACCCGCATTCGCTGACGTGACCGCGTCCGGCAGCACACTGCGCCGCTTCCTCCACGGGCTGCCCGGCGTCGACGCCGTCGGCCTCGAAGCGCGCGCCGCGTCTCTCGGCACCCGTTCGATCAAGACCACGGCCAAGGCGTACGCCATCGACCTGGCCATCTCGATGATCGACCTGACGACGCTCGAAGGCGCGGACACCCCGGGCAAGGTCCGGGCGCTCGCCGCCAAGGCCGTCAACCCCGACCCGACCGACCGCAGCACGCCGCGCACCGCCGCGCTCTGCGTGTACCCCGACATGGTGGCCACCGCCAAGGCCGCCCTGACCGGCACGGACGTGAAGGTCGCCTCCGTCGCGACCGCCTTCCCGGCCGGCCGCGCCGCCCTCGACGTCAAGCTCGCGGACACCCGGGACGCCGTCGCCGCCGGGGCGGACGAGATCGACATGGTGATCGACCGCGGGGCGTTCCTCGCGGGCGACTACCTGAAGGTGTACGAGGAGATCCGCGCCGTGAAGGAGGCCTGCGGCGAGCAGGCCCGCCTGAAGGTCATCTTCGAGACCGGCGAGCTGTCCACGTACGACAACATCCGCCGCGCCTCCTGGCTCGGCATGATCGCCGGGGCGGACTTCATCAAGACCTCGACCGGCAAGGTCGGCGTCAACGCCACCCCCGCGAACACGCTGCTCATGCTGGAGGCGGTGCGCGACTTCCGCGCCCAGACCGGGGTACAGGTCGGAGTGAAGCCCGCGGGCGGCATCCGGACCACCAAGGACGCCATCAAGTTCCTGGTCCTGGTCAATGAGACCGTCGGCGAGGACTGGCTGGACAACCACTGGTTCCGGTTCGGCGCGTCGAGCCTGCTCAACGACCTGCTGATGCAGCGTCAGAAGCTGGCCACCGGACGTTACTCCGGTCCCGACTACGTGACGGTGGACTGATCACCATGACCAAGTTCGAGTACGCACCCGCCCCCGAGTCCCGCTCGGTCGTCGACATCGCGCCGTCCTACGGCCTGTTCATCGACGGCGAGTTCACCGAGGCCGCCGACGGCAAGGTCTTCAAGACCATCTCGCCCGCCTCCGAGGAGGTGCTCTCCGAGGTCGCCCAGGCCGGCGCCGAGGACGTGGACCGGGCCGTGAAGGCCGCCCGCAAGGCGTTCGAGAAGTGGTCGGCGCTGCCGGGCGCCGAGCGCGCCAAGTACCTCTTCCGGATCGCCCGGATCATCCAGGAGCGCAGCCGTGAGCTGGCCGTCCTGGAGACCCTGGACAACGGAAAGCCGATCAAGGAGACCCGCGACGCGGACCTCCCCCTGGTCGCCGCGCACTTCTTCTACTACGCGGGCTGGGCCGACAAGCTCGACCACGCCGGCTACGGCGCGAACCCGCGCCCGCTCGGCGTCGCCGGCCAGGTCATCCCCTGGAACTTCCCCCTGCTCATGCTCGCGTGGAAGATCGCCCCGGCGCTCGCCACCGGCAACACGGTGGTGCTCAAGCCCGCCGAGACAACCCCGCTGTCCGCCCTGTTCTTCGCGGACATCTGCCGCCAGGCGGGCCTGCCGAAGGGTGTCGTCAACATCCTTCCGGGTTACGGGGACGCCGGCTCCGCGCTCGTCGAGCACGGGGACGTGAACAAGGTCGCCTTCACCGGCTCCACCGCCGTCGGCAAGGCCATCGCCCGCCAGGTGGCGGGCACGAAGAAGAAGCTCACCCTGGAGCTGGGCGGCAAGGGCGCCAACATCGTCTTCGACGACGCCCCCATCGACCAGGCCGTCGAGGGCATCGTCACGGGCATCTTCTTCAACCAGGGCCAGGTCTGCTGCGCGGGCTCCCGCCTACTGGTCCAGGAGTCCATCCAGGACGAGCTGCTGGACGCCCTCAAGCGCCGCCTGTCGACGCTCCGCCTCGGCGACCCGCTGGACAAGAACACCGACATCGGCGCGATCAACTCGGCCGAGCAGCTGGCCCGTATCAAGGCGCTGGCCGAGACGGGCGAGGCGGAGGGCGCCGAGCGCTGGTCACCGGCCTGCGAGATCCCGACCTCCGGTTTCTGGTTCGCCCCGACGCTCTTCACGGGCGTCACGCAGGCGCACACCATCGCCCGCGACGAGATCTTCGGCCCGGTCCTGTCGGTGCTGACGTTCCGTACCCCGGACGAGGCCGTCGCCAAGGCCAACAACAGCCAGTACGGCCTGTCCGCCGGCATCTGGACGGAGAAGGGCTCCCGCATCCTCGCGGTGGCGAACAAGCTCCGCGCGGGCGTCGTCTGGGCCAACACGTTCAACAAGTTCGACCCGACCTCGCCCTTCGGCGGCTACAAGGAGTCGGGCTTCGGCCGCGAGGGCGGCCGCCACGGCCTGGAGGCGTACCTCGCCCCGTCGAGCCCGGAGGGCGAGCGCTGATGAGTACTGTTGAGAGCAACCGTCTGAGCGTCTTCAAGACCTACAAGCTGTACGTCGGGGGCAAGTTCCCCCGCAGCGAGAGCGGCCGGGTGTACGAAGTGCAGGACTCAAAGGGCAAGTGGCTGGCCAACGCGCCGCTCTCCTCCCGCAAGGACGCGCGTGACGCGGTCGTCGCGGCGCGCAAGGCGTTCGGCGGCTGGTCGGGCGCGACGGCGTACAACCGGGGCCAGATCCTGTACCGCGTCGCCGAGATGCTGGAGGGCCGCAAGGGCCAGTTCGTGCACGAGGTGGCGCACGCGGAGGGCCTGTCCAAGTCGAAGGCGGCCGAGGTCGTCGAGGCTGCCATCGACCGCTGGGTCTGGTACGCGGGCTGGACGGACAAGATCGCGCAGGTCGTGGGCGGGGCGAACCCGGTCGCGGGCCCGTACTTCAACCTGTCCACCCCCGAGCCGACCGGCGTCGTGGCGATCGTCGCCCCGCGCGAGTCGTCGTTCCTGGGCCTGGTCTCCGTCGTCGCCCCGGTGATCGCCACCGGCAACACGGCGGTCGTCGTCGCCTCCGAAAAGGCCCCGCTCCCGGCGCTGTCCCTGGGCGAGGTGCTGGCCACCTCGGACCTGCCGGGCGGGGTCGTCAACGTCCTGTCCGGCAAGGCGGCCGAGATCGCGGCGCCGCTCGCCGCGCACCAGGACGTCAACGCCATCGACCTGACGGGCGCGGACGCCGAGTTGGCCCGCGAGCTGGAGATCGCCGCTGCGGACAACCTCAAGCGCGTGCTGCGTCCCCAGGCTGTGGATGGTGAGAACTTCACCGCCGACCCGGGTACGCACCGCCTGACCGCGTTCCTGGAGACCAAGACGGTCTGGCACCCGACGGGCTCTTTGGGCGCGTCCGGGTCCGCGTACTGATCCCGACTGGTCCCGACTGGTCCCGACTGGTCCCGACTGGTCCCGACTGGTCCATGTGACCGAACGGCTCCGCCTCCCCTCCGTCCGGGGGAAGCGGAGCCGTTCTCGCACTCCGGAGACGTGGGACGTCAGCCCGGGACGACCCCGCCCAGCAGGGGTCCCGCGACCGGCAGGGCGGGCAAACTCGTCAGGGAGCCGGTGGCCGAGGTCGTGTCGACCGGCTTGAAGTCGCTGACCTGCGTACCGATGCCGTTGTTGAGCGGGTCCACCCCCGTCTGCGCCAGCGGGTTGACCTTCAGGTTCTTGGCCACCCCGGTCGCATGCGGGACGGCGCCCATGGTGCCCTGAAGCCCCGCCTGGAGGTCCATCTTGGGCAGCTGCGGCACCTGCGGCGGCTGCACCACGGCGTGCGCCGTGCCCCCCGTGACACCGAGGGCGGCGCCCAGGGCCGAAACGGTCAGCCCGGCCTTCAGCAAGGTATGACGTGTCATGGAAGCTCCTGCCACCTGCGTAACGTGTCGGATACGCACCGTATTTGAGATGTGATGCTGGATACCAACGGGTGACTCCCGGGGTCCCCCGACCGGGTCAATGGTTCAGACTGGTGTCCCGTGAGTTCCCAACCGATCCCGACCCGCGTCGTGCTGCTCGCGGGCCCCTCCGGCTCCGGCAAGTCCTCCCTCGCGGCCCGCACCGGCCTGCCCGTGCTGCGCCTCGACGACTTCTACAAGGAGGGCCACGACCCGACGCTCCCGCTCGTCCCCGGGAGCGCGGACGTCGACTGGGACTCCCCGCTGTCCTGGGACGCGGACGCGGCCGTGGCCGCCATCGTGGAGCTGTGCGCCACCGGGCGTACGACCGTTCCCGTGTACGACATCGCCACCAGTGCGCGCGTCGACCGGGAGGTCCTCGACATCGAGCGCACGCCGCTGTTCGTGGCGGAGGGCATCTTCGCGGCGGACATCGTGGCGCGGTGCCAGGAACTCGGCGTCCTGGCCGACGCCCTGTGCCTGCGCGGCCGCCCGGCCACCACGTTCCGCCGCCGGCTGCTGCGGGACCTGCGGGAGGGCCGCAAGTCGGTGCCCGTCCTGCTGCGCCGGGGCTGGCGCCTGATGCGTACGGAACGCTCGATCGTCACCCGTCAGACCGCCCTGGGCGCCCACCCCTGCGACAAGGCCGAGGCCCTGGGCCGCCTCGCCGCCGCCGCGGCCGGCCGCCACCGCGCTCCGGCGGGCCCCGCCCCGACGCGGGCCCCTGAACCGGCGTAACGCCCGGGACACAGCTGAGGGCCGGACAAGACCCCCCGTCCTGTCCGGCCCCGCGCTTTTCCCCCGTACCCCGTTGTCCCCCGTGATCCCCCCGTCCCCCGTTTCCCCCGTCCCCCGATCGCCGGCCGCCGTCTCCCCCGAAACCGCGTCCGCCCCCCCTGCCTTCAGGCCACGAGCTGGCCGAAGGACTCCTCCTCGTCACGGCCGAAGCTGAGGACCTCGTCCTCGCGCAGCCGGCGCAGGGAGCGCCAGATGCTCGACTTCACCGTGCCGACACTGATGTCCAGGATCTCCGCGATCTCCGGGTCCGTACGGCCCTCGTAGTAGCGCAGGACCAGCATCGTGCGCTGCAGTTCGGGCAGCCGGGCGAGCGCCTGCCAGAGCACCGCGCGCAGTTCCGTGCCGCGCATCGCGTCGGTGTCGCCGGCGGACTCGGGGAGCTCCTCGGTCGGGTACTCGTCGATCTTCCGCCGCCGCCAGGCGCTGATGTGCAGGTTCGTCATGGTGCGGCGCAGGTATCCGCCGACCGCCGCCTTGTCGCTGATGCGGTCCCAGGCCCGGTACGTCGAGAACAGCGCGCTCTGCAGCAGGTCCTCGGCCTCGAACCGGTCGCCGGTGAGGTGGTAGGCGGTGGCGTACAGGGAGGCGCGGCGCTCCCGCACGTAGGCGGTGAACTCCGCCTCCGTGAGGTTCGTCCGCTCCCCCGAGTCCTCCCCGTACGCCGCTCCCCCGTCAGCCACGGCGACCATGTAGGGCGCCTTGTGCTGACGCCCGGCGCTGCGAACGCACCCCCGCCCGTTCACCGCGCCGGACTTCTCCGTGCTCCGCGTGACGTCGTGGAGACGCGTGACAACTGCGCTTGAGGTGGTGCTGTGCAGTGCGTTCATCTCGCGCCCCCCGTCGGTTGGAGTCTGCTTCGGTCCGTGTGCCAAAGAGCTTGCCCTGGCCAGTTCATAGCGGTGTCCGCCGACTGTCACAGACCTGTCACAGCCCCCGGCGGTCGAACTGTCCCGCCCCCATGGGACAGAATGACGGCGTGCCTTTCCTGTTGCTGATCGAGGACGACGATTCCATCCGCACGGCCCTCGAACTCTCGCTGTCACGCCAGGGCCACAAAGTGGCCACCGCGGCGACGGGCGAGGACGGCCTGAAACTGCTGCGTGAGCAGCGGCCGGATCTGATCGTGCTGGATGTGATGCTGCCCGGCATCGACGGTTTCGAGGTGTGCCGGCGCATCCGGCGTACCGACCAGTTGCCGATCATCCTGCTGACCGCCCGCAGCGACGACATCGATGTGGTCGTGGGCCTGGAGTCCGGTGCGGACGACTATGTCGTCAAGCCGGTGCAGGGCCGGGTGCTGGACGCGCGGATCCGGGCGGTGCTGCGGCGCGGCGAGCGCGAGTCGACGGACTCGGCGACGTTCGGGTCGCTGGTGATCGACCGGTCGGCGATGACCGTGACGAAGAACGGTGAGGATCTCCAGCTGACGCCGACGGAGCTGCGGCTGCTGCTGGAGTTGTCCCGCCGGCCGGGCCAGGCGCTGTCGCGGCAGCAGTTGCTGCGGCTGGTGTGGGAGCACGACTACCTGGGCGACTCGCGGCTGGTGGACGCGTGTGTCCAGCGGCTGCGGGCGAAGGTGGAGGACGTGCCGTCCTCGCCGACCCTGATCCGTACGGTCCGTGGTGTGGGCTACCGGCTGGACGTGCCTGCGTGAGAAGGACGAGTCTGCGGCTGCGTCTCGTCGTCGTCTTCGCTCTGGTCGCGCTGACCGCCGCCGCGTCCGCGTCGGGGATCGCGTACTGGCTCAACCGTGAGGCGGTGCTGAAGCGTGCGCAGGACTCGGCGCTGAACAACTTCCGTCAGGAGATGCAGCGGCGTGCCGCCACGCTGCCGTTGCAGCCGACGGAGGAGGAGCTGCGGCGGACGGCCGAGGAGATGTCGTCCGGCGGTGTCGGGTACGGCGTGGTGCTGCTGGGCGAGCGGGCCAAGGGCAAGCCGATCGTGGGGGTGTCGGACCCCGACCGGTTCACCATGGACGACGTGCCGGAGGCGCTGCGGACCGCGGTGAACGAGCGGCAGGAGGTGGCGGACGGCAACGAGTACCCGTACCACCTCTTCTGGCAGCGTACGACGCGCGACGGCACGCCGTACCTGGTGGGCGGTACGCGGATCGTGGGCGGCGGGCCGACCGGTTACATGTTCAAGTCGCTGGAGCCGGAGCGGCAGGACCTGAACTCGCTCGCCTGGTCGCTGGGGATCGCGACCGCGCTGGCTCTGGTCGGTTCGGCGCTGCTCGCGCAGGCGGCGGCGACGACCGTGCTGAAGCCGGTGCACCGGCTCGGGGAGGCGGCACGGCGGCTGGGCGAGGGTGAGCTGGACACCAGGCTGCGGGTGACGGGCACGGACGAACTGGCCGAGCTGTCCCGGACGTTCAACAGCGCGGCGGAGAGCCTGCAGAAGAAGGTCGCGGACATGAGCGCGCGGGAGGAGTCGAGCCGTCGCTTCGTCGCGGACATGTCGCACGAGCTGCGTACGCCGCTGACCGCGCTGACCGCCGTGACGGAGGTGCTGGAGGAGGAAGAGGACGCCCTCGACCCGATGATCGCGCCGGCCGTCAAGCTGGTGGTCAGTGAGACGCGGCGGCTGAACACGCTGGTCGAGAACCTGATGGAGGTCACGCGCTTCGACGCGGGTACGGCGCGGCTCGTCCTGGACGACGTCGACGTCGCCGACCAGGTCACGGCGTGCATCGACGCGCGCGCCTGGCTGGACGCGGTCGAGCTGGACGCCGAGCGCGGGATCATGGCGCGGCTGGATCCGCGCCGCCTCGACGTGATCCTGGCGAACCTGATCGGCAACGCGCTCAAGCACGGTGGCTCGCCGGTGCGCGTCGCGGTCCGGACGGAGGGCGACGACCTGGTCATCGAGGTGCGCGACCACGGGCCGGGCATCCCCGAGGACGTACTGCCGCATGTGTTCGACCGGTTCTACAAGGCGAGCGCGTCGCGGCCGCGTTCGGAGGGCAGTGGCCTCGGTCTGTCGATCGCGATGGAGAACGCCCTGATCCACGGCGGTGACATCACGGCGGCCAACTCGCCGGACGGTGACGGGGCGGTGTTCGTGCTGCGGCTGCCGCGTGACGCGTCGCGTACGGATACGGCGCCGGAAGAGCAGCAGGAGGGTGGCGGTGATGAGGGTGGTGCGTGAGCGGCGGGGCGCGGTCGCGCTCGTGGGGGTCGCCGTGGTCGCCGCCGTCGCCTCCGGCTGCGGGATCCGTACGACGTCGGTGCCGGTCGACGCGGGCGCCGCGCCGTCGCGGCTGCCGTGCAGCGTGTCGGGCGAGGACGTCGAGTCACGCTCGCAGGCGCAGTCGGTGCCGGTCCGGGTGTACCTGGTGTGCGCGTCGGGTCTGGAGGCGGTGGACCGTACGGTTCCGCAGACCGACGACAAGAACCCGCAGGGCAGCCGGGTGGCGACGGCCCAGGCGCTGCTGAACCAGCTCCTCGCGGAGCCGTCGCCGGGCGAGCGGGAGGCGGGGTTCACCACCTCCGTCGAGGGGCCGCTGACCGTGTCGGCGGCCCGCGAGGACGACCCGGAGGGCGCGCTGCGGCTGAGCCGCCAGCCCGAGGACCTGCCTGCGGCGGCGCTGTCGCAGATCGTGTGCACGTACGCGGAGAACGGCGCGACCGCCGACGGCGGCACCGCCCTCCTCGGCGGCCCGGGCCCCTACCCGGCCCGGCGGTACGCGTGCACGGCCCAGCTCAGGGAACGCCCGGACTCGGCGCCGCCGACACGCCCGTCGTCCTGACCGTCCGGGCCGGACCCGACGGACGGGGGCGGAACCGATCGTGCCGGGTGGTGCGTCTTGGGGGGCGTGCAGCGTCATGGTTCGGGCGGCAGTGCCGTCATCCGCTTCCGCGCGGCGGGGCTCATTCTCCTCCTTGCTCATCTGGTGCTCGTGGGGTGGCTGACGCTCCGGCCGCTGGACGTGATGTGGGTGACGGCGGCCAATCTGGAGCCGTTGGCCGGGATAAAGGCCGATCTGGCGATGGGCCCGGTCGAGGCGGCGAGACGGATCGGCGAGGGGCTGTTGCTGCTGGCGCCGCTCGGGGTGCTGCTGCCCATGGCGGGTGGCCGGCTGGATGTCTCCCCGTGGGCCTCGCTGGCCCGTACGGTCCTGGCGGGCGCGCTGGTGTCGCTGGGCATCGAGCTGTTGCAGACGGCGGTGCCGGGGCGGGTCGTGGACGTGGACGCGCTGCTGCTGAACACCGCGGGCGTGGCGCTGGCGCACCTGGCGGTGGTGCCTGCCTGGCGGGGGCGGCTGCGGCGGCGGCATGGGCTGGGACGGGGCCAGGGGGTGGGGGTACTGCGGGATGACGTCTCTCAGGGTGCGACCCCGAGGATTCCCAGGGTCGGGATCGCCCCGTAGTCCGACGTTTTGTCCGGGGCTTTCGGGCGAGGATGGAGTTACTCGAACGAATCGACTTCATCTCGCGAAGGAGCCCACCATGGCCGCACTTGTTCGCCCCCGTGACGGACGCATGATCGGCGGAGTGTGCGCGGCGCTGGCGCGGCGCTTCGGCACCTCCGCGACGACGATGCGCGTGATCTTCGTGGCGTCGTGTCTGCTGCCGGGACCGCAGTTCCTGCTGTACCTGGCGCTGTGGATACTGCTGCCGTCGGAGAAGGCCGCGAAGCCGGCCTGGTAGCACTCCGCCCACGACGACGGGGCGCGCACCTTCACCAGGTGCGCGCCCCGTTCGCGTACGCGGCTGCCGGGGGGGCTCAGGCCCCGAGGCCGGCGGCCGGGAGGGTGCCGCCGACGGGCAGGCCGCCGATGAGGCCGGTGACGGTGGCCGGGTCGATGGGCAGGCCCTGGAGCGAGGCGTTCTTGGTGGCGGCGCCGGCCAGTTCCTGACCGGTGGCCAGCAGCTCGGTGGCGTTGTTCGGAGCCTGCTCGACGGCGGACTGGAGGACCGGCACCGCGGTGGCGGTGGCGGCGCCCAGCGCGGCGCTGGTGGGCGTCGTGGTGGCCGCGGATGCGGTGCCGGCGGCGGCAGCGGCGAACGCGGCGCCGAGGGCGGCGACACCGAGGGTCTTGGCGGCAGACTGCTTCATCGAATTTCGTCCTTGGGGGAACTCGGGGAAAGATGAGCGGCTCTGCAACTTAGTCATCGTTCCGTGACCCCCGCAAACACCCGGAACGGCCAGGTCGTGGAATTCCCGGCCGTTCGCGGGACGCTGCGCTCAGGGCGTCTTGGGCGAGGAATCGCTGGTCGTGGCGGTCTGCCGGAACAGCCATTCGGACTTCAACTCGGCGTACCCGGGCTTGATCACGTCATTGATCATCGCCAGGCGTTCGTCGAAAGGAATGAATGCTGATTTCATCGCATTGACGGTGAACCACTGCATGTCGTCGAGCGTGTAGCCGAACGTCTCGGTCAGCAGCTCGAATTCACGGCTCATGCTGGTGCCCGACATCAGCCGGTTGTCGGTGTTGACCGTGGCCCTGAAGTGCAGGGTGCGCAGCAGCCCGATGGGGTGCTCGGCGTACGAGGCGGCGGCGCCGGTCTGGAGGTTGGACGTCGGGCACATCTCCAGCGGGATGCGCTTGTCGCGTACGTACGCGGCGAGGCGGCCGAGCGTGACGGTGCCGTCCTCGGCGACCTGGATGTCGTCGATGATGCGCACTCCGTGGCCGAGGCGGTCGGCGCCGCACCACTGGAGTGCCTGCCAGATGGACGGCAGGCCGAAGGCCTCGCCCGCGTGGATGGTGAAGTGGTTGTTCTCGCGCTTGAGGTACTCGAAGGCGTCGAGGTGGCGGGTGGGCGGGTAGCCGGCCTCGGCGCCGGCGATGTCGAAGCCGACGACGCCGGTGTCGCGGTAGCGGTTGGCGAGTTCGGCGATCTCCAGGGCGCGGGCGGCGTGCCGCATGGCGGTGAGCAGGGCGCCGACGCGGATGCGGTGGCCGTTCTCGCGGGCGCGCCGCTCGCCGAGGCGGAAGCCCTCGTTGACGGCTTCGACGACCTCTTCGAGGGTGAGGCCCTTCTCCAGGTGCTGTTCGGGGGCGTAGCGGACCTCCGCGTACACGACGCCGTCCTCGGCGAGGTCCTCGGCGCATTCGGCGGCGACGCGGACGAGGGCCTCGCGGGTCTGCATGACGGCGCAGGTGTGCGCGAAGGTCTCCAGGTAGCGCTCCAGCGAACCGGAGTCGGCGGCCTCGCGGAACCAGATGCCGAGCTTGTCCGGCTCGTGCTCGGGCAGCGCCGTGTATCCGGTGGCGTCGGCGAGGTCGATGATCGTGCCGGGGCGCAGACCGCCGTCGAGGTGGTCGTGGAGCAGCACCTTGGGGGCGCGGCGGATCTGGTCCGCGGTAGGGATGGTGGGTGTCTGGCTCGTCATTTTCGAACTCTAGCCCCTACGCGCGTAGAGGGAACCTCTTTCGCACGGCTGTCGATACGTAACAGTGACCGCGCGTACGAGTGGCGTACACCTCCTCTTCTGAGACTGTTCTGCCATGGCACACCACGCACTCGTAGGTACGTCGGGCGCGCGGGCGCCCAGGCTGGGCCGGCCCGTGGGGGCGTCCGTTTCGGCGGTGGGCGGCGTGTTGCTGCTCCTCCCGGACGGCGAGCCGGTCTCGGCGCGTGGCCCGTCGCCGGTCGCGCACGCGGCGGCCCTGCCGCTGGCGCGCCGCCTGGCCCGGGCGGGGCGGTCGGAGGGGCTGGTGGCCCATGTGGTGCGCTACCGGGGGCGCGGCTGGAACGGCGCGGACGCGCGGCTCGCGGCGGACGCGCGGTGGGCGGCCTCGGAGGTCGTACGACGCTACGGCGACGTCCCGGTCTGCCTCGCCGGGCGCGGCATGGGCGGCCGGGCGGCGCTGCGCGCGGCGGGCCACACGGCCGTCAACTCGGTGCTGGCACTTGCCCCTTGGCTGCCGGAGGACGACGTGGCGGCGGCGCCCGAACCGGTGAAACAGCTCGCCGGGCGCCGGGTGATGATCGTGCACGGCACGAACGACACGCGTACGGATCCGGAGCTGTCGTACCGGCTGGCGGAGCGCGCGAAGAAGGCCAACCGGGACACGTGCCGCTTCGAGGTCCACTCGGACGGTCACGCGCTGCGCGAGCACCACGAGGAAGTGGTCGCGCTGGCCGCCGACTTCGTCCTGGGCGCGCTGTTCACCCACCCCTTCTCCCGCCCGGTCGCCGACGCGTTCGCCGCGCCCCCACCACTGGGCCTGCGAATGCCGCTGGCGTCGGGGTTCGGCAACGCCCTGCGGCGGTAGGGCAGCTACTCCGGCTCGGAGAGCAGGCGGCCCCGGCGGGAGAGGAGGAACCGTTTGAAGGCGGCCACCGGGGGCGTGTCGGGGTGGCCGTCGAGCCAGGCGACGCCGATCTCGCGGGCGGCGCGGGGGGACGTGACCGTGAGCTCGACGACGCCGGGGCGGGCGACGGCCGGGGGTGGCAGGAGCGCGACGCCGAGGCCCGCCGCGACCAGGCCGCGGAGCGTTTCGGCCTCCTCGCCCTCGAAGGCGACGCGCGGGGTGAAGCCCGCCTCGGCGCACAGGGCGTCGGTGATGCGGCGCAGCCCGTAGCCGGGCTCCAGGGTGACGAACGTTTCGTCGGCGGCCTCCGCGAGGCGGACGCGCTTGCGGGCGGCCAGCCGGTGGTCGTCCGGGACGACGAGCCGGAGGCGCTGCTCGTCCAGGCGGCGGGCGACCAGGTCGGGGGCGTCCGGGACCGGGGAGGTCAGGCACAGGTCCAGGTCGCCGGCGCGGAGGCGCTCGATCATGGCCTCGCCGTAGTTCTGGACGAGCGTGAAGCGGACCTTGGGGTGGTCCACCCGGAAGGCCCGGATCAGCCCGGGGACGGTCTCCGAGCCCATGGTGTGGAGGAACCCGAAGGCGACCCGCCCCGCCGAGGGGTCCGCGTCCGCCCGTACCGCGTCGGCGGACCGCTCCACCTCCGCCAGCGCCCGCTCGGCGGACGCCAGGAAGGTGCGCCCCGCCGGGGTGAGCGAGACGGTGCGGCCCTTCCGGGCGAACAGCGCCACACCCAGGTCCTGTTCGAGTCGGACCATGGCCCGCGACAGCGTCGACTGCGGCACGCCGATCTCCTGCGCGGCGCGCGTCACATGCTCGTGGCGGGCGACCGCCGCGAAGTACGCGAGCCGCGGCGCAAGCAGCAGCCCCATGTCTTCTTCGTTACTGTTCGGTGACAGCCACTCCCGTGAGCTGTGGTTATGCGCCATGGGAACGATTAAAGCCGTTCCATGCATTGGACGCATGAAGCGGGGGTGCCTACGGTCGAGACATGCCTTCCGCCAGTACCAAGGCGGCCGCCACCGACGCGGTCGCCGACACTCGCCTTTCCCCCGGCCGCCCCGGCTACCGCCGGATGAGCTTCGCGCTCTTCGCCGCCGGAGTCGCCACCTTCGCCCTCCTCTACGCGACGCAGGCCCTGCTCCCGGCCGTCTCCGCCGACTTCGGCGTGAGCGCCTCGGCCGCCAGTTGGACCGTGTCCGCCGCGACCGGCGCGCTCGCCCTGTGCGTCCTGCCGCTGAGCGCCCTGTCCGAGCGGTTCGGCCGCCGCACGATGATGACCGCCTCCCTCGCGGTCGCCGTCGCCCTCGGCCTGCTGGTGCCGTTCGCGCCGAGCCTGGAGTGGCTGGTGGCGCTGCGCGCCGTGCAGGGCGCCGCGCTCGCGGGCCTGCCCGCGTCGGCGATGGCGTACCTGGCGGAGGAGGTACGGCCCAAGGCGCTGGTCGCGGCGATCGGCCTGTTCGTGGCGGGCAACAGCATCGGCGGTATGAGCGGCCGGATCGTCACCGGCTGGGCGGCCCAGCTGTGGGGCTGGCGGGCGGCGCTCGCCGCGGTGGGGCTGATGGCGCTGGTGTGCGCGGTGGTGTTCCGGCTGATGATCCCCAAGGCGCGGCACTTCGCCACCGGCTCGCTCAGCCCGCGCACGCTGGCGCGGACGGTCGGCACACACCTGTCGGACCCGCTGCTGATGCGGCTGTACGCGATCGGCGCGCTGTTCATGACCGTCTTCGGCGCCGTGTACACGGTGATCGGCTACCGGCTCGTCGAGGCGCCGTTCTCGCTCCCGCAGGGCGTCATCGGTTCGATCTTCCTCGTCTACCTGGTCGGTACGGTGTCGTCGGCCGCGGCCGGCAAGCTGGTCGGCCGGATGGGGCGGCGCGGGGCGCTGTACCTGGCGGTGGCCACGACGGCGGCGGGCCTGCTGCTGTCCCTGTCGGACGCGCTGGCGGGCGTGCTGCTCGGCCTGGTCCTGATCACGGCCGGGTTCTTCGCCGGTCACGCGGTCGCCTCCTCCTCCGTGAGCCGTACCGCGAAGACGGGCCGGGCGCAGGCGTCGGCGCTGTACCAGTCGGCGTACTACCTGGGCAGCAGCGCGGGCGGCACGCTCGGCGCGGTCGCCTTCCACGCGGGCGGCTGGGCGGGGACGGTCCTGCTGGGGCTGGTCGCCGTCCTCGGGGTGGTCTCCCTCACCCTGTACGGGACGCACGCCGCGCGCGTACAGAACCGCAAGTCTCGCGAAACGTACAACCACACCGCTTCCCCGCGCGTCCTACGGGCATAACTACCGCACCGGGCTCAAGGGGGAGTTGGTGTACGTGGGTGGGACACGCATACGCAGACGGGCAGGGGTCACGCTCGGACTGACCGCACTGGTCGTGCCGTTGACGGTCGCGCTGGGGGCGGCGCCCGCCCAGGCGGCGTCCTGTACGACGCAGACGGGGCCGTACCAGAGGCAGGTGGAAAAGTTCATGGGCCGGCCGGTGGACGGGAAGCAGTCGCCGGCCGACTGCAAGGCGATACAGACGTTCCAGCGCTGGCACGGGATCACGCCGACCGTCGGATACGCCGGGGAGATCACCTGGCGCACGATGAACACGATCCTCCAGCAGCGGGCGGCGGGGAAGAACCCCAACGCGGCGGGGAAGTGCCCCACCGACAAGGGGCGCATCGCGTGCGTGGACCTGACGCGGCAGCTGAGCTGGATCCAGGACGGCACCAAGCTGACGTACGGGCCGGTCCCGGTGCGGACCGGCCGCGACGGCGACGAGACCCGTACCGGCGCGAGGAAGATCTACTACCGCAACATCGACCACTGGTCGACGCTCTACGACGTCCGGATGCCGTACGCCCAGTTCTTCGACGGCGGACAGGCCTTCCACTCCGTCACCAAGTCCATGTACAACCCGCCGGGTTCCCGTGGCTGCGTGAACATGCGCCCGGCCGACGCGAAGGCGTACTGGAACCTCCTGAGGAACGGCGACGACGTGTACGTCTACGGGCGCAAGCCCGGAACCTGACCCGCGTTGATGCTCCTATTGGTCGTCAAGCGTGGGGAGGTGCTCGCAGGAGCGAGGTACCT